>NZ_LT796768.1:2488673-2799757 GCF_900167475.1 Aeromicrobium choanae | reverse complement strand
CGTCCACGTCGTCGGTGGAGTCCACGCCGCGTCCGCCGGCACCCGCGCCGGCGACCGCGATGATCTCCGAGGCGTTGCCCCGGATCACCGTGGGGCTCAGGTCACGCAGGCGGTGGGCGAACGGGGTCCGGACCGGGAGGGATCCGACCGCCACGGGGTCGAGCACCCACGGCGTGCCGGCCCCCGCAGCCGCCGAGGCCGCCTCGAGCATGGCCTCGCGCTGCTCGCCGGCCGGCGTGCCGAGGTTGATCAGCACCCCGCCGGCGACTGTCGCGAACGGTCCGGCCTCCTCGGGCACGTCGACCATCGCGGGCGCGGCGCCCACGGAGAGCAGGGCGTTGGCGGTGAAGTTCACCACGACGCTGTTGGTGAGGCACTGCACGAGGGGCGCGTCCGCGCGCACCCGGGCCAGGGCCTCAGTGGTGGAGGTGAGCAGGTCTTCAGGCGTGCGCGACATCGCGACATCCCTTCGCTAGTGCGAACTAGATCAGGTTCGACGGGTGTGATCTCAGCCCCGGCGGGGCACCCCGTGTCTTGGCGCTCACAGGCTAGCGCCATCCCTCCGTCACCGGACCTGACGGTCCGGCGGTGGCTGTCGGCGGCTACCCCAGTGCCGCGACGAACTCCGCGGTGAAGCGATCCTGGAACGCATCGTGGTCGAGGCCCGGCGTGGGCACCTTGTTCGACGGCAGCGGCGACATGAAGTCGAAGTGGCCCACGCCCTCGTAGCGACGCAGGTCGAGCCCGGCGGGTGCCGGATGCAGCACCTCGGCCGACTCCGGGGGCGTCACGGTGTCCTCCGACCCGACGAACGCGGTGACCGGCGCGGCGACCTCGTCGAGGGTGTCGGGTCCGGCGAACCAGCCGGCCGCGGGCGCCAGCACGATGACGCGCGAGACGCGCGGCTCCGAGGGCACCTCGAACGCCTCGCCCCGGCGGTTCCGCGGCCTGGCTCCCGCGAGGCACAGCGCCGCACACCCGCCCAGGGAGTGCCCGGCCGCCACCACCGGCAGGTCCTCCCGCCCGATCTCGGCGAGCGGCGCACCCAGGGCGGACACGCGCTCGCGCACCACGTCGTCGGAGAAGATCTCCGTGAGGTGGTGGGCCGGGGCGGCCACGATGAAGCCCGCGTCGGCGGCGGCGCGCAGGAGCCGCTCGTAGCGGGACGGGTCGCCGCCCGCGCCGGGCGCGAAGAGCAGGATGCCGCGGGGATCGTCGGACGTCAGCAGGATCGGCGTCATGCCCACGACCCTAGGCCGATCCGCGAGGCGAGACACCCCAGCGCGCTGCCGCAGAAGGTGAGGCTACCCTTCGTATGTTGTTGCCTTCGACCCGCTCGGGAGTCTCCGGATGCCTCGTACGTCCCGCCCGCTGACCATCCATCCGATCGTCCTGCGCCAAGCCGAGGTGACCCGGGTGGTCGACGTCAGCCCGAACCTGCGTCGCCTCACGCTGGCCGGTCCCGACCTCGCCGAGGGCATCATGGGCGAGGGTTTCGCGCGGCCCGCGTTCTCCTCGACCGGGTTCGACGACCACGTGAAGATGGTCGTCCCGCCCGCCGACGGCGACCTCCCCCGGGCCGGCACCCAGGAGGAGCGGCGGTTCGCGTGGAATCCCGAGGTGCTCGAGTTCACCCGCGACTACACGGTCCGCGCCTGGGACCCCGCCGTCGGCACCTTCGACGTCGAGGTCGTCCGCCACGACCACGGCCTGGCCGCCGAGTGGGCCTTCCGCGCCACCCCGGGCGACGCCATCGCGTTCGCCGGCCCCAAGTCCTGCGCCGGGGTCAACCACGACGTCGACTGGCACCTGGTCGCCGGCGACGAGACCGCGCTTCCCGCGGTCGCACGCTGGCTCGAGGAGGCCCCCGAGGACGTCCGCGGCCACGCCATCGTGGAGGTGCCGAGCGAGGCCGACCGCCTCGACCTCCCCCGTCCCGCCGGCGTGACCCTCGAGTGGCTGGTCCGCGGCGAGGTCCCCGCCGGGCACAGCCGTCAGCTCGACGCCGCCGTGCGCCGGTTCACTCCCCCGTCCGGGCGCGGCTTCGCCTGGATCGCGGGAGAGGCGATGACGATCGCTCCCCTGCGGCGCTACCTGCGCAACGAGCTCGGGCTGCCGAAGGAGGACGTCGAGGTCGTCGGGTACTGGCGGCGGACCGCCTCGCCCGAGGAGACGGTCGTCCAGCCTCCCGAGCGCGACGACGCCGAGCGGCTCGTCCCGCCGACGCCGGCCTCGGAGGACACCGCCCGAGCCGTGCTCGAGCACGTCCACGAGATGACCGAGCTGGCTCCACCGATCGTCACGCGTGTCGCGGTGACCCTGGGGATCAACCCGGCCGTGGCCCGCGGGGCCGACACCGTCGCCGCGCTCGCCGACTCCACCGGGGTCGCCGCCGAGCGGCTCGCTCCCCTGCTGGACGCGATGACCGCCCTCGAGCTGCTCGAGCACGACGGGAAGGCCTACCGCAACACCGCACGGGGGGCCGTCCTCATGGAGGAGCACTCCATCGACGAGCTCGATCTCGCCGACCCGGCGAACCGCGATGCGCTCGCCCTGGTCGACCTGCTCGACGTGCTCCGCACGGGCCTGCCCTCGGCGCGCTCAGGAACTGCCACGTGGCGAGGCCGCCGTGCCGCCGATCCGGCGCTGCAGGCCGGCTACGACTCGCGGGCGGCCGACGAGCTGCAGTACGTGCTGCAGGCCCTCGCCGAGCTGGCCCCGGTGAAGGCAGCCGGCACCCTGGCGGTCTTCGGCGACGCCGCGGCGCTGGTCGCCTCCTCCGTCGCCGCCGGCCGCACCGTCCACCTCCCGGGCGAGGACGTCGCGGACTGGCCGGCCCACGACTGCGCCGTGGTGGTGGGCGCCCTCGAGGGCCGCACCGACGACGACGCCCTGCGCGTCCTGCGCTCCGCCCTGTCCTCCGGCACCACCGTCGTCCTGTCCGAGCGGGTCGCCGACGGCGCCGACGAGGACGACCACGTCGCCGAGCACGCGCTGACCAGCCTGGCGCTCAGCGGCCTGCCGATGCGGACCCGTGACGAGCTGACCGCCCTCCTGCGTCGCGCCGGCGCGAGCGAGGTCGAGCGCGAGGTGCTGGGCTGGGGCTTCGGCCAGCTGTCCCGCGTCCTCGTCGCGCAGGCCTGAGCGGAGCCCGGATGACGACGACGGTCCAGGCGCGCCCGGACGGGACCCGCCGCACGCGGATGCCGCTGGCGGTCCTCGGCCTGTCGGTGGCGCTGCTGGCCGCCGTCGCGGCGAGCCTCCTCGTCGGCACCGAGACCCTCGCGCCCGATCGCGCGCTGGCCGGCCTGCTCGGGCACGGCGACGCGGAGGCGGAGGCGCTCATGCAGTCCTACCGGCTGCCCCGCACCCTCGTCGCGATCTTCGTGGGCGCGGCCCTGGGCACCGCTGGTGCGCTCATCCAGGCGTACACCCGCAACCCGCTGGCAGACCCCGGGATCCTGGGCGTCAACGACGGCGCGGCGCTCGGGGTGACCGTGGCCGTCGCGCTCGGGGCCACCGGAGCGGTCGGCACCCTGGTGTGGCCCGCCCTCGCCGGTGCCGGCGTGGCCACCCTCGCCGTGCTCCTGCTCGCGGCGACGGGTCGCGGACCCGCCACTCCCCTACGCATGACCCTCGCGGGCGTCGCGCTGGCGGCCGTCCTGGCCGGCGTCGCCACCGCGATCCGGCTCAGCGATCCCGACACGTTCGAGCGCTTCCGGTCGTGGGCCGCGGGCTCCGTCGCCGGCCGCTCGCTCGACGACCTGGCCGGCGTCGTGCCGTACATCGTGGCCGGACTCGTCCTGGGGCTCGTGCTGCTCAAGGCGCTCAACGCGGTCGCCCTCGGTGACGACGTCGCGGCCTCGCTCGGCGTGGATCCGCGCCGCACCAGGCTGCTCACGGTGCTCTCGGTGACCCTGCTGGTCGGCTCCGCCACGGCGGTGGCGGGACCGATCTGGTTCCTCGGCCTGATGGTGCCGCACGTGTGCCGCCTGCTGGTCGGCAACGACCACGCCCGCATCGTCCCGCTCTCGATGCTGGCGGCGCCCACGATCCTGCTGCTGGCCGACACGCTCGCCAGGGTGGCCGTGCCGCTGCGCGAGATGCCCGTCGGCGTCGTCACGGCGTTCGTGGGTGCGCCCGTCCTGATCTGGCTCATCTCCGGGCGGCAGGTGCACACCCAGTGATCACCCGTTCGCCCGCCGAGCAGGGCTTCGTCGTCGTCCGCGTGCCTCAGGGCCTCGCGATCTCCGGGCTCGTCCCGGTGCGTGCGGTGCTCGGATGCCTGGGCCTGCTGGTCGCCACCCTCGCCGTGACGGGCGCGGCCCTGATGCTCGGCGAGGTCACCTTCTCCCCGCCCGAGGTCGCCCGAGCGCTCTTCGGGGACGCGGCCCGCGACGTCGAGCTCTTCGTCGTGCAGTGGCGGCTCCCGCGGGCGCTGGCCGCCGCGGTGTTCGGCGCCATGCTCGGCGTGGCCGGCGCGATCTTCCAGTCCGTCACGCGCAATCCGCTGGGCAGTCCCGACATCATCGGCTTCACGGCCGGTGCCTCGGCCGGGGGCGTCATGATGATCGCCCTCGTCGGCTCGAGCTACCTGCTGGTGACGTGCGGCGCGGTGGTCGGCGGCCTGCTCGTCGCCGTCGCGGTCCTGCTGCTCGCGCGCGGCGGCGGCGTGGCGGGCTTCCGACTCGTGATCGTCGGCATCGCCCTGAGCGCGATGCTCAACTCCGCGCAGACCTGGATCGTGCTCACCGCCGACCTCGAGCTGGCCCGGGTCGCCGCGGTGTGGGGCTCGGGCTCCCTCAACGGGGCGAGCTGGGCGTACACGGGCCCCGCCCTGGTCGCGGGTCTCGTCGTGATGCTCCTGACCGGCGTCCTGCTGAGCCGGCCGCTCGGGCTGCTCGACCTCGGCGAGGACAGCTCGGCCGCACTCGGCGTGCCGCCGGGCCGCACCCGGCTGATCGCGGTGCTCACCGGCGTCCTGCTCGTGGCGATCGCCACCGCCGCGGCCGGCCCGATCGCCTTCGTCGCCCTCGCCGCGCCGCACGTCGGCCGCCGGGTCGCCGGCACGAGCGGTGCCTCGATGGCCCCGGCGGCCTGCGCGGGCGCGTTCCTGCTCGCGAGCGCCGACCTCGTCGCCCAGCACGCCATCCCCGACCGCTCGCTGCCCGTGGGCGTCGTCACGATCGCCCTCGGCGGCCTCTACCTCGTCTCGCTGCTCGTCCGCGAGAGCCGGAAGGGAACCCTGTGAACCACACCGATCTCGACCGTCCCGCCGCCCTGCGCGCCCAGGACCTCACGATGGGCTACGACGGTCGCGTCGTGGGCGAGCACCTCGACCTCGCCGTGCCCGAAGGGGCGTTCACCGTCATCATCGGTCCGAACGCGTGCGGCAAGTCCACCCTGCTGCGCTCGCTCGCGCGACTCCTCAAGCCCCGCGCCGGTGCGGTGCTGCTGGACGGCAAGGACATCCACCGGATGCGCGGCAGGGACGTCGCCACCCGGCTCGGCCTGCTGCCGCAGTCGGCCGTGGCGCCCGCCGGCATCACCGTGTTCGACCTCGTGCGCCGTGGTCGCTACCCGCACCAGTCGATCCTCACCCGCTGGAGCGAGGCGGACGAGCGGACCGTCCGCCGAGCGCTCGAGCAGACCGACCTCGTCGACCTGGCGGACCGGCCCATCGACGAGCTCTCCGGCGGACAGCGCCAGCGGGCCTGGGTCGCGATGACCCTCGCGCAGGACAGCCGGATCCTGCTGCTCGACGAGCCCACGACGTTCCTCGACATCGCCCACCAGATCGGCCTGCTCGATCTCTTCGCCACGCTGAACCGGTGCGACGGCCGCACGATCGTCGCCGTCCTGCACGACATCAACCACGCCGCCCGGTACGCCGACCACCTCGTGGTGATGTCCTCGGGCCGCATCGTCGCGCAGGGGTCGCCTCGCACCGTCCTGACCACCGAGCTGCTCGCGGACGTCTTCGACATCGACGCCGCGATCATCGAGGACCCGCTCAACGGCGGTCCTCACGTCATCACCCGTCACCACGGCCACTCCGCGCCCGTGGACGACCCGATCCGAAAGGTCACCGCATGAAGACCGTTCCCACCTCGCGAGCCCGGCGCGGCCGCGTCGTCCTGACCGCCGCCGCCGCGGCGCTCGCCCTCACCCTGAGCGCCTGTGGCTCGGACTCCGCGGCGTCCGGCGACGAGGCCGAGACCCGCACCGTGACCGACGCCCTCGGCACCGAGGTGAAGGTCCCGAAGGAGCCGAAGCGTGTCGCGACGCTGCACTACGCCGCGACCCAGCCCGTGCTCGACCTGGGGATCACCCCGGTCGGCCAGGGCTCGTTCGAGGAGGGGATCATCCCGGAGGACCTCGTCGAGACCGTCGCCGACGTCCCCGTCGTCACCAACGACGCCACCGAACCCCAGCTGGAGAAGATCACGGGCGTCGATCCCGACCTGATCCTGGCCCCGAACGTGCTCGAGGAGGAGGTCCTCAAGCAGCTCGAGGCCATCGCGCCGGTCTACGTGTTCACCCTGCGGGGAGGCGACCGTGCCAACTGGGCGCAACGCACCGAGGAGATCGCGGATGCGCTCAACGCCACCGAGAGGGTCGACGAGCTCGCCTCCGACTTCGCGAAGCGCCAGGAGGAGATCGCGACGACCTACGCCGACGTCATCGAGGGCAGGACGGTGGGCGTCATCGGCGCCTACGAGGAGAACAACTTCTACGCCTGGGGCGAGAAGAACATGAGCGGCACGCTGCTGGAGCCGCTGGGCTTCACGTGGTCCGCGCGGGAGGACGCCGTCGTCTCGAAGGAGAAGGAGCCCGAGGCCACGGTCTCGTTCGAGAAGATCGGGTCGACCGTCGGGGACGCCGACATCCTCTTCCTCGACTCGAACCTGCGCGAGGAGGTCAACCCGTTCATGGAGGCGCTGCAGGGCACGAAGCTCTACCAGCAGCTGCCGGCCGTGAAGGCCGACCAGGCCTACGTCATGGGCAAGAACACGGTCGCCGGCTACACCGACGCGCACTACAGCCTCGACCGCGTGGAGGACGCGCTCCAGGACCTGCAGGCGAAGTAGCCAACGAGCAGCGGGCCGACGTCGTCACCCGACGGCGCCGGCCCGTTGCCGTCTGCCCTTGACCTCAACGCCGGTTGAGGTTGTCCGATGGACCCATGCACGCGATACGACACCACGAGTTCGGTCCCGCCGACGTCCTGCGCCTCGAGTCCATCCCCGATCCGGAGCCGGCAGCCGGGCAGCTCCGCATCGCCGTGGAGGCCGCCGGGGTGCACCTGCTCGACACCTCCATCCGCGCCGGGGAGGCCTTCGGTGCCGGGCCGGCCCCCGACCTGCCGATCGTCCCGGGCCGCGAGGTGGCGGGCGTGGTGGACGCGATCGGCCCGGGCGTCGACCCCGGGTGGCTCGGCCGTCGCGTCGTCGCGCACCTCGGCTTCGGCGGCGGTGGCTACGCGGAGCAGGCGGTCGTCGACGCCGGGCGCGCCCATCCGATCCCCGAGGGGATGGACGCCGCCACCGCCGTGGCCGCGATCGGGACGGGCCGCACCGCCACCGCCATCCTGGAGCTCGCCGAGCTGCAGCCCGATGACGTCGTCGTGGTGACCTCCGCGGCCGGCGGGCTCGGCCCGCTGCTGCTGCAGGGCGCCACGAACGTCGGCGCACGCACCGTGGGGGTGGCCGGAGGTCCGGACAAGACCGCGCTGGTCTCGCGGTTTGGCGCCACCCTCGCCCTCGACCGCCACTCCCCCGACTGGCAGCTCCGGCTCCACGACGTCGGCACGCCCACCGTCGTCCTCGACGGGGTCGCCGGCCCCGTCGGGCGCGCGCTGTACCGCAGTCTCGCGCCGGGTGGTCGTCTCGTGCGCTTCGGCTGGTCGTCGGGTGAGCAGAACGACTACGCCGATCCGCAGCGGCGGGTGATCGACGTGCTGGGCCCGCCGATCCTCGACCGGATCGAGGAGTTCGAGTGGGCGGCGCTGGCCGCCGCGGCGGACGGGACCCGCGTGCCCCACGTCGGGACGGCGCTCCCTCTCGCCGAGGCGGCGGAGGCCCACCGCGCGCTGGAGACCCGGGCCGCGGTGGGCAAGGTCGTGCTGGTGGTGCCGCGCTGACCCGTCAGGGCAGTCCGGGCGCGGACGTGCCCGCCTGGCCCGGACGTGTCACGGTGAGGGGATGGAAACAGCGCGCGGGTGGCTCCTCGACCGGTGGGTGAATCACCCCCGAATCGCTCTCGCCCTGCGCGCGGCCGTCGCCGCGGCGATCGCCTGGACCCTCGTGCGGTTCGTCCCCGGCTCGCAGGACTATCCGTACTACGCGCCGTTCGGCGCCATCATCGCCACGACGTCGACCCTCGCGGGCTCGGTGCGCGAGTCGCTCCAGGCGGTCGGCGCCATCGTCGTCGGCGGCGCCATCGCGTGGCTCGTCGACACGGCGACGGGCGACTACGTCGCGGCCGTCACCCTGGCGCTCGTCGTCGCGCTGTCGGTCAGCGCGGCGGGATGGCGCGTCCTGGGCGCCATGGGCGGCTGGGCGCCGACCGCGGCGGTCTTCACGCTGATCATCGGCCATGGCGAGGCCCAGTTCATCGGCGCCTACGGGGGGCTCACGCTGTTCGGCGCGCTCGTCGGGATCGTCGTCAACATGGTCTCCCCACCGCTGCCGCTGGCCCCCGCACGGTCCGCCGTGGGCCACACGCGCGAGGTGCTGGCGGAGCAGCTGCGCGAGATCGCCGACCTCATGGTCGAGCACGAGCTGCCGACCCTCGACCAGTGGCACCGCGAGCACTCCGAGCTCCGACGCGCCCGGACCGAGATGCGCGACGCCGTGTCGCGCGTCCACGAGTCGCTCACCGCGAATGCTCGGGCGCGACGCCACCGCGACGCCCTCGCGGTCCTCACGGAGGAGGCCGACAGCCTCGACCGCGTCTCGCTCTTGGTCTCCGACGTCGCGGACCTGCTCCTGCGGCCCCACGGCGTGCCCGGCGATCCCGCGACCCAGACCGTGCTGAGCGACGAGGTCCGCGAGCCGATCGCGCGTGCCATGCATCGGGTCGCCGACGCACTCGACGCCTACGGGCACGGCGCCGACGTCGATCCCCGGCTCGAAGCGGCCGACGTCGAGCTCACCGCGCTGCTCGAGAACCGGATCGGCGAGACCCACGAGCAGCTGCTCGTGGACAGCGTCGTGCTCTCCCTGCGGCGGGCGCTCGACACCTTCGCCTGACCTCCGCCGGGGCATCGCCGCAGGTCAGAGGCACAGGCTTGACGGTCGAGTCCCGATTCGGCCCGGGAATTCCATCGACCGGCTCCCGCGCTGGTTGACTCGTCGCATGACATCGTCGAAGAAGGCCTTCGGTCAGTTCGTGACCGCGAAGCGCAAGGCCGCGGGCCTCACGCAGGCAGGGCTGGCCGAGCGCCTGTTCGTCACCGAGTCTGCGGTCTCCAAGTGGGAGCGCGGGGTCTCCTACCCCGACATCTCGATGGTCGCTCCCCTCGCCGAGCACCTCGGCGTGACGGAGGGCGAGCTGATCCGGGCCAGCGACGACGTGGTGGCGGCGCGGGTCGACCGCGAGGCTCGCTTCTACCGCCGCTGGCGCGCGGGGATCCTGTGGACGACCGCCATCGGCTACGCCATCGCCCTCGTCGCCTGCCTCATCGCGAACCTCGCCGTCGAGCAGACCCTGAGCTGGTTCTGGATCGTCCTGGCGTCCGTGGGCGTGGCCTTCAGCCTCACCACCCTGCCGCTGCTGGTCGCGGAGCGGCGGGTCCCCACCGTGGTCGGTGCGTTCCTGGTCAGCCTGCTCGCCACGTTCACGGTGGCCTGGGCGATGAACGGACGCGGCGAGTGGCTGCCGATCGCCGCCGGAGCAGTCCTGCTCGCCGTCGTGGTGCTCCTCGGCCCGCTCGCGCTCCGCCATGCGCCCCTGCCGGCACCGTGGTCACGGCACGAGGTGGTCATCGCCCTGGCGCTCGACACGGTCGCCCTCCTGGCCTTCCTCTTCGTGGTCATGCTCGCCACCGACCAGCTCGACACGTGGTGGAGCCAGACCGTCCCGATCACGGCCCTCGCGCTCGTCTATGCGTGGGTCGTCGCGCTCGTCAGCTGCTACCTGCCGACCTCGCGCCTGATCCGCGCAGCCGTCGTGATCGGCTTCAGCGGCATCTACGCCTGGTTCTTCCGGACGGCCGTCGGGCGGATCCTGGACGAGCCCAGCCAGCCGGTCGACCTCGCCCGGTGGCGCGACCCGTACATCAACGGGAACGTCTCACTCCTCGTGCTGATCGCCTGCCTCGCGATCGCGGCGGTCCTCGTCGTGGTGTCCGCCGTGCAGGCGTCACGCGAGCGGCGCCCGGCGCCCGCCGTGGACTCGCACGGCCTCTCCGGCGCCCCGTGAACGTGTGACGCAGCGGCTCGCTGGTCAATGGCAGGCACAGAGGGAGGCACATGATGGCGATCACCCGTGAGGTGTTCCAGAGATTCGATCCGGCAGACCATCTCAACGATCTCGCCGACGTCACGGACCATCTGCAGATCGCGCTCCACGCCTCACGTGAGGACCCGACGGCGGTTCCTCGCGCGCTCGGAGTGATCGCTCGGTCGCGGAACATGAGTGAGCTGGCACGCACGGTCGGCATGAGCCGCGACGGGCTCTGCCGCGCCTTGTCCGAGAACGGCAATCCTCGATGGTCGACCGTCATCAAGGTCACGCAAGCGCTCGGACTGAGATTCGAACTGCACCCCGTCGCCCAGCCGGCGCCGCGATCCGAGCACTCACCCGACGCTCGCAGCGAAGGCGGGTGGGTCGTGACGACGACGCGCGGCTCTGCGGCGCCTGCCAGTTCGAGCTCCTCGTCGAGGACCCGCCGGGCGGGCTTCACGAAGGGCTCACCCCCGAGGTGTACCTGCGAGCGCCGGCCTTGACGCGTCAGCCCTGCGCGAGCGGCCGGTCGGGATCGGCCGTCCACGCGTTGAGCGAGCCGTCGTAGACAGCGACGTCGTCGCGACCCAGGCCCTTCAGCGCGAAGGCCACCGCGGTCGCGGCGATGCCGCCGCCGCAGTACGTCACCGGTGCCACCTCGGGATCGAGCGCGCCGACCGACTCGAACAGCGGGCGCAGCTCGTCGAGGCTGCGCTGCCGGCCCTGGTCGTCCACCAACTCCGAGAACGGGACGTTCACGCTTCCCGGGATCCGGACGCCCGAGAAGGACTCCCGGTCGAGCGAGTTGATGAGCAGCACGGAGGAGTCCTGCGTCGCGGCCTCGACGTCGGCCGTGGCCACGCTGCGCTCGGGGTGCCGCTCGGCCCTGAACGAGGCGGGCGCGGTCGAGGCGTCGCCAAACTCGACCGGCAGCCCGGCGTCCTGCCAGGCCTTGAGCCCGCCGTCGAGCACCACGACGTCCTCGTGCCCCTCGAACGCGAACTGCCACCACAGGCGCGTGGCCCAGATGCCGTTGACCGTGTCGTAGACGACGACGGTGTGCTCGTTGCCGATGCCGAGCTCGCCGACAACGCGGGCGAACTGCTCGGACGGAGCGGCCTCGAACGGCGCCTCGCCGTCGTGGACGGTGAGGTCGGTGAGCTGGTCGGCGAAGACCGCCCCGGGCACGTGGCCCTCGCGGTAGGTCTCGCGACCGGACTCGGTGTGCGCGCCGTCGTCGTCGAAGGTCAGGTGAACGGTGGCGTCGACGATGCGGATCGACGGGTCGTCGAGCCGGTCCTTGAGCCACTGGACGTCGACGAGGCGGGGATGCGAGGAGGTCATGCTCCGAGCCTAGGTCGGCACGGCGCCCGTGGTTCCTCGTCTCACCTGGTGCGCAGCACACAGGCGGTGGTCACCGACGTGCGCCCAGACGCAGGCGCTCCCACCCGCCCCCGTTCCACTTTTGGAAACGGATTCACCTCGGATCGCCGCGCAGCGGTGAATCCGTTTCCAAAAGTGGAGAGATGGAGCGGAGGCGGCCGAGCGGAGGCGGCCGAGCGGAGCGGCCGAGCCGGGCTACTCCCCCGGCGTGAACAGCTGCTGCACCTGGCGCCGCATCACCTTGCCGATCTGCGAGCGCGGCAGCTCCTCGACGACCTCGACCCGGCGCGGGAGCGCGTAGCGGGCGAGGCGCTGCTCGCCGTGCGCGCGAACCGCCTCGACCGAGGGCGCGTCGGCCCCCGGCTCGAGCACGAAGGCCGCCAGGACCTGGTCGTCACCGCCCGCCGTGGCCATGCCGACGACCGCGACGTCGACGATGCCGGGCATCAGGCGCAGGTGGTCCTCGACCGTGGACGGGTACACCTTGAAGCCGCCGACGATGATCATCTCCTTGACCCGGTCGACGAGCGTGACCCAGCCGGTGGGGTCCACCTCGACGACGTCACCGGTGCGCAGCCACCCGCCGTCGAGCAACTGGTGCGCGGTCTCCTCGGGCCGGTTCAGGTAGCCCGCGAACACCTGGGGTCCGCGCACGAGCAGCTCGCCACGTCGCACGCCGTTCCCGTCGGACTCCACCTCGCGCGTGTGGTCGTCGATGTCGACGATCCTCATGTCGGTGTTCGGGAAGGGCACGCCGAGGGTGCCGGGGCGGCGGGTGGGGACGCACGGGTTCCCCAGCGCGATCGGCGCGCACTCGGTCATGCCGTAGCCCTCGATGAGCAGTCCTCCGGTGAGCCGCTCCCAGCGCTCGACCGTGGCCGGCGGGATCGGCATCGCGCCGGCGAACCCGAGCCGAGCCTGCCGCAGTCCGTCGAGGGACGCCTTCGGCGCGGAGTCGGCCGCCACCGCGATGCGCTCGAACATCGGGGCGACGCCGGCCATGAACGTGGCGGGCCGGCGCCCGAACGCCTTCAGCACCGTCTCGGGCTCGAAGTTCGGGAACATCACCAGCGTGGCGCCGATGTGGCCGGGCAGGTTGAGGCAGAAGGTCAGGCCGAACGCATGGAAGAACGGCAGCACGCCGTAGACCGTCTCCTCGCCCTGGCGGAAGGACGCCCACGCCTGACCGTGGACGACGTTCGCCACGAGGTTCCGGTGCGTCAGCATCGCCGCCTTCGGCGTGCCGGTCGTCCCGCCGGTGTACTGCAGCAGGGCGAGGTCGTCCGCCCCCACCGGCGCCGCCGGGACCTCGCCGTGAGCCCGCTCCAGCAGCGTGTGCCAGTCGGGAACGCCCGCAGGGACGGTGCCGCGCAGCGCGCTGCGCTTCGCCCGCGCCGCCTTCACCGGCAGCTTCAGCAGCAGCTGGGCCGAGCGCGGCAGGTCTCGGCTGATGTCCACGCTCACGACCTGCAACGTCGAGTCCCCGCTCGCGGCCAGCACGGTCGCCACCACCTTGTGCCAGACGAGCGCGTGCTGCGCCCCGCAGTCGACCAGCAGGTGGGCCAGCTCGGCCTCGGTGTAGGTCGGGTTGAGGTCCACGACGACCGCGCCGAGCCGCAGCACCGCGTGGTACGCCACCAGGTGGCTGGGGCTGTTCGGCAGCACCAGCGCGACGGTCCCGCCCGGCCTCACGCCGAGGTCGCGCAGGACGACCATCGCGCGGCGGATCGCCCGCTCGGTCTCGGCATAGGTCGCCGTCGCACCGAGGAAGTCGGTCGCGACCCGGTCGGGCCACCGCTGCGCGGCTCGTTCAAGACCGGCCGTGATCGGCTCGTCGGGGATGTCGATCTGGGTCGGCACGCCCGGTCCGTAGTGGACGGACCAGGGACGCTCACCGTGCTCGTGCATGTTCCTGCCTAGCGGGTCGAGGGTCGGATGCCTGCGGGCTCCGACTGACCTCCCGAGTCTAGGAGCCGTGGGGGCACGGCGAGAGGCGCCGGTCCGAGTACCGGCGCCCGCCGCGCACGACCCGCGTGACGTCCGGTCAGGACGCCCTGCGGAACGCGCGGTCCGAGACCTTCACCACCTGGCCGGCGCCCTCGATCCCGAGGAAGCCGGCGATCGACCACGCGGTGGCGTACAGCGACCTGCCCGCGAGCACCACGCCGGTGGGCATGGTCACCTGGGCGTACGTCCTCTTCCCCCACGGCGAGACCTTGACGATCTGGCCGACGGTGGCCGGGTCGAACTCGGGTCCGGGCTCGCCCTCGGGCATGCCCTCCAGGACCTCGGTGACGTACATCGTGCCGTCCCTGCCCACCGCGATGCCGGTGGGTGCGGTGAAGCCCTTGATCACCTTGCGCACCTTCGCGGTCCGGGCGTCGAGGACGTAGACGCGACCCTCGCCGGGCGCCTCACCGGTCAGCGCCGACACGTAGATCGTGTTGCGCGGGCCGTAGGCCAGTCCGGTCGGGACGGAGTCGCAGCCCGTGTGGGCGGCGTCGTTGTTCGGCCGGCCCGCGCAGGCGCCGGTGTTGACGGTCGGCGGGACGAAGAACGTCGACACCCGGCCCTTCGAGTTCACGCGCAGGACCGCGTTCGCGCCACCGTCGGCGACGAGCACTCCTGCGTGGCGTCCTCGCTCGGCGAGGAGGCTGAAGGGGTTGGACAGGGCGTCGAGCGGCGTGGTCCCGTCGGGCGCGAACTGGGTCTGGCCGTCGGGGTTGTACTTGAGCTCGTGCGCCATCAGGTCGGCGAAGACGCTGACCTTGCCCTTCGAGGCCACCAGCACCGACGATCCGGGGTAGGGCCCGGCCGGAGCCGAGGGATCGGCCTCGCCCGTCACGATGGCGATGTGCTTCCCCACCCTGACCGCTCCACTGGCGGCGTTGGGCCCGAGGCCGCTCACCAGGGTGCGCACGCTCCCCCGCTTCCTCGGGTCGACCGAGATGACACGGCCGGCTCCGGACTCCATGACGAGCAGGCGATGGTGGCCGTCCCGGGAGATCTGGAACGGCCCTTCGAGGCCGCCGGCGACGACGCTGATGGGGCGGGGCGCGGGCCGGTGCTTGCCGTGGGCGGAAGCAGATGGCGCGAACGCGAGGGCGACGCATGTCACGGTCGCGGCCGTGGTGACGACTCGAAGTACTGGGCGCATCTCGGACTCCTAACGAGGGGGGACGGTTCCCGAGATAATGTGACCTACATCACACCTAGCACGGAACGCGCGCTCGGTGAACCCCCCTCCCGGGCCCTCCTGTCCGTGGCTCGGGGACTGTAACCGGGTGTTCCCCGAGAAGCCCGAAAGGATTCGACCTAGGCTCACCGGGACGGAGGTGGCAACGTGGTGAGGCTCCACGCGGAGGAACGACGCAAGCAGCTGCTCGCTGTGGCGCGCGAGGAGTTCGCGCGCGTCGGACCGGAGGGCGCGCGCATCAGCGACATCGCCCGGCTCGCCGGCGTCAACGTTGCCCTCCTGTACCGCTACTTCGACTCGAAGGAGCAGCTGTTCGAGGAGGCGATCGTCGAGCCGATCGACCACCTCCTGCAGGACGTGCTCGCCCAGACGATCGCCGGCAGCATCAACGGATCGTCCGAGGCGGTCAAGATCTTCTACCGCTCACTGCTCCTGGTGTTCGTGGAGTACCTCGACCTGTTCAACGTGGTGCTGTTCCGCGATCGAGACAGCGGCCAGGAGTTCTACCTGCGTCGCATCGCGCCGTTCATCGACTCCCTCGTGGACCAGGTCCGAAGCGCCGACGAGCTGTGGTCGCAGAAGGCGGACCCGAGGCTGACGGCCCCCATGTGCGTGGGCATGTGCTGGGGCGTCGCCATGGACGCACACTTCCGAGGCATCGACCTGGACGCCGAAGGGGTCGCGGAGACCCTGGCGGCGATGACGTTGAACGGGCTCTCGGGCCGACCCCCGTCGAGTTGACGGCGATCCTGCTTGGCCCGTACCGGAGCGCCCACTAGCGTCGGCGCCATGACGCACAGCGGCCCATGGCTCGACGACGACGAGGCCGAGGCGTGGCTCGCACTCGTCTCCATCATCGAGGTGCTGCCGGCCGCGCTCGACGCCCAGCTGCTCCGGGACGCCGACCTGACGTTCTTCGAGTTCCTCGTCCTCGTGCAGCTGGCGGAGGCCGGGGACGAGTCGATGCGCCTGTCCGATCTCGCCGCCGCCACCCACACCTCGCCACCGCGACTCTCGCGCGTCATCGCCCGGCTGGAGAAGGACGGACTGGTGACGCGGACGGCGGACTCGGACGACGCGCGGTCGCGCCACGCGGACCTGACCGACACAGGATGGCAGCGACTCGAGACCGCCTCCCCCGGGCACGTCGAGCTGGTGCGCGAGATCTTCGTCGGGCCCCTCACCCGCGAGCAGCTCGGGCAGGCCCGCCGGATCGGCAGCCGCATCCTCGCGGTGCTCGATCCCGGCGGCAGCGTGCTCGCCGGCACGCGGGACTCCACCCGCGGTCGTCAGGGACTCTCCCGCTTGCCCGAACGGCCCGGCGCTCCCGACTGATCAGGTCCGGTGGACCTTCCAGAACCCGAGGATGAAGGTGGCGATCGCCGAGCCCAGGGCCATCGCGACCCAGAAGGCCAGGTCCCACGAGGTGGTGGTCGCGCCCTCCTGAGCGGGCTGCTGCACCAGCTGGACGAACGAGAACAGCCAGACTGCGGCCGTCAGCACCATGAGACCGCGCAGGACCTGGCCGCCGCGCTTCGTCGGCTGTCCCGGGGCAACGGCATCGGTGTCCCGCTCGGTGACTGATTCCTGAACACCGTGACCGCCGTCGTGGCGGAGATCCGAGGTCTCCGACGCGCCCATTGACTTCCTCCTGGAACTAGTTGTAGATACAACTTTCTGAAGCCAGTCTAGGCCGGACTCCCGGGGCCCACAACTCGCGCGTGACGGGCTCAGCCGCGGACGTAGCTCGGGTCCTCCTGCGACTGGTGAGGCGTCGCGAAACCCGTGCGCCAGCGTGCGCGCGGCGGCAGCGCGTGGACGTCGTAGTAGTCCAACGCCACCACCCGTCGCGCGACGCGCCAGCCCGCCTCGGGCCGGTGCTCGAACCGGTCGAGGTAGCGCACTCCGAGCGTCTCGAGGACCTCCCCCGAGCCGTCGGCGTCGGGCAGCACGTGGCGCGCCGTCGCGTAGCTCTCCACGTACGCCACGTCGCCGGCCAGGTCGATGTCGATCTGGTGCAGCGCGTGCATCGAGCCGCTCATCGCGGAGACGTGCCCGATCACCCACTCCACGAAGCCGTCGGGGCCGCCCCGGTACTTGTCGCCGTGGTCCTCGACGGCGTCGTCGTGGTACGTCGCGCGGATGAGGTCGGCGTCGCAGCGGTCCACGCCTCGGCAGTAGGCCGTGATCCGGGCGCGGATCCGCTCCTTGGCGACCAGCTCCGACAGCTCGTGGGGCGTCAACCGACCGCCGCCGAGCCGAGGTAGGCCTCCTTGACCTCGTCGTTCTGCGAGACCTCCGCCATCGTGCCGGTGGCCACGATCGTTCCCTGGTTGAGGACCACGACCTTGTCGGCCAGCGCGTTGACCGCCTGCAGCACGTGCTCGATCATGACGATCGCCACGCCTGCTTCACGGCACGCACGGACCTGCTCGATGACGACGTCGACCTCCGCCGGCGTCAGCCCGGCCATGACCTCGTCGAGCAACAGGATCTTCGGCTTGGCCGCCATGCCGCGCGCGCAGTCGACGATGCGGACCATCGCGGTGGGGATGTCCCCCAGCGCCCGGCCGCGGTACTGCCAGAGACCGAAGCGTCTCAGCTCCTCCTCGGCGATCGAGTTCGCCTCGCGGTACGAGCTCGCCGTGCGATAGGCCGACATCGCCACGCACTCGAAGACGTTCAGCTCGGCGACGTTCCCCGAGACCTGGAAGGTCCGCGCGACTCCCTCGCCGAACACCTTCGCCGGCGCCATCCCAGAGATCTCGTCCCCGTCGAGGCGGATCGACCCCGTGTCGGGCGTGAGGTAGCCCGACACCAGGTTGACCAGCGTGGACTTGCCCGCGCCGTTGGGACCGATGAGGGCGGTGACCTTTCCCGACTCCGCCGTGAAGGACACGTCGGTCAGCACCCTCAGTCCACCGAACCGCTTGGCGACACCCGTGACCTCAAGCATGAGCGACCTCCTTCTCCGTCTCGTTGCGCCGTTCGTCCTCCAGGTCGTCTGGACCCGGATCGCTGCCGTCGCCGAACAGGCGCTCCAGCAGGGCGTTCCACATCGGCACGATGCCGTCGGTGCCGAACCGCACGAGGAGGATCACGATGACGGCGTACATGATCTGCGTGTAGCTCGACACGTTCGAGCTGGACACGTCGAACGACCGCAGCAGCTCGTCGAGCGCGGCGATGCCGATGCCCGCGACGATCGGTCCGGCGAGGGTGGCCGAGCCGCCGATGATCGCGCCGACCATCATCGCGATGCCGATCTCCATGTTCAGCACGGAGTCGTAGCTGACGAAGTTCGTGTACTGCGCCATGAGTGATCCGCTCACCGCGGTGAGTCCCATGCTGAGGCCCATCGCCCCCGCCTGGTTGCGCACCACGTCGATGCCCATGCTGGCTGCCATCTGGGGGTCCTCGCGGATGAAGGCCAGCGACCGGCCGAAGCGGGTGCGCTTGATCATCCACGCGGTGCCGATCACCATCAGCGTCAGCAGCACGAGGGCCACGAAGTACAGCGGGATGGGGTTGGTGAACCACTGCAGGTGCAGCAGCCCCTCGTCCGCCGACAGGTTCTGCAGCCCGTCGTTGCCGCCGGTCACCGACCACGACGCCGCGATGCCGGCGATCGCCAGCGACAGCGCCATGGTGCCGAGCGCGAAGAAGAAGGCGTTGACGCCGAACCGGCTCATGATCAGGCTGACCACGACCCCGACGGCCGCGGAGAGCACCATGCCGACGACGATCGCCAGCCACACGTTCCAGCCATGGGTCCAGGTCAGGATCGCCACCGCGAACGCGCCGATCCCGAAGCCCGCCACGTGGGCGAGCGACAGAAGGCCCGTCAGGCCTCCGGCGATGTTCCAGGTGAAGTTGCGCATCGCGAAGATGAGCGCCACGAATCCGACGCTCACCAGCGGCGACTCGACGACGAACGGGTAGATCACCGCCACGACGACGGCGACCGTCACGATGACCGCGTTGATCTTCTTGACCGGCGTGTCGAAGCGCCGCAGCACATCACGGATGCTCATGAGACGGACACCTTCCTGCGCAGCACGAGTCCTTGCGGCCGGACGAGGATGACCACGAGGAAGAGGAGATAGATCGCCGACGTCGCCAGCGAGCCGGAGACGAGGATGCTGCCCGCCGCCTCGGCGATGCCGAGCAGGATGCCGGCCGAGAGCACGCCCCACAGCGACTCACTGCCGCCGACCACCACGACGATGAACGCCTTGATCGTCAGGTCGAGGCCAAGGTGGGGCGAGACGGGCTGGAACGGAATGAGCAGCGCACCGGCCACCGCCGCGATCGCCGCGCCGAGCGCGAACGTCGCGCGGTACACGCGGGTGTAGTTGATGCCCACGTGGACGGCGCCCTCGAGCGACTGCGAGCACGCCCGCATCAGGCTGCCGAACCGGGTGCGGTAGACCAGCCAGGAGACCGCGAGCGCCAGCACGAGGCTGATCGCACCCGCCGCCAGGCGACCGGAGCCCACCGTCACGCCGAGGACCTGGATCGCGTCGAAGGGCCAGGGGTTGGCGATCTTCTGGTACGGCTCGGGGAACATGATCTGGAAGAAGTACTGCATCGCCAGGCCGAGGCTGATCGTGATCACCAGCTGGGCGTGACCCGGCTTGTGCAGCGTGGACTCGATCAGCGTGCGCTCGACCAGGTAGCCGAACGCGCCGGACAGCGCCACCACGACGAGCGTGGCCGCCAGGAAAGCCGGGAGCGAGGTCGGGCCGAACCACAGCAGCCCATACATGCCCAGCAGGACGAAGAAGCCGTGCGCGAAGTTGACGACGTTCATCACGCTGAAGATGAGGTACAGCCCCAGGCCGATCAATGCGTAGATCAGCCCCTGGAGCACCCCGGTCATGAGGATCTGGGTCAGTGTCGACATCAGCCGACTCCTTTCTCTTCACCCGTCGGCACGGCGCCGAGGTAGCCCGACTCGAGCAGGGGCGAGTCGCGGAGGTCGTCGCTGGACTCCGAGGCGATGACCGCACCCGCGTCCAGGACGTGCGCCCACGAGGACATCGAGAGCGCCTGGTGCACGTTCTGCTCGACGAGCAGGATGGAAAGGCCCGTGGCCGAGATCTCGCGGATCGTCGCCATGATCGAGTCGATGACGACCGGCGCCAGGCCCAGCGACGGCTCGTCGAGGATCAGCAGCCGCGGCTGCAGGGCCAGTCCCCGCGCGATGGCGAGCATGCTGCGCTCGCCGCCGCTGAGCGTGCCGGCGAAGTTCGTGGCACGCTCCTGCAGCCGGGGGAAGAGGTCGTAGAGCTCGTCACGGCTGAACCGCGCTCCCCCGGCCTTGGCGCCCTTGGTCTGCACGATGTCGAGGTTCTCCTCGACGGTCATCGCGGGAAAGAGCCGCCGCTCCTGGGGAACCACGACCAGGCCGCCGTTCACGAGGTCCCAGGGCTTGCGGCCACGGACGTCCTCGCCGAACAGCTCGAATCGGGTCGCGCGCGTGGGCAGGATGCCCAGGACGCCCTCGATGAAGGTGGTCTTGCCGGCTCCGTTGGAGCCGACCAGTGCGACCAGGGACCCGCCCGGGATCGTCAGGTCGATGGACCTGACGATCTCCGAGCGGCCCCGCCACACACTGAACTGCTCGACGAGCAATGCGGTGTCCATGACGATGTCCTTGATCCCGCGTCAGCGCTTCGGGTAGATGATCTTGGCGTTGGCGACGTCGTCCGGGAACACGGGCACGTACTTGCCGTCCTGGATCTGCGTCACCAGGCCGACCGCGGCCGCGTTGAACCCCTGCTCGTCGAAGTCCACGCCGTGGCTGACGATGTACAGCCCGTTGTCGTCGCCGTTGATGCCGGAGATGTCGACGTCGCGCAGCGCCTTGGTGAGCGACTCCTTGTCGTCCACGTCGTCCGCGTTGCGCAGCGCCTCGGCCACGACGGCGGCCGCCGAGTAGTAGTACGCGCCGACGCCGTCGGGCGACTGGCCGTCATAGGCCTCCTTGTAGTCCTCGACGAAGCCCTGCGGCGTCTGCTTGGCGTCGTCACCGGGCTTCAGCTCGGCCGTCCAGTAGTTGCCGGCGACGTCACCGTCGGCGGCCTCGGCTCCCACCGAGGAGATGAACTGGGCGTTCGTGTTGCCGCCCAGCGATCCGAGGGTGGCCTTCGGCTGCCAGCCCGAGTCCTGCAGGGCCGGGTAGAACTGGAACGCGCTCTGCGGGTTGCCGCCGAAGATCAGCAGGTCGGGATTGGCCGCCTTGGCCTTCGCGACGAGGGGTCCGAAGTCGCTCGTGGACGCCTCGTCGAACGTGATCGTGTCGATCAGCTCGACGTCGGGGAACTCCTTCTCCAAGGTGCCCGTCCACGCCTGGCCCGCCTCGGGGAACGCGCCGGTGCTGGCGTTGATCAGGAACGCCGTCTTGATCGGGTCACCGGCATCCTGCGACCCCTTCATCACGGCGCGGACGCCCTGGGCCGACCAGCCCTGGTCCGCCAGGACCGAGGGCGCCAGCTTGAACACGTGGGACCGGCCCTCGCCGATGATCACGTCGCCGGCCTCCATCGGCACCAGGAGCGGGACCTTCAGCTGATCGGCGGCCTGCGCGCCCGTCACGGTCAGCGGCGTGGAGGACGCACCGAGGATGATGTTGACGTCCTCGCCGACGAGGCGACGCATGAGGGCGGGCACCTCCTCGGGCTTGGAGCGGTTGTCCAGCGCGACGACCTCGAGGTCGCGGCCGTCGATGCCGCCCGCCTCGTTGATGTCGTCGACGGCCAGCTTGAAGGAGTTCAGGCTCTGCACGCCGTAGGGAGCGGCGATGCCCGTCAGGGCCGCCACCACACCCACCTTGATCGGTCCGTCGCCGTCGCCCTCGTCGTCCCCGCCGGCGCATGCCGAGAGGAGCAGGGTGCCGGCCAGGGGCAGCGCAATGGCAGCCCGCAACGCCGAGCTGGCTCGGCCTCGTCGTGTCGACTTCATTGTCAATCTTCCTTTCGGGGGGTGGTGGGCTCCGGTGAGCCCGTGGCGCTCCGGTGCGGGCCGACTCATCGGCCACTCCAGATCGGTTCTCTCTTCTCGCGGAAGGCGCGAGCGCCCTCCGCACGGTCCTGGCTGAGGTACGGGCTGGGACCGGGGTCGAGCCGCAGCGCGGCGGCGATGGGCAGGGTCGAGCCGAGGTTCACCATCGCCTTGTAGCGACGGATCGTCACGGGGGCGCGGGAGGCGATGAGCTCCGCGGTGCGGTCGGCCTCGGCCTCGAGCTCGTCGGCCGGGAGGGCGCGCGACACGAAGCCGATGCGCTCGGCGTGGGCGGCGTCGAAGGGCTCGGCGCCGTAGAGGATCTCGAAGGCGTGGGTGTGGGCGACCAGGCGCGGGAGCATCTGGCTGCCGAAGTTCGCGCCGAGCCCGACCTTGGCCTCGGGGAGCAGGAAGCGGGCGTCGTGCGACGCGAGCCGGATGTCGCAGGCCATCGCCAGCTCCATGCCCCCGCCGACGACCCAGCCGTCGAGGACGGCGATGGTCGGCTTCCGGCACTCCAGGACCGCCTCGTAGACGTTGCGGGTGGCGCCGTTCATGGGCTCGTACGGAGCCGCGCCCCGATCGTCGCCGGACGCCATCTCCTTGAGGTCGGCGCCCACGGAGAACGCCCGGCGGATCGTCGAGCCGAGCGTCACGGCCCGAACCCGCTGGTCACGGTCCAGCTCGGCGAAGGTCTCGACGAGCTGGGCCTGCAGCGAGGAGCTGAGGGCGTTGAGGCGCTCGGGCCGGTTGAGCCGGACGTCGGCGACCGCGCCACGGAGCTCGACGAGGAGCTCCGGGCCGGGCTCGACGTCCTCGACCTCGACGGCGGTCACCACGGGACCGACTCCCCCACCTCGCGGGCCGCGACGGCCGGGTGCGGCGGCGTCAGCACCTCCCACAGTCCGGGCGCCTCGGGGAAGATCAGGCGATCACCGAGGTAGTGCGCCCACTCGTGCTGCGTGCCGTACTCGTCCTGCCAGCTCCACAGGCGCCGCGTGAGGAGGTGGAGGCGGTGCTCCTCGGTGGCGCCGATCGCGCCGAACACCTGGTGGGCCGAGCGGGCGTGGCGACCGGCCTGGATCCCGAGGGTGACCTTCGCTGCCGCCGCCGTCATCACGCGGTGCTCGGGCGCCGCCATGAAGGTCGCCTCGACCGCGGCCCGCGTCGCGGCGGCGGCCTGGGCCACGGTCACGACGTGCTGCTGGATGGCCTGGAACGACCCGATCGGCTGACCGAACTGGTGGCGCTGGCCGGCGTACTCGACCACGAGGTCGACGACCGAGTCCATCGCGCCGGCCGCGGCGGCGGCGCGGAGCAGCGCACCGCGGGCCCGGGCCTCGCGGGGGCCGAGGGCGGAGTCGGTGGACACCTGCCCGGCATCCACGCGCTGGCGCTCGACGTGCACGGTGTCGCGCGGCTCGCCGGCGAAGTTGCTGCCCTCGGTCATCCGCTGGGGCTCGAGGGCGACCAGTGACGTCGTCCCGTCGCCGTGGCGGGCGAACGCGAGGACGACCTCGGCGTGACGGCCCCACGGGACCCGGCGCAGCGCGCCGTCCACGACGAGCCCGTCGTCGTCCCGGTCCACCACGGTCAGGACCTCGCCGGTCGAGACGGCGGGGACCGCCAGCCCGCCCGGCAGCTTGATCCCGGCCGACGCGGCCATCCACGCCGCGAGTCCGGCCTCCACGAGTGGAAGCCCGAGCGCCTGCGCGCCGACGGCGGTCGCCACGGCGCAGAACTCCGCCAGGCCGACCTCCGGCTCGGCCGGGTCGATCGAGGCGTACCCCTGCTCGTTCAGCGCGGCCCACAGCTCGGGGTCCCACGTCGCGACGGCGCCGTGACCGTCGCGGGCGGCGCGCGCCCCGACGATGTCGTCCAGGGCGCTGAACAGCTCCTGTGCCAGCTCGCTCATGCCGATTCCTTCCTCGTGCGCCGCAGCGACTTCCAGACGACGGTCCGCAGCACCTCGTTCGTCCCGCCGCGCAGCGTGAACGTTGGCGCGGTGATGACCGCGTCGGCCAGCAGCCCTTCGAGTCCCGGCGCGCCGGGGTCGAGCTCCCCGCCGGCGAGCGTGCGGAGCTGCTCGATCGCCTCCTGCTCGAACTGCGTCCCGAGGTCCTTGACCAGCGCGGCCTCGACGGCGGGCGTCTCGCCCCGGTCGAGAGCGCGGGCGATGGACAGCGACATCGAGCGCAACGTCATGTAGGTCGCGAACGTGCG
Source organism: Aeromicrobium choanae (assembly GCF_900167475.1). Lineage (NCBI taxonomy): Bacteria > Bacillati > Actinomycetota > Actinomycetes > Propionibacteriales > Nocardioidaceae > Aeromicrobium > Aeromicrobium choanae. The sequence goes on along the minus strand of NZ_LT796768.1, from coordinate 2,775,501 downwards.
GCCCAGCGACGTGCGAACGTCCGCCGGCACGTCGGCCGTCTTGAGCTGCTCGAACATCAGCGCCAGCACGGGCATGACCGACATGAAGCGGTCAGGACCGGAGCGCTCGTGGGCGAGCTCGGAGGTCACCTGGTGCCAGCCGTCGCCGACGTTGCCCAGGACCATCGAGTCCGGGACGAAGACGTTGTCGAAGTGCACCTCGTTGAAGTGGTGGAAGCCGTTCAGGAGCCTGATCGGCGAGACCGAGACGCCCTCGGCGCGCAGGTCGACGATCAGCTGGCTGAGGCCGATGTGCTTGCGTCCCTCCGCGGGCGACGTGCGGCACAGGGTGATGACGTAGTCGCTGTACTGGGCGCCCGAGGTCCAGACCTTCTGGCCGTTCAGCAGCCAGCCACCCTCGGTGCGGGTGGCGCGCGTGCGCACCGACGCGAGGTCCGAGCCGCTGTCCGGCTCGCTCATGCCGAGGCAGAACCACACGTCGCCGGCGACGATGCGCGGCAGAAACTCCCGCTGGTGCTCCTCGCTGCCGAAGCGCACGAACATCTGCGCGGTCTGACGGTCCCCCACCCAGTGCGCGCTGATCGGCGCCCCCGCGGCGAGCATCTCCTCCACCACGACGAACCGCTCCACCGCGGTCCGGCCGGGGCCGCCGTGCTCCTTCGGGATCGTCATGCCGACCCAGCCTCGGGCGGCGACGCGACGGCTGAACTCCATGTCCGCCGCGGCGTTGATGCCCAGACCCACGCTCAGGCCGTTGGCCCGCTCCTGCGCCATGAACTCGCGCACCTCGTCACGCAGGCGCAGCTCGTCGTGGGTCAGCGGCTCGGCCGCGAAGCGCATCATGCCTGGGCCTGCGTCTGCTTGAGCCGGCGCGCCTGGGTCCACAGCTGCACGCCACGCTCCACCTCGAGGGCCGCGGCCCACGGCAGCGGCGTGGACTGCGTCTCGAGGTTGAAGCTGCGCTTGGCGCGGCGCGCGATCAGCGGGTCGCGAGCCACCAGCTGCGCGATCTCCGCCGCCGTCTTCTCCGTGTCTTCGTCCGGCACGCACACCCCGGCCATGCCGAAGGCCTTCGCCTCGACGCCGGAGATCTCCTGGCTGAACAGGCCGAGCAGCGACGCGGCCTCGCGGCCAGCCAGCCGGCGCACCAGGGTGAAGAAGCCGCCACCGGGGTGGATGCCGGCCTTGAGGAAGCCCGCCATCAGCCGCGCGTCCTGCGACACCACCCGCAGGTCCGCCGCGAGGGCCAGGTTCAGACCCGCACCCACGGCGGAACCGCGCACGGCGGCGATCGTCGGAGCCTTCAGCTCGCCGAACCGGACGAACGATCCGTACATCTCGTCGGTGTCCGCGTACGCCTCGTCGCTGAGCGGGTCGTCGCCGTAGGTGTCGGCCCACGTCGACGTGTCGGCTCCCGAGCAGAAGGTGCCACCGGCGCCCTGGATCACGGTGCACCCGATCGACGGGTCCGCATCGATCTGCTCGCACACCGCCCCGAGGTCGTGAGCCATCTGCTGCGTCAGGGCGTTCTTGATGCGGCTGTTGTCGAGCGTGATCACGGCGACCGCTCCCACGCGGTCGAGGCCAATGCGTCCGGTCATGCTGTCTCCGTTTCGAGGGTCATCAGGAAATCCAGGGCGAGTACGGGCCGCTCGGCGCGGTCGAGGACCCGCACGGGGTTCACCTCGAGCTCGCGCAGGGCCGGTCCGGCGATGTCGGCGAGGTGGCTGATTCGCGACACGAGGTCGGCCACGGCGTCCACGTCCAGCGGCGCGGAGCCGCGGAAGCCGGTGAGCAGCGGGGCCGCCTTGAGCTCCATCAGCAGCGAGCCCGCCCGCGCGGCGTCGACCGGAGCGAAGGTGGTCGCGGTGTCCGCGTACAGCTCGGTCGCGGTGCCGCCGAGCCCGACGGTCACGAGGGGAAGTCCCCCGTCCGTCCGGGTCACGCCGACGATCAGCTCGACGCCGGCCGGCACCATCTCCTGCACGAGGACGCCCTGCGGCTCGTCGGCAGCGAACTCGTCCAGCATCGTCGCCGCGACCGCGCGCACCTCCGCGGCAGCGAGGCCGAGGCGGACCCCGCCGCGCTCTGTCTTGTGCGCGATGCCGGGTGCCTGGATCTTCACGACGTACGTGCCGTCCGTCTCCAGCGGGAGGGCCTCGATGTCCGCGGGCCCGGTGGCCAGGTGCGCCTCCGGCGTCCGGATCCCGGCGGCGGCGAGGACAGCCTGCGCCTGCGACTCCGTGACGGTCCCGTGGAGGTCGTCCAGCAGGGCCCGCACCGCGGCCTCGTCGAAGTCCGCGGGACGTCCTCGGGGCGCGGTCGGCGCAGCGACGCGGCGCAGCGAGCCGATCGCGCGCATCGCCTGCTCGGAGGAGTCGAAGACGGGAACGCCGGCCTCGCGCAGGATCTCCCGGCCCTTGACGGTCTGCTCGCGGGCCGCCGCCCACACCAGGGCGACGGGCTTCTCCACCCGGGGAATCAGGTCGGCCAGGGCGGTCGCCATCGTGGCCGCCAGCTCGCCGGTGACCAGGGTCAGGGCGATGACCACCGCGTCGACCTCCGGAGCGTCGCAGCCGATCCGGCACACCTCGATGAAGTCGTCGACCTCGCTGGACCGGAAGATCTGGGCCGTCACGTCGACCGGGTTGTCGACGGCGCCGAAGTCCGGGACGAGGGCGGACAGCCGCCGCTGGGTGTCGGCGCTCAGGTCGTCGATCGTCAGGCCGAGCTCGTGGGCCTTGTCGGCGGCGAGGCTGCCGGCCCCGCCCGACGTGGTGATGACCGCCGTGGACGGACCCTGGCTCGGCGGGAGGGCGAGGTGGGCGTGCGCCAGGCGGACGAGGTCGTCGATGTCGCTCGCCTCGACGACGCCGTACTCGCGCGCGGCGACGCGGTAGGCGCCGTCGTCGCCGACGATCGCCCCCGTGTGGGACGCGGCGGCCTTGGCGCCCGCGGCGCTCGTCGCCGACCGCAGGACGATGAGCGACCGGCCGAGCTCGTGGGCACGGGCGGCGAGGTCACGGAACTCCGCCTCCCCCACCGCGCTCTCGAGGTACAGCGCGAGCACCTCGGTGTCGGGCTGCTCGACGAGGTGGCGAGCGACCTCGACGGTGGTCAGGTCGGCCTGGTTGCCGGTGCTCACCCAGCTGGAGATCCCGATGCCCTGCTCGCGGGCCAGGCTCAGGATCGAGCCACCCACGGCGCCGCTCTGGCCCACGTAGGCGAGCCCGCCGCGCCGGACCGGGCCGAGCTCGAGGGCCGCCGTGAACGTGCCGTAGAGGCGGTGGGCGGTGGAGAGCACGCCCTGGCAGTTCGGGCCGATGACGCGGACGCCGTGCTCGCGCGCCGCTGCCGTCAGCGCTGCCTGCTGGCGCACGCCCTCCTCCCCGGTCTCGGAGAACCCGGACGCGAAAACGACCGCTGCGCGGGCGCCGGCGGCGGCCACCTGAGGGATGAGCTCCACCGCCGCGGCGCCCGGCACCATCAGCAGCGCCAGGTCGACCGGCTCGGGAAGGCTCGCCAGATCGGGGTAGCAGCGCAGCCCGCGCAAGGTCTCGTAGCCGGGATTGACCGGGAACACGTCGCCGTCGAAGCCGAACTCCGTCAGGTACTGCAACGGGCGTGCGAAGGGATTCCCCTCGCGACCGGAGGCGCCGACGATCGCGATGCGTCGGGCGTTGAACAGCGCGCCGATGCCGGGATCCAGCGCTCGGTGCTCGGCCTGGTGGGCGGGTGTTTCGACGGACACGGTCCTGCTCTCTGTACCGGTGGGGCGCTTGACAAGCGCTCGCTTTACTGTGTTGGCTGTCACACACCAAACATGAATCTGGCGCCACTGTCAACTGCCTCTCCACGAAATGGGTTTCCATGACCTCCATCGCCACCGCATCCGGCCGCTCCGTTCCCGTGACGGACCTCGGGCACACGCTCATGCACGAGCACGTGTTCGTCTTCAACGACGAGGTCGAGCGGAACTACCCCGGCCGCTGGGACGAGGAGGTGCGCGTCGCGGACGCGATCACGAAGCTCGAGTCGGCGTACGACCAGGGGGTCCGGACCATCGTCGACCTCACGGTCCTCGGCCTCGGTCGAGACCTCCCGCGCGTCCAGCGCGTCGCCGAGCAGGTCCGGATGAACATCGTCGTCGCGACCGGTCTGTACACGTACGACGACGTCCCGATGTTCTTCAAGTTCCGTGGTCCCGGCCTGCTCATCGACGGGCCCGAGCTGCTGACGGAGTTCTTCGTCAAGGACCTCACCGAGGGCATCGCCGACACGGGGATCAGGGCCAGCATCATCAAGTGCGCGACCGACGCCCAGGGCATCACACCCGGGGTCGAGCGCGTTCTGCGCGCCGCCGCCCGCGCCCACCGCGAGACCGGCGCACCGATCTCCACCCACACCCACGCGCCGACCGAGCGCGGCTCGGACCAGCTGGCGGTCTTCGTGGAGGAGGGCGTCGATCTGTCACGTGTCGTCATCGGGCACTCGGGTGACACCACGGACCTGGACTACCTCCAGCGCCTACTCGACCGCGGCGTCTACCTGGGCATGGACCGGTTCGGTCTCGACCTGATGCTGTCGTTCGAGGACCGCGTGGCGACGGTCGCGGCACTGTGCGAGCGGGGGTATGCCGACCGGCTGGTCCTGGCCCACGACGCGTCCAGCTACACGCACAATTTTGACTTGGACGCCAAGGAGAAGTTGATGCCGAACTGGCACTACGAGCACATCCACACCGACGTGCTGCCGGCCCTGCGCGACCGCGGCGTGACCGAGGCCCAGATCGATCAGATGCTGGTCGCCAATCCGGCCGCGATCCTGGGGTGACGGACCGGTCAGTCGGGGACGGGGATCCCGAGCGACTGGGCCCACATGCGGCTGAGTGTGGTCACGACGGTCTCGGTGTCGTAGTCCTCGTCGAAGTTCAGCCACATGTAGCAGAAGTTGCTGACCATCGACGTCAGCGCGTCCGCGGCCACCTGCGCCGGCAGTCGGGGGTCAATGACCCCCGACTCCTGCCAGCGCCGGATGCCGCGCTCGGTGCGAGCCCGGAACATCGTGCGGGTCTCACGACGCATCGCCTTGAACTCCGGGCTGAAGGTGGCGACCTGCTCGAGGATCATGATCATCCCGGCGTCGGCCTTGTACCCCTCGACGTAGCGGCGCGTGGCCGCCTCGATGCGCTCGTACGGCGACGCGCCCTCGGGCAGGCGCGAGGCGGCCACCTCGAACATGCGACCGTTCACCTGGGCGATCGCGGCACGGAAGATGTCTTCCTTGGAGTCGAAGTAGTTGTAGAAGCTGCCGTTGGCCGTGCCGGCCTCGGTGGTGATGTCGGTGATCTTGGTGTCGAGGAAGCCCTGGCGCGCGAAGACCACCGCGGCGGCGTGGAGCAGGTTGTCCCTGGTCCGCCGCCCGCGATCGGTCAGCTGCTTCTCCTGCATCGGCGCCACGTCCGCCCCCTCGTCTCGACTTCTCACCCTCGGGCATTGTGCACGACGCACGAGCCCTGCGGAGGTCGGCTCCACCGAAAGAATTGTAGTTGACAGTGGCGCCAGATTCAACTTAGAGTGACTCCCGCCACAGGCACGCCTTTGCGTGATCGGCACCACACCGCAGCAACGGAGGTCGCATGTCCCAGTCATTTGCACCTGAGCAGCACGCCGTCGACACGTGGCTGGCGCAGTTCGCATCTGCGCTCGAGCGTGCCGACCACGCCGCCATCGCGTCCCTGTTCGCCGAGGACGCCGACTGGCGTGACATCGTCGCCTTCACCTGGGACTTCACCTCGGTGTACGGACCCGACGACATCGCCCGGCGCCTGCTGGAGACGAACACCGAGACCCGCGTGCGGGACCTCTCCCCCGACACGTCGCGCACCCCGACGTCGCGCGTCGTCCGGGCCGGCGAGGAGGTCATCGAGGGATTCCACCGGTTCGAGACCTCGGTGGGCCACGGCACCGGGATCGTCCGGCTCCGCGTGGACGCGGACGGTCGCGTTCTGGCCAAGACGCTGCTCACCACGCTCCAGGAGCTGGAGGGCTTCGAGGAGCGCCGCGGCGCCCGCCGGCCGCACGGCACCGCCTACTCGCGCACCTTCGGCGGGCAGAACTGGAAGGACCTGCGCAACGCGGAGCGCGAGTACGCCGACCGCGACCCCGAGGTCCTGATCGTCGGCGGCGGTCAGGCCGGCCTGTCCATGGCGGCCCGGCTGCGCACGATCGGCGTGGATGCGCTGGTCATCGACGGGCACGAGCGGATCGGCGACGTCTGGCGCAAGCGCTACCACTCCCTCACGCTCCACAACGAGGCGTGGGTCGCGAGCCTGCCGTTCCTGGAGTTCCCCGACACGTGGCCGACGTACATCCCCAAGGACAAGCTGGCCGACTGGTTCGAGTTCTACGCCGAGGCCATGGAGCTCAACACCTGGACGAGCACGCGCCTGGTGTCGGGAGCCTACGACGAGTCCGCCAGCCAGTGGACGGTCGAGCTCGACCGCGACGGGTCGAAGGTCGCGCTGCGACCGCGCCACGTGGTCATGTGCACCGGCAGCGTCAGCGGCAAGCCGAAGATGCCTCGCCTTCCAGGCCTCGAGGGCTTCACCGGCGAGGTGCTCCACTCGAGCCACTACTCCTCGGGCACCCAGTACGCGGGACGCAAGGCGCTCGTGATCGGCACGGGCACGAGCGGACACGACGTGGCGCAGGATCTCCACGCCCTCGGCTCCGAGGTCTCGATCGTCCAGCGCAACGCCACCACGGTGGTCAGCCTCGAGCCCAGCGGGGTCTCGGTCTACGCGCTCTACTCACAGGGCCTGCCCCTCGAGGACGCCGACCTCATCGCGGCCGGGAACTCCTTCCGGACCCTCATCGCGTCGAACCAGCTGCTGGCCCAGAAGATGCTCGCCGACGACGCCGAGCTGCTCGAGCGGCTGCACGCCGTGGGCTTCCGCACCGACATTGGCGAGGACCACACCGGGTTCCACCTGAAGTACAACCGGCGCGGCGGCGGCTACTACATCAACGTGGGGTGCTCCGACCTCATCGCCGACGGCGAGGTCGGCCTGCTCCAGCACGACGAGATCGAGCGGTTCACCCCTGAGGGTGTGCAGCTGCGCGACGGGACGGTCACGCCGCTCGACCTGGTCGTCATGGCCACGGGCTACAGCAACCAGCAGGAGGACGTCCGCCAGTTCTTCGGCGACGCGGTCGCCGACGCCGTCGGCCCCATCTGGGGCGTCGACGACCGCGGCGAGATGCGCAACATGTGGCGGCGCACGGCCCAGCCGGGCCTGTGGTTCCACGCCGGCAGCCTCGCGGCGTGCCGGATGAACTCCAAGTACCTGGCTGTCCAGATCAAGGCCGATCTCGAGAAGATCGCGCCGGCGAGGGAGAACGCATGAAGATTGACATCAAGGACGCGCACGAGCTCGTCCGGCAGGCCATGTCCCGGTTCGGGTACGACGACGAGCAGCAGACGATCATCGCCGACCACCTCATCGACTGCACCGTGCGCGGCTTCGACGTGGGCGGACTCCCCCGGGCCGCCACGCTGGTGGAGCGGCTGCGCAGGTCCGAGCCCTTCGGTCCGATCGTCGTCGAGCAGGAGACGGCGTCCAGCATCGCCCTCGACGGTGGCGACCAGCTCGGCTACATCGTGGCCAAGCAGCTGACCGAGACGCTGATCGAGAAGGCTCGCCACGTCCCCGTGGTGGCGGGTACGGCCCGGCGCACGTGGTGCACGGGCATGTTCACCTACTACCTGGAGATGGTGACCGCCGCGGGACTGGTCGGCTTCGTCGCCTCCAGCGGCGGCCCGACCGTCGCGCCGCACGGCGGGGCCGAGGGTCGCTTCGGCACCAACCCGGTGGCGTGGGGGTTCCCGACTCCCGGCCAGCCGATCATCTGGGACATCGGCACGTCGGCGGCGATGCTCGCCGACCTCTCGTTCGCGATCAAGACCGGCCAGGAGCTCGAGCCCGGCCTCGCCTTCGGGCCGGACGGCGCTCCCACCACCGATCCCGCGGCCGCCCTGGACGGCGGGGCCATCGCGCCCTGGGGCGGCCACAAGGGCTCGGGCCTGGCGATCAGCGCGCAGCTGCTCGGCATGATGTCGGGCGCCGAGGCCGACCCGCCGTGGCTGACGGACATGGGCTTCTTCATGGTCGTGATGGACCCGAACGCCTTCTCGGCCGACTTCTCCCAGCGCGCCGGCGACTACGGCGACTGGGTGCGCGCGACGAAGCCGGTCGATCCGCAGTCCCCGGTCCGCATGCCGTTCGATCGGTCGGTCGTCGCCCGTGACGCCACGCTGGCCGCCGGCGAGATCGAGGTGGCCGACGAGATCGTGGACCTCCTGCGCGACTTCGTGGGGTCGCCCGCGTGAGCGTGCTGTCGGACCTCGAGTCCTCCGACGACCCCACGGTCCGGCAGGGTCTCGCCACGCGGCGCGCCGTGCTCGGCGAGGCGTACGTGAGACGGACCCTGGAGCGCGAGGCGGGCCCGGGGGACGAGCAGCAGCACCTGCTCACGGGCCAGGTCTGGGGCACTCTGTGGAACCGCGAGGCGCTCGACCGACGGTCGCGAAGCCTCGTCACGATCGCCCTGCTCGTGGCCGGTGGCCACGGGGACGAGCTCGAGGCGCACGTCCTGGGGGGCTTGCGCAACGGGCTGACGGCCGAGGAGATCACCGAGGTCGCGATCCACTGCGGCGCCTACTGCGGCGCTCCCGTGGGCCTGGCGGGCATGCGGCGGGTCAAGGCCGCGCTCGCCCGGGCGGCAACGACCGCCTGACAGCGCGGGGCCGTCGTCCTCCCCTTCACGACGACCCCGCGCCCAGATCTCAGAGCGACGCGGGATCCAGGTCCAGCACGGTCCGGTCCAGCGACGCCAGCAGGTCGAACTGCGGGTCGACCTTCGGCAGCTCGAACGCGAAGAAGTACCGGGTCGCGGCGCGCTTGCCGTCGAAGAAGGCGTCCGAGCGGTCGCCCACCGCGAGCAGCTGCTCGAGCCAGATCCACGCGACCACGACGTGGCCCGCGGCCTCGAGGTAGACGGCGGAGTTCGCCAGCGCCAGCGCCGGGTCACCTCCGGCCCACAGCTGCGACGTGACCTCGACGAGACGGTCCACCCGCGCGTCCAGCTGCGCGGCGTAGGCGGCCGCCGGGCCGTCGACGGCGGCGGCGCGCGTGGTGGTCTCCTTGATGGCGCCGACGAGCGTGGCCAGCCCTGCTCCCCCACCGGCGATGACCTTGCGGCCCAGCAGGTCGAGGCTCTGGATGCCGTGCGTCCCCTCGTGGATCGGGTTGAGGCGGTTGTCGCGGTAGAACTGCTCCACCGCGTAGTCGCGGGTGTAGCCGTAGCCGCCGTGCACCTGGATGGCGAGGTCGTTCGCGGCCAGGCACCACTGGGACGGCCACGACTTGGCGATCGGGGTCAGCACCTCGAGCAGGTCGTGGGCCCGGGTCCTCGCGGCCTCGTCGCCGCCCGTGAGCTGCTCGTCGATGAGGCGCGAGCAGTACAGCAGCAGGCCGAGACCGCCCTCGACGTAGGACTTCTGCGCCAGCAGCATGCGCCGGACGTCGGCGTGCTGGGTCAGCGGCACCATCGGCGCGGACGGGTCCTTCGCGCCGGGCACGCGGCCCTGGGTGCGCGTGCGGGCGTACTCGAGGGCGTGCAGGTAGCCGGTGTAGCCGAGCGCCACCGCGCCCATCCCCACCGAGATCCGGGCCTCGTTCATCATGTGGAACATCTGGGCCAGGCCCTGGCCCTCCTCGCCCACGCGGTGGCCCACCGCGCCGGGGGCGCCGCCGGGCGTGGCGAGCCCCTCGCCGAAGTTCAGCAGCGTGTTCGTGGTGCCGCGCCAGCCCATCTTGTGGTTGAGGCCGACCAGCGCCACGTCGTTCCGCTCACCGATGACACCGTCCTCGACGAGGTACTTCGGCACGATGAACAGCGAGATCCCCTTGACGCCCGGGGGCGCTCCCTCGACCTTCGCCAGCACGAGGTGCACGATGTTCTCGGTCAGCTCGTGGTCGCCGCCGGAGATCCACATCTTCGTGCCGAACAGGCGGTAGGTGCCGTCATCCTGGCGCACGGCGCGCGTGGTGATGTCGCCGAGCGACGAGCCGGCCTGCGGCTCCGACAAGCACATCGTTCCGTACCAGCGGCCCTCGATCACGGGCACGGCGTAGTCGCGGACCTGCTCCGGCGAGCCGTGCTCGACCAGCAGGTTGGCGTTGCCGGTGGACAGGAACGGGTACGACGACGCCGCGGCGCTCGCCGCCTGGAAGAAGGCGAAGGCACCCTGGCTCACCACGAAGGGCAGCTGCATCCCGCCGAGCTCGGCGTCGAACACGCCCGCGGGCATCCCGGAGTCGCGGTACACGGCCAGCGCGGCGCTGAGCTCGGCCGGCAGGACGACCTTGCCGTCCTCCCCCACGACCGGCTCCTGCGTGTCGAGCAGCCGGTTGATCGGCGCGAAGCGCTCGGTGGCGATCGTCTCGGACAGGTCGAGGACGGCGTCGAAGGTCTCCTTCGAGTGCTCTTCGTACCGCTCGCGCTGGGCGAGATCGGCGGCACGGAGCCAGTCGAACAGAAGGAAATCGACGTCCCGACGGGACAGGACCACGGACATGGAGAACTCCTGACTAAGCGCTTGCTTAGTCACTCTAGCCGATGCCCGTCAGCTCAGGGAACGGATCTCCTCGCGCAAGCGGCCCATCTGGTCGTCGAGGTCGGCGGCGGTGCCGGCCACCTCGGTGAGCTTGGCGCTCAGGTGCTCGGGCACGTGCATGCCGTACTTGTAGTAGATCTGGTGCTCGACGCTGGCCCAGAAGTCCATCGCGATCGTGCGGATCTGCACCTCGACCGGCACATGCACCGTGCGGTCGGAGAGAAACACCGGCAGCTGGAGGATCAGGTGCAGGCTGCGGTAGCCGTTGGGCTTGGGCTCGGCGATGTAGTCCTTGGTCTCCAGCACCGTCAGGTCCTGCTGCTGCGTGAGCATCCGCGCGAAGCGGTACGTGTCCTCGACGAACACGCACGACACCCGGATGCCGGCGATGTCGCGGATCCGCTCGCGGACCGTGGGCAGGTCACGGGGGCAGCCGGTGCGGTCCACCTTGGCCACGAGGCTCTCGAGCGACTTCAGCCGCGACTTCACGTGCTCGATCGGGCTGTACTCGTGGGCCAGCTCGAACTCCTCGCGCAGGATCGAGATCTTCGTCTCGATCTCGTCGAGGGCGAACTTGTACTCCATCAGGAAGCCCGACATCTGCTGCTGGGCCTCGCGCAGGCGTCGACGGAACTCCACCGGTCCGTGCGGGGTCCCGGCCAGCTGGCGCAGGACCCCGAGGTCCAGGGACTCGGACGCCTCGGAACTCGTCATGCCTCCATCGTGCCCGGACGCCGGTGACGTCCCGCTCAACTGCGCCAGTCCTTGAAGCCGAGCACGATGAGGCGCATCTGCCGCCGCGCGCCCTCGCGGATCTTCTCCTCGAGGTCGGGACGCCCGGCCGGCATCTCGACGACCTCCTCCGCGTTCGCGACCATGTTGCGGACGAAGAGGCGCGACACCATCTGGACGTCGTCGGCGCTCCAGGTCTCGATGTTGGGCAGGCGGGCCAGCACCACCGCGAGCTCGGAGACGAACAGGTCGAGCTCGTGGCCGATGGCCCGGCGCACGGCCTCGGACCCCCCGACGCGCTCGCGCGCCACGAAGGCGAAGTCGGCCTTGTTCTCCTTCACCGCGTCGATCAGGATCTGCGCGGCCGCGTCGATGATCTGCAGGAAGACCTCGGGATCGCGCGAGGCGTCGCGGATCATCGTGCGCAGGGTCCCGAAGCAGCGCTCGACGAGGGCCAGGCCGAGCTCGTCCATGGACGCGAAGTGCCGGTAGAACGCCGCCGGGACCACACCCGCGCGCTTGGCCACCTGTCGCAGGCTGGTCTGGGCGAAGCCCTGCTCGCTGCTCAGCTCGAGCGCGGCGTCGAGCAACGCCCCACGCGTGCGCTCCTTCTGGAGCTGACGCGCGTTGACGGCCTCGGACACGCGCCCAGCCTAGAGGCACCGCCTCGCGGGCCGGATCTCGCTCAGTCCACCGGCGTGCGGTCGCGCCGCTGCCAGAGGAACCACACGACCACGGTGGCGACGAGGCTGATCGCTCCCGTGACCACCATCGCGTCGCCCACGCCGGCGGAGAAGGCGGACATGGCCGCATCCGTGACCTGCGCGCGGGTCTGCTCCGGGAGCGTGGCCAGGGCGTCGGCGAACGACGAGGAGTTCACCAGCGCGGCGCGGAGGTCGTCGATGGTCCCCGGCTCCACCCCGGACGCGGCCGCGGCGTCGGTCCACTCGCCGACACTGAGCCCCCGGCCGAGAGCACTCAGCAGGGCGACCCCGATCGCCCCGCCGACCATGCTCGACATCTTGAAGACGCCGGCGGCCGTCCCGGCGAGGTGGGACGGCACGTTGCCGACGGCGGTGTTCGAGATCGGGGTGGAGAGCAGACCGAGCCCGAGGCCCACCACGACGAGCCCGATCGCCATCAGCCACAGCGAGGAGTCGCTCGACGTCGTCCCGAGCACGAGCAGTCCGGCGCTCATCACGACCAGGCCGATCAGCACGGGTCGCCGCGACCCGAAGCGGGCGTCCATCCGGCCGCCCAGGGGTATGCAGCAGAAGATCCCCACCGTCGACGGGAGCATGAGCAGGCCGGCCTCCACGGCGCTGAAGCCCCGGACGTTCTGCAGCCACAGCACCAGCAGGTAGCTCAGTCCGGCGAACGCGAGGTTCATCGTGAGGTTCGCGACGAGCGCACCGTCGAAGTCGCGCAGCCGGAAGAGCCGCAGGTCGACCAGTGGCGCCTTCGCGTTCACCTCGATCACGCACCACAGGAGGGCCAGCGCGACGGCGCCGACGAACATCGCGATCACGATCGGTGAGTCCCAGCCGGCAGCCGGGCCGTCGGTGAGCGCGTAGAGCAGCGCGAACACGGCGAGCGCGATCGTGACGACGCCCGGCCAGTCGGAGCGACGCGACGCGCCCTCGTCCCGGGACTCGGGGGTGTACCGCAGCACGAGGAGCGCGGACAGCGCGGCGACGGGCAGGTTGATCCAGAAGAGCCACCTCCAGTCGAGGCCGTCGGTGATCGCGCCGCCGACGGCCGGCCCGACCGCCTGCCCGCCCCACGCCACGGCCTGCCAGACGCCGAACGCCGTCAGCAGCTCCCGCCCGGAGAACTGTGGCGGGATCAGCGCGAGCGTGGCGGGCAGGATGAGGGCCGCGCCGACTCCCATGAGCGCGCGCCCCGCGATCAGCGTGGGCACGTCGGGAGCCACGGCGCCGACGACCGAGAAGGCGCCGAACAGCACGATGCCGAGGACGAGCATCCGCCGGCGTCCGAGGACGTCGCCGAACCGGCCCGCGGCGATCACCAGCGCTCCCGTGACGAGGCTGAACGCGTTGTTCGCCCATTGCAGCGCGCCGAGGTCCGCGTCGAGGTCGTCGGCGATCGTGGGGATCGCGACCCCGAGATCGGCGAACGCGAGCCAGACCATCCCCGCCGCGGCGCAGCTCCCGACGAGGGAGATCCATCGAGTCGCGTGCCCGGCCCGGCTGTCCATGGTCGAGATCCTGCCCGGGCAAGCGTCGCACCGGGCTCATCCCTCACGGGTGAACGGCGTCACCCGTCGCCGCCGGACGGACGGACTCGGTGAACACGTGTTCCACGCCACGGCACGTCGTGTTGACCCACCCCGGCCTCACCTGCCATCCTTGGGTGAACACATGTTCACTGATTCGGGTGAACACCGCCCCGCTCGCCGCGCCGCTTCGACAGGAGTCCCATGGGACTGATCCGCAAGGCCCTGGCCTCACCGGTCGTCACCAAGGTGACGTCTCCTCACCATCCTGACGAGTACCTGACGCTGCTGCACCCCATGCTCACCGTGAAGGCCGTCCGTGGCCGCGTCGTCGACGTCATTCGCGAGACCGGCGCCGCCAGCACCGTGGTACTGCGTCCCAACGGCGCCTGGTCCGGCTTCACCCCGGGCCAGCACGTGGAGTTCGGCGTCGAGGTCGAGGGCACCCGCCGGGTCCGCGTCTTCAGCGTCTCGAGCTCGGCGGAGCGCAAGGACGGCCTGTTCAGCGTCTCGGTCAAGGCCCACCCCGACGGCTACGTCTCCCAGTTCCTCCACGCCGGCAGCCTGCGCCCCGGCACGGTCGTGTACCTCTCCCCCGCGGCGGGCGAGTTCGTCCTGCCGAAGCACGTGCCCGAGCACATCGCGCTGATCAGCGGCGGCTCCGGCATCACCCCCGTCATGAGCATGCTGCGCACCCTGGCCGACCGCGGCCACCAGGGCCGCGTCACCTTCCTGCACTACGCGCGCTCGCGCGACGACGAGATGTTCTCGATCGAGCTCGACGCGATGGCCGAGCTGCCGTTCGTCGACCTGGTCCGCGTCTACACGCGCGACCCCGAGCCCGACGCGAGGCTGAACGGCCGCATCACGCTCGACCACCTGCGCGGAGTCGGGCTCGACCCGGCCACCACCCCCACGTGGGTGTGCGGACCGGCAGGCCTCATCGCCACGGTCACCGAGCTCTACACCGACCTCGGCGCCCGCGAGCAGCTCACGGCCGAGTACTTCAAGGTGCCGTCGGTCGACCTCGATGCCGAGGACGCCACTGGCGCCGTCTCGTTCGACGCCAGTGGCGTCGACGCCCCGAACTCCGGCGCCACGATCCTCGAGCAGGCCGAGGCAGCCGGACTGTCCCCCGAGTACGGATGCCGCATGGGTGTGTGCAACACCTGCGCGGTCAAGAAGCTCCACGGCGCGGTGCGCCATGTCATCAGCGGTGAGGTCAGTGCCGACACCGACGAAACGATCAAGGTCTGCGTCAACGTCCCGGTGGGCGATGTCGCGGTGGATCTGTGAAGGAGAAGAACATGTCCCTCTTCCAGCGCACGAAGCACGCGCCGATCGAGCCGCTCAGCGCGTCGGCCCACAACCAGGCGCCCGTCCCCCTCGTCGACGCCTATGACCCGAACCGCAAGTCCACGGTCGGCCTCGACCTCATGACGTACGAGCAGCTCGAGGAGTTCGGGCAGGAGCTCGACGCCGTGCGCCAGCGCGTGCTCGACAACCTCGGTCAGGAGGACGCCGACTACATCCGTCGCGTCATCCGCGTGCAGAAGTGGTTCGAGGTGCTGGGCCGCATCGGCATCTTCCTGCCGATCTTCCCGCCCGCCTTCATCGCCGGCGTCATCCTGCTCTCCCTCTCGAAGATCATCGAGAACATGGAGATCGGGCACAACGTCATGCACGGTCAGTACGACTGGATGAACGACCCGATGATCGACGGCAAGCGCTACGAGTGGGACAACGTGGCCCCCGCGCAGGACTGGAAGCACGGCCACAACTTCATCCACCACACGTACACGAACATCCACGGCATGGACCGCGACATCGGCTACGGCCTGCTGCGGATCGACGATGGCCAGCCGTGGTACCCGAACCACCGGTTCAACCTCCCGCTCGCGTTCCTGCTCATGCTCTTCTTCGAGTGGGGCGTGATGTACCACGGCATCGAGCTCGACGAGTACCTCGGCGGCAAGATGAGCAAGGAGGAGTTCATCGCGCGCAAGAAGCGCGCCTACGTCAAGGTCCGGCGTCAGCTCTTCAAGGACTACGTCGTCTACCCCGTCATCGCCTGCGCCGCGATCCCGTTCGTCGGCTGGTGGGCGCCCCTGGCGGTGCTCGCGGCCAACTTCACGGCCAACCTGGTCCGCAACATCTGGACCTTCCTGGTCATCTTCTGCGGTCACTTCCCGGCCGATGTCGAGACGTTCGACGAGGAGGACGCCCAGAACGAGACCCGCGGCCAGTGGTACCTGCGCCAGCTGCTGGGCTCGGCGAACATCTCCGGGTCCAAGCCCTTCCACGTGATGACGGGCAACCTCAGCCACCAGATCGAGCACCACCTGTTCCCCGACATCCCGGCGCGGCGCTACCGCGAGGTCAAGGTCGACGTGCAGCGGCTCGTCGAGAAGTACGGCCTGCGGTACAACGAGGGCCGGCTGTCCAAGCAGCTCATGAGCGTGGCGCGCCAACTGGCGGTCTACTCCAAGAAGCCGTCGGACCCGTACAAGGTGGGCAAGTCCCCCGAGTCGAAGGCCCTGCGCCGGGCCAAGCGCGAGGCGAAGCAGGCCGCCCAGGCCGCCTGACGCCTCCCTGACCCGCTCGCAAAGCGCACCGAATCGCTGATTCGGTGCGCTTTGCCGTGTCTGCGACAAGGAGTTTCACCCGTCGTTCCAGGGGCCAAACAGGTTGTGTGACGAATGTTACCGAAGTGATCACTGACTTTGTAACCACTAGTTGCACTTTCGTTTTCGTGGCCCTAGGTTGTGTGTTGTCTGTCACAGCCGGCTCTCACGAGGGCACCTCTCGCGCTCTCGACGCGTCGGCTCAACTCCCAAAGAAGGACACCCTTGTGAAGAAGATGACGAAGACCGGAAAGGTCCTGGCGACAGGGGCAGCTGCAGCCCTCAGTGCCGGGGCCATCAGTGTGATTGGAGCCGCCAGCGCGAGCGCTGCGGACGTGACGTTGGAGAAGAACTTCCTCTACAAGTGTGAGGTCGTCGCCGGCGGACTGAACCTCGGCATCCAGGACATCGGCGTCCTCGCGTCGACCAGCGTCCCGGACACCGTGACCCCGGGTCAGGTGATTCCCGAGACCCCCGTGAACATCACCCTCACCATGCCGGAGCTGCTGCGCCAGTCCACCGCGCTGCTGCTCGGTGGCCGCGAGGCGTCGGGTGCGTCCACCAACTCCGCCGTCACCCTGACCACGGGCGGGCAGACCACCACGATCGCCATCCCGAACCTCGGCGCGCCCCGCACGCCGATCCCGCAGGTGGCCAACGAGCCGTGGCTCATCCCCGCCACCGGCACCGTCCCGCCGATCACGACCCCCGACTACGCGGTCGACTCGGTCGTCATCGGCATGCCGGCCGCGTTCAACATCACGGCGACGATCTTCAAGGCCGACAACTCCACCATCCCGTCGACCCTGGCCTGCAACGGCCCTGCCGACCTGGCACTGGGCTCGATCGGCGTGACGGAGCCCACGACGGAGCCGACCACGGAGCCCACGACGGAGCCGACCACGGAGCCGACCACGGAGCCGACCACGGAGCCGACCACGGAGCCGACCACGGAGCCGACCACGGAGCCCACGACGGAGCCGACCACGGAGCCGACCACGGAGCCGACCACGGAGCCGACCACGGAGCCCACCACGGAGCCCACCACGGAGCCCACCACGGAGCCCACGACGGAGCCGACCACGACTCCGACCCAGGATCCGGTCATCAAGGTGCCGTTCAAGCTCAAGGGCAGCACGACCATCAAGGCCGGCAACGGCACGGCCCCGCTGAACGGCAAGGTCGCGGCTGACTTCAACCTCGCCACGGGCCAGTTCGTCGCCGATCTGACGCTGGACAAGACCAAGGCGAGCCTGAAGGCTCTCGGCTTCCTCCCGGTCGACGCGGATCTCGCGTTCACCTCGGTGGGCAAGACCAACGGTGGCATCAACCTCGCCACCGGCCAGCTGACCGCCGACTCGAAGGTGAACATCCAGATCACCTCGATCAAGTCGTTCGGCCTGAAGCTCGGCGGCGGCACGAAGTGCCAGACGTCCAAGCCGTCCGACATCCGCCTGGCGTCCAACGGCCGCTTCGACCCGCTCGCGGGCGGTACGGTCACCAGCACGTACTCGATCGCGAAGCTGCAGGGCTGTGGCCCGCTGAACGACATCCTGTCGCTCTTCGCCTCGGGTTCGGGCAACAAGCTGACCGCGACGCTCGCTCCGTGAGCTGCGTGATCATCAACTGAACACCGGGGAGGGTCCTGCCGCAGCCGCGGTGGGGCCCTCCCTCGTTCCGATCGGGAAGGCAACACATGAACAGGACCATCCGGGTGGCGCTCGCCGGTGCGGCGATGGGACTCGTGCTGGGCGGCTGCACCGGCTCCAGCGACGAGCCGGAGGCGACGGCGACTCCCCAGGAGAAGTGGGCCCAGTCGCTGTGCAAGGCGCTCGAGCCGACCACCGCACCCGTCGAGCCGCCCGCCACCGACGGCAGCGCGGCGGAGTCGAAGGAGGCCATCGTGACGTTCCTGCGCACGCTGCGCGACCGACTCGAAGCGCAGGCCCAGGTGCTGCAGGAGGCCGGGACTCCCCCGGAGGTCGACGCGGCCGCCTACGACCAGGCGAAGAAGTCGCTCGACACGGGCGCCCAGACGATCCAGGGCGTCATCAAGAACCTCAAGGCGGCCAGCACGGCCGACGCCGACCAGATGCAGGCGACCCTGCTGCAGGTCAGCGAGTCGCTCGCCGAGTCGTCCAGCTACGAAGGACCGCTCGCCGAGCTGAGCGCCAGCGACGAGGGGCTGAAGCAGGCGTTCGAGAAGGACGAGACCTGCGCGTCGATCATGAGCTGATCGACACGTGCCTCGTGCCCCGGTGCCTCAGCGGTACCGGGGCACGGGCACGGCTCCGGACAGGCCGAGACCGAAGCCGCGACGGATGAAGGACCATCCGCCGGCAGCATCGACAGTTAGTCCCCCCGTCAGCCTTCTCCGTCTTCCAGTAGTAGAACCCCGCCCCAGCGAGCGCCAGCAGTCCTAGCGCCATCCCCGCCGGCGCCTCACCCATTGCGGAGATCACCAGCAGGACAATCCCGACGACAAGCAGTGCGAGGTAATTCGCCTTGTCGGAGCGTCGTTGAGCCATGCGCTGAGGCTACGCGCAGCGGTGCAGCGTCGAAGCGAATTCGCACTAGTGCAACGTGTTGCCTCAGCGGTACCGGGGCACGTTGCGCTCCGAGGGCTTCGGCCACGGGTTGAAGGTGCACCCGTTGCGGCCCTTCGACTGCTGCATCATGACGGGGGCCTTCTGGCCCTTGCCGCCGCAGGACTTGTGGTGCCAGCCGAGCCAGTGGCCGGTCTCGTGGTTGACGACCATGTGGCGGTAGCCCCGCAGGGTGGTGCCCTTCGCGGCGTTCCAGGCCGGCGAGGCGTGCTTCCAGCGCTCCTGGTTGATGATCACGTGGCGGCCCACGCGGCAGCTCCACGTGGACGAGCAGACGCTCGAGTACGTGGGCACGCGCGAGGCCTGGGCCAGCACGATCGTCATCGAGCCGCCTGACTTCACGCGCTTGAACTTGATGCCGGCGGCACGCCACCCCCGCGGGTCGTCGAGGATCTCGGCGACCTGGCGCTTGAACGTCTTCACACTCGTGGTCATCGAGCCGTTGGTGGCGATCGAGTACTTCACCGTGCGGCGCACGTCGCGCACGTGCTTGACCTTGCGCCACGGCGAGCGGTGCGTGAGGGTGCGGTAGCCCGGCTTGCTGACGGTGACCCGGACGCGCACCGTGTGGCCGACGTCCCGAACGCCGAGCTCGTACTTCCAGCGGGTGGCGCCCTTGATCGGCTTGCCGTCGCGCAGCCACTGGGTGCGGACCTGCAGACCGCCGACGGAGTAGCGGCCCACCGAGCGGGTGAGCGTCTTGCCGAACCGATGGGTGCCCTTCACCTTCGGGCCCTCGCGCACGACGATCTGCTGGGGTGCCGGCTGCGACGTCGGTGCCACGGCCGGCGCGACCGGAGTGGGACCCGCGGCCGTCGCCGGAGCCGCCGAGAGCAGCCCGGCGGCCAGGACGAGGGGAAGCAGTCGCGAGAGCATGCCTTCAGGCTAACCCGCGCCCACTCGCCGTCCCGCACCGAGATTCGGGGTCACTCGTAGAAGACGCGCTCCACCACTTGGCGGGCCCGACGCGTGATCCGCATGTAGTCGTTGACCATCTCCTCGGTGTGGTCCTGCCCGATGCCCAGGAGGTGCGCGAGGCCGATGCGGTCGGCGGTGGTCTCGACCATCGACTCGGCGGGCTTGGCACGCCACAGCACCACGCCGTTGCGGATGCGGGTCACGAAGCGCCAGGACTCGATGAGGGCCTGGGTGTCCTCGGCCGAGAGGATGTCGGCGTCGGCGGCCGCCTCCAGGGCGTCGATCGTGCGGGTGGTGCGCAGCGCCGGCACCCGGTGGGCGTGCTGCATCTGCAGCAGCTGGATGGTCCACTCGACGTCGGCCAGTCCCCCGCGCCCCAGCTTGAGGTGCGTGTTCGGGTTGGCACCGCGAGGCAGCCGCTCGGAGTCCACCCGAGCCTTGATCCGCCGGATGTCGCGCTCCTGCGAGGCCGACAGACCGCCCTCGGGATAGCGCAGCGGGTCGATCAGCTCTGTGAACCGCCGGCACAGCTCGGGATCGCCCACGGCGGCCTCGGCGCGCAACAGCGCCTGCGCCTCCCACGTGTCCGACCACTTGGCGTAGTACGCCGCATAGGCGTCGAAGGAGCGGACGAGCGGACCGTTCTTGCCCTCGGGGCGCAGTCCGGCGTCGATCTCCAGCGCGGGATCGGCGCCCGCGGCACCCAGCATCTGGCGGATGAGCTGGGCGATCCACAGGGCGCACGCCTTCGCCTCGTCGCCGTCCGCGCCCTCGACCGGGTCGTGCACGAACATCACGTCGGCGTCGGAGCCGTACCCCGCCTCGTGGCCGCCGAGCCGTCCCATCAGGACGATGGCGTTCCGCGTGGGCAGCGGCTTGTCATGGTCCTGGGACCAGGCCGCCTCCGCCGTGGCCAGCGTGGCGGAGATCGTGGCCGTGTTGATCGCCGTCAGCGCCTCGCCGACCTCGGTGACGTCGAGCCGGCCCAGCACGTCGGACATCGCGACACGCGACAGCTCGCGGCGCCGGATCCGCCGCACCGCACGCACGGCACCGTCGGGGATCTGGTGCCGCTTGGCCGCGATCGTCATCTCGGTGTCGAGCCGGTCGAGGTCGCGCGGCACCAGCGCCTCGTCGTCGCCGAGCAGCGCCACGGCGTCGGGCGCGCGCCGGATCAGGTCGGTGACGTACGTGCTGGAGGCGAGCATGTGCGCGAACTGCTGGGCCCCGCTGCCCTCGTCGCGGAGCTTGCGCAGGTACCAGGGCGAGTCGCCGAGCTCCTCGGAGATCTGGCGGAAGGCGAGCAGCGCCGCATCGGGCTGCGGGGACTCGGCGAACCACGACAGCATCGCCGGCAGCAGCGAGCGGTGGATGGCGGCCCGTCGCGTGACGCCCGAGGTGAGGGCGCCGATGTGGGCCATCGCGCCCTTCGGGTCGCTGTAGCCCAGCGCCGCGAGCCGGTCCTGCGCCGCCTCGGTGCTGAGCCGCAGCCGGTCCTCCGGGAGGGACGCCACGGCCTCGAGCAGCGGCCGGTAGAAGATCTTCTCGTGCAGGCGGCTGACGATCCGCCGGTGCGCCTGCCACTCCTTGACCAGGTTGTCGGCCGGATTCGTGGTGAAGCCCATGCTGCGGCCGATCCGCCGGAGATCGTCGACGTCCTCGGGCACCAGGTGGGTGCGGCGCAGCCGGAACAGCTGCATCCGGTGCTCGAGGGCACGCAGGAACTCGTAGGCCTCCTCCAGCGCGGAGCCGTCGCGGCGTCCGACGTAGCCGCGGTCGGTGAGCGCTCGCAGGGCCTCGAGGGTGTTGGGGCTGCGGATCTGCTCGTCGACCCGGCCGTGCACGAGCTGCAGCAGCTGGACGGCGAACTCGACGTCGCGCAGGCCGCCGCTGCCGAGCTTCAGCTGGCGATCGCGGTGGGCCGCGGGGATGTTCTCGATGACGCGCCGGCGCATCCGGCGGACCTCGGGCACGAAGTCGTCGCGCTCGGCCGCCTTCCAGACCATCGGCTGGAGCGCCTCGAGGTACGCCTCGCCCAGCTCGCGGTCGCCGGCGGCGTACCGGGCCTTGAGCAGCGCCTGGAACTCCCACGTGACGGCCCACCGGTCGTAGTAGGCGATGTGGCTGCCCAGGGTGCGGCTCAGCGGGCCGTGCCTGCCCTCGGGACGCAGGTTCGGGTCGACCTCCCAGATCGTGCCCTCGGCGGTGTGGTCGCCGCAGATCCGGATGATCGCGCTCGCCATCCGCGTGGCGGCGGCCGCGGCGCGCTGCTCGTCGGCGCCCTCGACCGGCTCGTGCACGAAGATGACGTCCACGTCGCTCACGTAGTTCAGCTCGTGTCCGCCGGTCTTGCCCATCGCGATGACGGCCACGCGGACGAGCTCGGAGTCGTCCTCCTCGTCGCCGGCGATCCGCAGGGCGGCGTCGAGCGTGGCGACCGCGAGGTCGGACAGCTCGGCTGACGACTGCTTGAACGTGGTGTGGGCGTTGAGGTCGCGCGCGGCGATCGCGGCCAGCTCGCGGTGGTAGCGCACGCGCAGCGCGTCGGGGTCGGTCACGTCGGCGAGCCACTCGCGGTACTCCGGCTCGGTGGCGGGCCGCTCCAGCAGGCGCTCCCCCACCAGGTCGAGGACGTACTCCGGGTGACGTCGCCAGAACTCGCCGATCGCACGGCTGGTGCCCAGCACGATCATCGCGCGCTGCCGCAGCACGGGGTCGTCCTCCAGCGCGGCCATCAGCCGCGGCCCCTCGTCGGTCTCCGCGAGCGCCACGAGCGACGCGAGCGCGCCGTCGGGATCGGCGACCGCGGCGATCTGGTCGACGAACTCGGGCGAGACGGAGCCGAGCCGAGCGAGGTTCGCGGTGGCGGTCTCCGGGTCCGAGAAGCGGGTGCGGGTCACGGGAGCTACAGGACCGGCATCAGTCGGTCGATCTCGAACTGCGTGACCTGCGAGCGGTAGTCCTGCCACTCCGCGCGCTTGTTGCGCAGGAAGAAGTCGAAGACGTGCTCGCCCAGCGTCTCGGCGACGAGCTCGCTGTTCTCCATCGTGCGGATCGCCTCGTCGAGGTTGCGCGGGAGCGGAGCGATGCCCATCGCACGACGCTCGTTCTCGCTGAGCGACCAGACGTCGTCCTCGGCCTCGGGCGGCAGCTCGTAGCTGTTCTCGATGCCCTTGAGCCCGGCGGCGAGGATCAGCGCGTACGCGAGGTAGGGGTTGCACGCCGAGTCGAGGGCGCGCAGCTCGACGCGCGCCGAGCCGGACTTGTGCGGCTTGTACATCGGCACCCGCACGAGCGCGGAGCGATTGTTGTGGCCCCAGCACACGTAGTTCGGTGCCTCGCCGCCCCACGCGAGACGCTTGTAGGAGTTGACCCACTGGTTGGTGACGGCGGTGATCTCGGGCGTGTGCTCGAGGACGCCGGCGATGAACGCGCGGCCCGTCTTGCTCAGCTGGTACTCGGCGCCGGCCTCGTAGAAGACGTTCTCGTCGCCCTCGAACAGCGACACGTGCGTGTGCATGCCGGAGCCGGGGTGGTCGGTGAACGGCTTGGGCATGAAGGAGGCCCACTTGCCCTGGCTCAGCGCGACCTCGCGCACGATCGTGCGGAACGTCATGATGTTGTCGGCCATCGACAGCGCGTCGGCGTAGCGCAGGTCGATCTCCTGCTGGCCCGGGCCGCCCTCGTGGTGGCTGAACTCCACCGAGATGCCCATCGCCTCGAGCATCGTGATGACCTCGCGGCGGAAGTCCTGGCTGGCGCCCTGGGCCGTGTGGTCGAAGTACCCGCTGTCGTCCACCGCGACCGGGCGGGTGCCCGGCTCGGGCTTGCTCTTGAAGACGAAGAACTCGATCTCGGGGTGCGTGTAGAACGTGAAGCCGGCGTCGGCCGCCTTCGCCAGCGCACGCTTGAGCACGTAGCGCGGATCGGCGTAGGACGGGCTGCCGTCGGGCATCGCGATGTCGCAGAACATGCGCGCCGTGGCGGGGGTCTCGCCACGCCACGGGAGGATCTGGAACGTGGACGGGTCCGGCTTGGCCAGCATGTCGGCCTCGTGCACGCGGGCGAAGCCCTCGATGGCGGAGCCGTCGAAGCCGATGCCCTCCTCGAACGCACCCTCGAGCTCGGTCGGGGCGATGGCCACCGACTTCAGCGAGCCGAGCACGTCGGTGAACCACAGCCGGACGAAGCGGACGTCCCGCTCCTCGATCGCGCGTAGGACGAAGTCCTCCTGCTTACCCATGCGGTCAGTGTAGGGCCGCGCTCGGGCGACCCGCGCGCGGCCGTTTGCCGCCGCCCGGCTGCACCCCACGACACGCCCTAGGCTGGGAACCGTGCCGCAACTTCGCCTCGCCCTCGCTCAGATCAACGCCGTCGTCGGAGACGTCGACGGCAACCTCGAGCTCGTCCTGCAGCAGGCGCGCGACGCCCATGCCGCCGGGGCGCACGTGCTGGTCACGCCCGAGATGGTGCTGACCGGCTACCCGATCGAGGACCTCGCCTACCGGCGGTCCTTCATCGAGCGCTCGCAGG
This sequence comes from Aeromicrobium choanae, assembly GCF_900167475.1. Taxonomy (NCBI): domain Bacteria; kingdom Bacillati; phylum Actinomycetota; class Actinomycetes; order Propionibacteriales; family Nocardioidaceae; genus Aeromicrobium; species Aeromicrobium choanae. The sequence goes on along the minus strand of NZ_LT796768.1, from coordinate 2,751,172 downwards.
CGGCCGTGACGTCGCTGGCCGAGCGCCTCGCGCAGGAGGGCCTGGGCGACCTCGTCGTCATCGTGGGACACCTCGATCGTGCGACCGACGTGGCCGACCGCCTCGGCGTGCCCAAGAACGCGCCGGTCAACGCGGCCTCGGTGATCACCGGTGGCGAGGTCGTCACCCGCTACGACAAGCACCACCTGCCCAACTACGGCGTCTTCGACGAGTTCCGCCACTTCGTCGCCGGCGACCGCACCCAGATCATCCAGGTCCACGGCGTCGACATCGCGATCGCGATCTGCGAGGACATCTGGCAGGAAGGCCCCTCCAGGGCCGCAAAGTCCGCCGAGGCCGGCCTGCTCGTCGTGCTCAACGGCTCGCCCTACGAGGCGGCCAAGGACGACGAGCGCCTCGAGCTGTGCGCGCGCCGCGCGGTCGAGGGCGAGTGTGCGCTGGCCTACGCCAACCTCGTCGGCGGCCAGGACGAGCTCGTCTTCGACGGTGACTCGCTCGTGGTCGACGCCCGCGGCGAGGTCGTGGCCCGCGCGAGGCAGTTCGAGCCCGAGCTGCTGATCGCCGATCTCGACCTGCAGGCCGCCACGGCGCAGATGCCCGAGCCCGGCACGCGGTTCGAGGGCCTGCTGGTCGAGCGGACGGTCCTCAGCAGCGACCCGCTGTCCGCGTACGAGCCCGTCAACGGCAGCATCGCGGAGCGGTGGGACGACCTCGGCGAGCGCTGGCAGGCCATCGTGCTGGGCCTGCGCGACTACGTCGACAAGAACGGGTTCCCGTCGGTGCTGCTGGGCATGTCCGGCGGGATCGACTCCACCTTGGTCGCGGCGCTCGCGGTGGACGCCCTCGGCGCCGACCGCGTCTTCGGCGTCTCGAACCCCAGCGCGTGGTCCAGCGAGCACTCGCGCTCCGACGCCGCCGACCAGGCCGAGCGCACCGGGCTCGACCTGCGCACCATCGCCATCGCGCCGATCTTCGACTCGTACCAGGACGCGCTGCACCTCGAGGGCATCGCCGAGGAGAACCTGCAGGCCCGCATCCGCGCCGTGATCTGGATGGGCCTGTCGAACGCCGAGAACCACCTCGTCCTCGCCTGCGGCAACAAGTCCGAGCTGGCCACCGGCTACTCGACGATCTACGGCGATGCCGTCGGCGGCTACGCGCCGATCAAGGACGTGCCGAAGACGATCGTGTGGGAGCTCGCGAAGTGGCGCAACGCGTGGGCCGAGTCGCAGGGCGAGACGCCGCCGATCCCCCCGAACACGATCTCCAAGGAGCCGTCGGCCGAGCTGCGCCCCGGCCAGCGCGACTCCGACAGCCTCCCGCCGTACCCCGTGCTCGACGGCATCCTGGACGCCTACGTCGAGCGTGACCTCGGGTCGGCCGACGTCGTCGCCGAGGGCTTCGACCCCGAGCTGGTCGAGAAGGTCATCACCTTGGTCGACCGGGCGGAGTACAAGCGTCGTCAGTACCCGCCGGGCCCGAAGGTCAGCAAGCGCAACTTCGGTCGCGACCGTCGCGTGCCGATCACGAACCGCTGGCGCGAGAGCCTCTAGACGCCGCTCAGTCGCCGCGCACCGACAGGAGCACGCGGATCTCGCCGCCGTCCTCGTCGGTCAGCAGCGGGAAGGTGAGGGTCTCGTCGACCGGCTCCGCGGGCTCCTCCCACGAAGCCCCTCCGGCGCGCTCCTCGAGCCGCACCACCACGCGGGTCCCCTCGATGTCCCGGGGGCGGCGGTGGTCGTCATCGGCCGACTTGGGCCACCACGACTCGTAGTACACGGGGCGGCCCTCGACCACGAGCCGGTGCGACACCGCGGGTCCGACACTCCCCCACGCCGTGAAGCCGACGCCCTCGACCTCGACGGGCAGGTCGGCGTACGGGGCCTCGCTCAGGGCGGGGACGACCTCGTCGACCACGAGCCGCGCCTGCTCGGCGTTGACCTCGTTGCCCGCCTCGACGAACGTGCGGACCGAGGCCGAGCCCGCGAGGGTGCCGAGGATCGGCAGCAGCACGGCCGCCGCCGCGGCCGCGACGGTGAAGCCACGGATCCGGTCGGCGCCGGCACCGCGACGCTCGAGCCGCAGGCGGACCCGGTGGAACCCCCACAGCGCGAGGGCGGCGGTGAAGAAGACCGGCCCGGCCATCGTGAAGTCGAGGTAGACGATCCGCAGGTCGCCGCCGGTGCGGGTGCCGGCCCAGAAGGTGGCGGCCACCGCGAACAGCCCGACCACCACCGCGCTGGTGGCGATGTCGACGTCGCGGTCGATGCGCCGCCGGCGGCGCCGGTCGCGGGAACGCCAGGCCACGGCGACCACGCCGAGGACCAACAGGCCGACCGCCGGGTACGTCAGCTGCCCACCGTCGCGCCAGTGGCGCACCCACGGGAACACCATGTGGGTGACGTGGATCCAGGAGTCGGCGACGGAGGTGTCCTGGGTCTTCTCCGCGGTGGTGAGGGCGGCGATCTCACCGACGTTGTTCGGCGAGTACGTGAGGGCCTCGACGATCGGGCCGAGCCAGCAGACGAAGGCAACCAGGAGCGTGCGCCCGACCTCGCCGGGCCTGCTGCGGAACCCGCGCCACCAGCGGCGGATCGTCAGGAGGAGCATCCAGACGCCCAGGAGTCCGACGATCGGGGTGACGCCGAGGTGGGCCTGTCCCGTCCAGCTGACGCAGATCATGAACAACGGCCACAGGCCGCGGTGCCCCAGCAGCATCCGCCACGCCACGGCGAGGCTGGCGAGCAGCCCGAAGACGGTGGGCCACGGGTTCCAGGGCAGCACGAGCACCGACCCGAACAGCCCGTAGAGCGTGATCGTCGCGCCGGCCATCGCGAGCAGTCCGGGACGGCCCGCCGCGCGGTAGCCCGACCACAGCGACACCCCGACGAACGCCGCCGTCACGAGCGCGCAGCCGAGCAGCAGCCCCCACACGTGCCAGCCGGACAGCAGGTAGGGCAGCCCGATCACGTAGAACTCGAGCGGCCCGGGGTGATAGGCGTAGACGCCCTCGACGGTCTGGTCGCTGGTCGAGCGCATGCCCACGAGGGGCCAGTGGCCCGACCAGGCGTCGTGGGCGCGAATGGCGATCATCGCGTCGTCGCCCTGGGGCAGCCAGCCCTCACCGAGCCGCGCGAAGTACCAGACGACGATCGGGACGAGCAGCAGGGCGAAGACCGTCCAGAACCACCGGTGCTCGCGCAGGGCGAGCCGTCGGCCGATCCGCGTGGGGATCGAGGCGGGCGAGGTCGACACGGGTTCCTTGCAGCAACGGGTTCGAGGTCCCGAGCAGTCTACGGGTCCGGAGCGGCTCCCCGCCGGGGACTAGCCTGTGCTGCATGACTGAAGAGCCCGCACCGTACGGTTCCCGTCCCACCGCCTCCCCCGACGTGCGCAAGGTCCGTACGCACCACCTGGCGAAGTGGAAGTCCGAAGGTCACCGGTGGGCGATGCTCACCAGCTACGACCAGTACACCGCCCAGCTCTTCGACGAGGCGGGCGTCCCGGTGCTGCTCGTGGGCGACTCGGCCGCGAACAACGTCTACGGCTACGAGTCCTCGCTGCCCGTCACGGTCGACGAGATGCTCGTGCTGGTCAAGGCGGTCACGCGATCGGTCCAGCGCTCGCTCGTCGTCGCCGACCTGCCGTTCGGGTCCTACCAGCGCTCGCCCGAGCAGGCCTACGACACGAGCGTCCGCTTCATGAAGGAGGGCCTCGCGCACGCCGTCAAGCTCGAGGGCGGCGCCGAGATGGCGCCCCAGATCCGCAAGCTCACCGAGGGCGGCATCCCCGTGATGGCGCACATCGGCTTCACGCCGCAGTCCGAGCACAACCTCGGCGGCTACCGCGTGCAGGGCCGCGGCGACGCGAGCCAGAAGCTGGTCGACGACGCCCTGGCGGTCCAGGAGGCCGGCGCTTTCGCCGTCGTCATGGAGATGGTCCCCGCCCCCGTCGCCACCGAGGTGACCTCGAAGCTGCAGATCCCCACGGTCGGCATCGGCGCCGGCGCCGGCTGCGACGCACAGGTGCTCGTCTGGCAGGACATGCTGGGCCTGCGCTCGGGCCGGGCGCCGCGCTTCGTCAAGAAGTACGCCGACCTGCGCAGCGTGATCTCCGGCGCCGTCGACCAGTTCCAGAGCGAGGTCGCCGACGGATCGTTCCCCGCGGCCGAGCACTCCTTCGAGAGCTGAGCCGGGACCGCTCGGGCACGCGGAGAGGCGCACCGTGCGGGGTTTCCCACCGCTATGCGGGGGAAACTTCCCCCGCATAGCGGTGGTTTCCCCTGTTAACAGGGGAAACTTCGGTCAGTCCTTCGGGATCCAGCTCATCGTGTCCGGGTCGGGACCGATGCGGCGCCCGGCGTCGAGGGCGGAGATCGCGCCCATGTCGGCAGGCGAGAGCTCGAAGTCGAAGACGTCGAAGTTCTGCTTGAGCCGTTCCACGGACGAGGCCTTCGGGAAGACGATGTCGCCGCGCTGCAGGTGCCAGCGCAGCACCACCTGCGAGACGCTCCGGCCGGTGGTGCCCGCGATGGCCTGCAACGCGGGGTCGTCGAACACCTGACCCTGCGCGAGGGGCGACCAGGCCTCGGTCGCGACGCCGAGCTCGACGTTCACCGCGCGCAGGTCGTCCTGGGTGAAGTAGGGGTGGATCTCGACCTGGTTGACCGCCGGGACGACCGTGCCCTCCTGCACGACGCGGCGCAGGTGCGACGGCTGGAAGTTGGAGACGCCGATCGCGCGCGCCTTGCCGGCGGCGTAGACCTCCTCCATCGCCCGCCAGGTGTCGACGAAGTCGATGTCGGTCGTCGGGAGCGGCCAGTGGATGAGGAAGAGGTCGACCCGGTCGAGCTGGAGCTTCTCCAGCGACTCGTCGAGGGAGCCGGCGACCACGGCGGGATCGTGCCGGTTGTTGTTGAGCTTCGTGGTGACGAAGACCTCGTCGCGGGCCAGGCCGGAGGCGGCGATCGCCGCACCGACGCCGGCCTCGTTGCCGTACATCTGGGCCGTGTCGATGTGGCGATAGCCGAGATCGAGAGCCTCGGTCACCCGGTCCTGGGCCGACTCGGGCGGGACCTGCCAGGTGCCATAGCCGAACTGCGGGATCTGGACGCCGTTGTTGAGCGTGAGCGTGGGAACCGTCATGTCGTCGACGCTACGGGCTGCGGCCACACGTCGCACACCCGAGACGGACGGGGCGGGGCGTGCCGGTCCCCCCGGGCCGGCACGCCCCGCGTCAGGTCACTTCCGCTTGACCTTGACCGCCTTCGCGGCGCGGGTCACGGAGGCGTAGCCCGCCTTGCTCCCGGTGACCTTGACGGTCACCTTCTTGCCGCGGTGCTTCTTCTGCAGGACGAAGGAGGACTTCGTCGCGCCCTTGACCGCCTTGCCACCGACGTACCAGCGGTAGCGGACCGTCGTGCCCGCGGTCCACGTGCCGCGCTTGACCACGAGCCGCTTGCCGGCCTTCGGCGTTCCGGAGATCCGCGGCTTCCCGGCGCGCAGGACCCCGGCACGCACGGTGACCGCGGACGACTGCTTCGTGACCGCGGCGTACGGCGCCTTGGCGCCGGTGACCCGCACCGACAGCGCGCGGCCACGGTCGGCGGCCGTCGGCGTGTAGGTGCGACCGGTCGCCTTCGCGATCGGCTTCCCGGCGCGCAGCCACTGGTGGGTGAGGCGGGCGCCCGTGGCCCACGACGCGGTGGTCGCGGTCAGGGTCGTGCCCACCCGCGCCGTGCCGGTGACCTTCACGGTGCCGGCCTGCAGCGCCTTCGGGGTCAGCTTGACGACCTGGTTCTCGGCGGCCTTGTCGACCGCGAAGACCGAGCCCTTGCCGTCCGTCGCGATGTGGTTGGTGCGCTGGAGGTCGAGGTTGGCCACCACGCGGTACGAGTCGTCCACGACCGAGACGGTCACGCCGCCGAAGTTGGCGAGGTACGTCAGACCGTTCACGGCGTCGTGCTGGACGTTGAGCGCACCGGCACCCGTGGGCACGTCGGCGAGCTGCTTGCCGGTGCGTGCGTCGACGACCAGCAGGTTGTCGGCGCCCTGGCTGGCCACGAAGAGGCGCTGCGTCTTCGGGTCGTAGTCGACACCCGACGCGCTGGCCGAGTCGCTGAGGCCGAGGTCGATCGTCCGCACCTCGTGCGCGGCACCCGCGACGTCGATCGCGTAGGCCTTCGGCGCCGAGATGTCGACGGTGTAGAGGCTGCCCTTCTTCTCGTCGAGCGCGAGGCTCATCGGGACGCCGGGGATCTCGATACGGTCGACGACCTCGAGGGTCTCGGTGTCGAAGACGACGATGTGGTTCGTCGTCCGCGAGCGCAGCGCCTCGCTGACGTAGGCGCGGCCGCGCGTCTCGTCGACGACGACGTCTCGCGAGTGCGAGGCGGTGCCGCGGGGGAACTGCTTGACGAGCGAGAGGTCGTCCTGGTCGTAGACGGCGACGGCGTCCTGGCGGGTGTTGGTGACCCACACGGTGCCGTTGCTGTCGTCGACGCCGACGCCGTAGGCGGCCCACAGGGCGCCGGGCGTCTCCTCGGCCGGGACGGTCGAGGCCTTGACGGCGAGCGTCTTCGGATCGAGCTTGTAGAGCGTGGACGTGGCGAGCACGCTGGCCGAGGTGGCGAAGAGCGCGTCGCTCGCGGCGCTGAAGTCGCTCTGGTAGAGGCCCTGCTGGATGGCGCCGGGCGCGGTCTCGACCCGGTCGAAGGCCTCCGTGCCGAACACGGTGGCGCTGGGCGAGATCTTGGCCGACAGCGTGTAGGTCGCGGCGGGGCCCGCCTGGGTGATGACGACCGGCTGGGTGCCCAGGCCCGCGTCCGCGGGGATGGAGTAGGCGATCGTCACCGCGCCGGCGGCGTCGGCCGTCGCCGGCAGCGCGAAGTCGACGTCGCCGAACTCGATCGCGGGCACGGTGGCGCCCGACGGCAGGTTGGAGAGCGTGAGGGTGCCCTCGGATCCGGCCGAGAGGGTGCTGAACGCCGCCGCGGGCGGAACGGTCACGTCCTTGGCGATGTCGGCAGCGCCGGCGGCGGCGCGCTCGATCACGAGCTCGTGCGGACCGGCGCGCAGCGTCCCCGGCGCGAAGACCAGGCGTGCTCCGGCGACCGATCCGTCGGCCGCTGCCGCGACCGTGGGCGTGGTGGCGCCGCTCGCGCCCCACGGCTTGGCCGACCCGTCGACGCGGGCGCCGAGGGCCTCTCCCGGCTCGAAGCCGTTACCGGCGACCGTGATCGTCACGGTGCCCGCCGGGACACCGCGGCCACCGGTGCTGACGGTCGCCGTGACCTCCGCACCCTGCGGCAGCTCGTCCACGACCGTGAAGGACTGCGTGTGCTTCGAGACGACCGGGTTCGAGCCCAGGAAGCGCAGCCAGTGCTCGCCGAGCGCGACATCGCCGGGCAGGTCGAGGGTTCCGTCGAACGTGCCGTCCGACTCGACCTGCACCGTGGCGAGGACGTCGCCGGCGTCGTCGAGCTTGACCGAGACGGTCTGCCACGCCGGTGCGCCCCCGGAGGTGCCGGCGGTGAAGCCGCTTCCCTCGAACGCGACCTCGGCGCCGGGCTCGGTGGTCAGCGGGGAGGTGATCGTGACGGCTCCGTCGCCGGTGTCGGGACGGGGTTCTGCGGCGTGCGCGGGCGCGGACAGACCGGCGACCGCGCAGGCGGTCACGAGTCCGGCGACGATCGTGCGCAGGCCGCCGCGGCGTGATGCTCGCGACATGGCTGTGATGCTCACTGGGGCTCCTTCAGGGCTGGCAATCAGGTTAGGCTTGCCTTCATCTGATGGAGGACGCTATCGCACGTCGGCCCCGACCCGACGGGGGGTCCGACACTTGGTCAGATTAAGGTGAGCCTGACCTACATCGAGGAGCTTTGATGACCCAGCGCCTGCTCGCGCTCCTGGCCGCGTCCGTGCTCGCGCTCGCCGCGTGCTCGGCCGGTGACGACCCCGCCGCCAGCGGGCCCGTCCGCACCGTGACCGACATCGACGGCCAACCCGTGGAGGTGCCCGAGAGCCCGGAACGGGTCGTCGCACTCAGCGAGCCCACCCTCGACGCCCTGGTCACGCTCGGCGTCACGCCGGTGGGCGCCGTCACCGGGCGCGGCCAGAGCACGGTCCCGGCGTACCTCGCCGACGAGCTCGCCGACGTGCCCGTCCTCGGCGGCATCGCCCAACCGAACTACGAGGCGATCGGCAAGGCCGACCCCGACCTGATCCTCGTCGACGGGACCAGCATCAACAACAACGCCGATGCCCTCGAGGCGCTGCGGCGGATCGCCCCCACGGTGTACACCGGCTACGCCGGCGGCGACTGGCGCACGAACTTCGAGATCACCGCCGACGCCCTGGGCCTGACCGATCGAGGCGCCGACGTGCTCGCCGCCTACGACACCCGCGTCGCCGACCTCCGGACCCGGCTCGCGCAGGACCACGCCGACGCCACCTTCTCGATCGTGCGCTGGCAGGGCGGCGCCCCGTCGCTGATCCTCAAGGAGCTGCCGGCCGGCCGGGCCCTGAGCGACCTGGGCCTGCGCCGACCGCCCGCGCAGGACCGTGAGGGCCGGGGGCACTCCGAGCCCGTGTCCCTGGAGAACCTCGACCAGATCGACGCCGACTACCTGTTCTTCGGCACGCTGGGCGGTGCGAGCGTGGACAACCCGGAGGCCGGCGGCAGCGCCGACGCGGCCGGCTCCCTCGCCGTGCTGGCCGAGGCCGCGGGGACGCCCGGCTTCGACCGTCTCAAGGCCCAGCGCGAGGACCACGTGATCGCGGTCGACGGCTCGGCCTGGACGTCCACCGGAGGGCCTCGGCTGATGAACCGCATCATCGACGACGTCGAGAGCGAGCTTCTGCCGTGATCGTCCGCCTGCTCCTGTCGGCGCTGCTGGCCCTCCCGTGGCTGGCCGTCGCCGCTCCCTCGCACGCCGCGAGCCCGTCGGTCGACGGGCCCGGCACCATCCGCCCCGGCACCACCATCACCCTGGCCGGCACCGGCTGGACCACCGCCGACGGCACTGCCGGCTCGGTGCTCGCGTTCAAGCTCGACGAGGGCTCCATCAGCACCAAGCGCGACGTCCGCCATCCCGTCACCGACGCCGTCATCGGCAACAAGACGGTGTGGGCGGCGGTGCGGGCCGACGCCGACGGTGACTGGGAGGTCGACCTGCCGTTCCCGACGACCGAGAACGCCACCGGCACCTGGGAGCCGGGCCGTCACGGCGTGCGCATCCTCTCCGGCTCGATGCTGACCGGTGACGTGAGCCGCACGGAGCTCGTGGAGGTCGACGTCGAGGCCGAGCCCACCGAGCCCGAGCCCACGCCGACCGCCCCCACGACACCCGCCCCGACCGAGCCCGCCCCGAGCGAGCCGGGTGCGCCGTCGTGGTCCCACGAGACCCTCGCCGCCGGCACGGCCACCGCGTGGGTCGAGAGCCGGATCGATGCGGGTGACGGGCGGAGCATCCGCCTCGCCGGCACGGGATGGTCCACGCGCGACGGCCGCGGCTCGACCGTGGCGGTCAAGCTCAACCGCAGCGCGACCGCGCAGTACACCCGCTCGGGCGACGCCATCGTCGACCACCCGTCCGCGGCGGGCGACGACACGATCTGGGCGCTCGTCACGGCCGGGGCCGACGGGACGTTCTCGACCACCCTCGACGCCCCGCCCGGACTCGTGGCCGGCCAGTACCTCTCGGCCACCGTGCTCAGCGGGCGGTTCGACGCCGCCGACGTGCAGAGGACGGCCACCTCCGGCCTGCTCGTGGTCGACGGCGTGCCCCACGAGGGCGGGGGCGGCCCCGGCGAGTCCGTCACGTGCGTCCCCACCTCGTCCGTGACTACCGCCCGCGCCACGGTCGAGACCGACGGCCTCGGCGGCACCCTCCACCTCACCGGCTCGGGCTGGTGCCACCCCGCTGCCGGACGTGGCGGCTCCACCGTCGGCATCAAGATCGACGAGGGCGCCTACAGCCGCACCGACACCTCGGTGCACCAGAACCGCACGATCTGGGCCGTCGCCGAGGCCGATCCGGCCACGGGCGAGCTCGATGCCCGGTTCCGGCTGCCCGACGGCACCACGACCGGCGACCTCGGCTCGACCCCTGCCTTCGGGCAGGGAGCCCACACGCTGCGGCTGCTCAGCGGATCCCTGAAGTCCGGCGACACGGTGCGCACGCTGCAGACCGACGCCTTCGTGATCGGCACGTACCGCCCGACGACCCTGCCCGACCCCGTGGAGTACTCCGAGGACCTCACCCCGTCCACCCGCCGCGGCCTCACCGCCGTGCGCTCGGGCGGGCGCCTCGACGTCACGGTGCCCGGTGCGTCGGCCGGCTCGTTCGTCTCGCTCAGCGCGTACCGGACCGACGGATCGCCCGAGTACCCGTGGGGCGACACCTGGTTCCGCACGGACGCCCGCGGGCGGCTCAGCGTGCCCGCCGCTGTCCTGCCGGACGCACGGGTGAAGCTCGTCGCCCAGTCCGGGGACCGGGACGCCTTCGGCGACCTGCTCGGCTGGACGTGGTGGGGCACCACGGCCGCCCTCGCGCCCCGGACGCCTGACCCCGAGGAGCCGGCGGACGCCGCTCGCGCGTGGACGAAGCCCACGACGAAGGCGGCCGCCCGCGCGACACCGCCGCCCGCGACCGCGGTCACCGGACCGCCGGTGCTCGCGCCGGCTCCCCCGGCCGAGCGCGCCGCCGACCTCACGACGCTCGTTCGAGGCGGTGTCGAGGCCGAGATCGAGGACGGGATCGCCACCGTGACCGTGCCCACCGGGACCCCGGCCGACTGGGTGCACCCGTTCGTGTACCTCGACGGCTCCGCCCCCGTCGGCGCCGGCTGGCTCCAGCTCGACGCCGAGCGACGGATCCGCCTCGACCTGTCGGCCTTCGGCGACGGGGACCTCACGATCGCCCTCGTCCGGGCCGACGGGAGCCTGGCCGGCTGGGACCGTCTCGTCGTCGGAGCCACGGCCCCGGCACCTCCCTCCACCGACGACTCCCCCGTCCTGCCGGCCGTGGGCGCCGCCGTCGTCCCCGCAGGCGAGGCGCTGCTCTCCGCGGCCGACTGGTGGCTTCTGGCCGCCGGCGCGGCGCTCGCCGTCGGCATCGCCGGCGGCACCCTCTCGACCAGGAAGAAGACCGCATGAAGCACCTCGCCCCGGCCCGCCTGCTCGCGACGGCCGTGATCGCGCTCGTCGCCCTCGGCCACGGTGGACCCGCCGCCGCGCTCCCGCCCGGCGGAGCCGATCCGGACACGCCGGGCACCTCCGCCAGCGCCAGCCCCACGCGCGTCGCCCCCGGCGACCGGCTGTCCTTCACCGTCACCGGCTTCCCGGCCGGGGAGACCGTCTTCGTGAAGATCGACGACGGCACGCAGTGCGACGCGGCCGCCGTGCATGGCGCCTGCGTCTACCACCAGCAGAAGATCCCGTCGTCGGGCACCGTCTCCGGCTCCTTCACCGTCCCGGGCGACCTCGCACCCGGCGCGCACTGGCTGCGCTTCCTGGCCAGCGAGCCGATCCTGCGCGACGGGCAGCAGGTCGGCGTCAAGGGCTACACCGCACGGGGGCGCTCGGATTTCACCGTCGTCGCCGGTTCCGGCAGCAACGCCGGCGCCGCCACCGGATCGGGCGGGTCCAGCGCATCGAAGGGCTCGGCGTCGGGTGCCGCGGGCGGTGCGACGGGAACGGCGGCCGGCGCCGGCGGATCCACGGCGGGAGCGACACCCGGCGAGGTCGTGAAGGTCGCACCACCGACCACCGCGAAGCCCTCCGCCACCGCCACGACGGCGGCGCCCACCGAGGCGCCCGTCGCGGCCGCGCCGACCGAGCAGACGGCGACGTCGACGAGCGACTCCGGATTCCCGTGGATCGGGGCGCTCGGCCTCGTCGGAATCGTGGCCCTCTCGTTCGTGGGCACACGCCTGACACTGTCCCGCCGCGGGTGAGCCGGTGACCCTGACGCGACCCCGTGCCCTGGCCCTCGCCTTCGCGGCGGTCGTCGTCGCGATGGTGCTGAGCGTCGCCGTCGGCTCGCACCCCCTCTCCCCCGGCCGCGTGTGGGAGGTGTGGTGGACCCCCGACGCGACGCAGGCCTCGGTGGCCGTGCACGAGCTGCGCTGGCCCCGCACCGTCGTGGGACTCGTCGCCGGCGCCGCCCTCGGCCTGGCGGGCGCCCTCATGCAGACGCTGACGCGCAACCCGCTGGCCGACCCCGGCGTGCTCGGCGTGAACGCCGGGGCCGCCCTCGCCGTGGTGGTGGCCAGCTCGCTCACCGGCGTGACGTCGGTCGGCTCCTCGCTGTGGGCCGCCCTCGTCGGCGCCTTCCTCGCCGTCGGGGTGGTGCACGTGCTGGGCGACACCGGCAGCACGGGAGGCAGCCCCGCGCGCATCGCGCTGGCGGGCGTCGCCGTGACCGCCGCGGTGTCCGCGATCGTCCAGACGGTGATCCTGGCCGACCAGGAGGTCTTCAACGAGTTCCGGTTCTGGGCGGCGGGCTCGCTCGACGGCCGGGCCCTGGGCACCGCCGGGACGATCCTGCCCTTCGTCGTGGCGGGCGTCGCCCTGGCCGCCGCGCTGGCTCCACGGCTCAACGCGCTGGCGCTCGGCGACGACACCGGACGGTCCCTGGGCCTCGATGTCCGCCGCACCCGGCTGCTGACCGTCGTCGCCATCGCCCTGCTGTGCGCCGCCGCGACCGCCGCGGTCGGACCGATCGCGTTCGTCGGGCTCGGCGTCCCCCACGTGGCGCGAGCCCTCTGCGGGTCCGACCAGCGCTGGGTGCTCCCGTGCTCGGTGCTGCTGGGCGCGGCGTTCCTGCTCGTCGCCGACGTGCTCGGCCGCGTCCTCGGAGGCACGTCCGAGGTCCAGGCCGGCATCGTCACCGCGATCCTCGGCGGGCCCGTCTTCATCGCGGTGGTGCGTCGCCGCCGGATCGAGGCACTGTGAATCGAGTCACTGTGACCCGCACCCTGACGCGCACCCCGGTGACCCGAGAGCCCGCACCGAGCCCGACCACCCGTCTCGTCCTGCGCAACCGGCTCGTCGCCTGGCGGCTCGAGGCGCGGGTGGCGGTGTTCGCGCTCGTCGCGACGCTCGTCGGCGCCGGCCTCGCCGTCGTGGCGCTGACGATCGGCGACTACGGTCTCGCCCCGTCCCAGGTGCTGCGGGCCCTGGCCGGGGACGGGAGCGACCCGCTGGCCGAGTTCTTCGTGCGCGAGCAGCGAGCGCCGCGCGTGGTGTGCGCCCTGCTCGTGGGCGCGGCGCTCGGCGTGTCCGGCGCGATCATCCAGCAGGTGTCGGACAACCCGCTGGGAAGTCCGGACATCGTGGGCTTCACGATCGGCGCGGCGACCGGCGCCCTGATCCAGATCACGCTGCTGGGCGGAGGTCCTGACGCGACCGCGCCTGCGGCCCTCGTCGGAGGTCTCGTCACCGCCGCGGTCGTCGGGGCGCTGGCGTGGCAGGGCGGCAGGCACGGCGGCGTGCCCGGCGTGAGGCTCGTCCTGGTCGGGATCGGCGTCGCCGCCGTCCTGCAGGCCGTCAACACGCTGCTCGTCGTGCGGGCCGACCTGTCGGCCGCGCAGGACGCCGCCCACTGGCTCGCGGGATCGTTCAACGCGATGACCTGGCAGGACGTCGCGCGGCTGGGCCTGGTCCTCGCGGTCGTCGCGCCGTTCACCGCCGCCCTCGCCCGGACCCTCCCCGTCCTCGCGCTCGGCGACGACGCGGCCCGCGGTGTCGGCGTACGCGTCGAGCCCTCGCGGCTGGGCCTGGTCGTGTGCGGAGTCGTCCTCGTCGCGGCGGCCACCGCGGTCGCCGGACCGATCGCCTTCATCGCGCTGGCCGCGCCGCAGCTGGCTCGCAGGATCACCCGCACGGCCGGCTCCGGCCTGGCCTCGGCCGCGCTGATGGGCGCCGCGCTGACGCTGGCCAGCGACATCGTCGCCCAACGACTCTTCGCCCCGACCCAGCTGCCGGTGGGCGTCGTCTCCGGCTCCCTCGGGGGCCTGTACCTGATCTGGCTGCTCACGAGGGAGAAGCGATGACCGTCCCCGCTCGACTGCAGGCCCGTGGCCTGTCCGCCGGCTACGACGGCCGGCCCGTCCTGGCAGACCTCGACGTGGCGATCCCCGACGGGTGCTTCACCGTGCTCGTCGGCCCGAACGCGTCGGGCAAGTCCACGCTCCTGCGCGCACTGGCGCGGATGCTGGTGCCGACCTCGGGCGAGGTCCTGCTCGACGGCCGTCCGATCGGCGAGTACGGCAGCAAGGAGGTCGCCCGCATCCTGGGCCTGCTCCCCCAGACCCCCGTCGCACCCAGTGGCCTGGAGGTCGTGGACCTCGTCGGCCGCGGCCGGTTCCCGCACCAGACGTGGCTGCGCCAGTGGACGCGCGAGGACGAGCGCGCCGTGGACGAGGCGCTCGCCCGCGCGGGCGTCAGCGACCTGCGCGACCGGTCGATCGACGAGCTCTCCGGCGGTCAGCGCCAGCGGGTCTGGATCGCGATGGCGCTGGCGCAGCAGACCTCGATGCTGCTGCTCGACGAGCCCACGACGTACCTCGACCTGTCGCACCAGCTCGAGGTCCTCGACCTGTGCCGGTCGCTCCAGCAGGACGGGTCGACCGTGGTGGCGGTGCTGCACGACCTCAACCTGGCGTTCCGGTACGCCGACCACCTGGTCGTCCTGTCGGGCGGTCGGATCGTGGCCCAGGGCCCGCCCACCGAGGTGGTCACGGCCGAGCTGGTCGAGGACGTGTTCGACGTGCCGTGCCGGCTGCTGCCCGATCCGGAGACCGGGACGCCGATGATCATCCCGCGGTCGTCAGGTCATGATCGACGTGATCCGCGGCAGCCTGTGCGGCCCGGACCGGATCCTGCTCCCTGATGGCGTCGAGGATCCGCCCGTGATCGGCCAGGCGCTCGGCCGCGGAGATCTGCGGCACCATCTCGCCACGCGCCATCGCCGTCCGGACACCGCGCATCAGCCCGGCATGGAGGTCGGCCATCAACGAGTTGCCGGCCGCCTCGAGGATGATCGCGTGGAACTCTCCCGGCGTGGCGCCACGGACGACGCCCTGCGACTGGTCGTCGTTGAGGTCGCGCTCGTGCGCGGCGGCGAGCCGCTCGAGCTGCTCGTCGGTGCGCAGCAGCGCGGCGAGCCGCGTGGACTCCACCTCGAGCAGCCGGCGCACCTGCAGGATCTCGGGGTTCGCGTGGCTCCCGATGAAGTCCGACAGCAGCGCGCTGACGGGGCTGAGCGAGCGGACGAACGTGCCACGGCTCCGGGCCGGCTCGAGCATCCCGAGCGCGGTCAGCGAGCTCACCGCCTCGCGCAGGGTGCTGCGCCCGACGCCGAGCTCGGCCATGAGCTCGGACTCGGTGGGGATCCGGCTGTTGAGCGGCCAGCGACCCGACGTGATGTTCTCGGTCAGGATCCGCAAGGTCTCGCGCGCTCGGTCCGAGCCGCGCGCCGTGGACGCTCGCGGCGGTCGGGGGACGTGCATGGTCATGGTCCGTCGAGTCTAGGGCCGGGCCGTTCGGATCCGGGGGTGTCATGAGGCAACCGCCCAAGGTTCCTCGTCCGTCGCCGGTCCCCCGGGTGCCGCTGCCCGAGCGACTGCGCGACCCCGAGGTGCTGCGCGCGGCGCGCGGGCCCATCGTCGACATCGAGCCCGACACGTGCGTCGTGACGTTCGTCCACGACGCGCCAGGCGCCTCCTCGGTGCTGCTGTTCGCCAACCGCCTGACGGACGAGTCCGACCTCGACGCCACCACGATGGAGCAGGTCGGCCCGCGCGGTCCGTGGGCGTTGAGCGTGCGCATGGCGCCGACGTGGCGGGCGTCGTACTCCTTCATCGTCCACGAGTGGCCGGAGGAGCCGCCGTGGCGACGGGCCGACGGGCACGTCGGGCTGCGGTCGCTGCTCGATCGCGGCCTGCCCGACCCGCACGTGGCCGATCGCGCGCTGAACCGCGCGGGAACGGCCATGTCCGTCGTGTCGCTCCCGGACGCTCCGGCGCAGCCATGGCCGGGTGACTCCTTCACGCCCCGCCCGCCGGTCCATCGCATCGACGGGCGCGACGTGTGGGTCCACCGGGTCGGCTCGGGTCGCCACCTGCCGGTGCTCGTGGTCCTCGACGGCGAGACCTGGCTCGATCACCACGGCCTGCACCGCTCCCTCGACGCCGCCCACCGTGACGGTGCCGTCCCGGCGCACGTGGCGGTGTTCGTCGCCTCGGGCAGCGTGGCCGACCGGTGGGCCGACGTCGGCACTCCCGAGGGCGTGACGGCCTTCGTGGCCACCTCGGTGCTGCCGTGGCTGCACGCACGGGAGGACGTCTCGCGCTCGCCGGAGCGGACGGTGGTCGCGGGGCAGAGCCTGGGCGGACTCTCGGCCCTGTGGGCCGTCGCGCTTCATCCGGATCGCGTGGGCGTCGCCATCGCTCAGTCCGCCTCGCTCTGGAAGGCCGATCCGGCCCCCGAGCTGGCCCGGGGCGGAGGGCTCGTCCTGCTCGAGGTCGGTCGGCAGGAGTGGACCCTGCTGCCCCTCCACCGCCGGCTGGCCGAGGACCTCGCCACCACGGAGACGACGGTCGAGCTGACCGAGTTCGACGGCGGCCACGACTACGCCTGCTGGCGCGGTGGGCTCGTCGACCTCGTCGCCCGGGCGCTGTCCTGAGGCCCTCCCATGGCCCGATGGGACCAATGTGGCTGATTCGCCGGACGGGGCCCAGGTGACTGCCTACGGTCGGGATCATGCCCCGCCGTCTCCCCTCGATCCTGCTCGCCCTGGCGCTGGCGCTGGGTACGCTCGCGCTCACCTCGTCCCCCGCTGAGGCGGGCCCTCGCAAGGTGGCCGCAGGGAAGCTGCTGAAGAAGCTGCGGATCGCCCCGGAGAAGGACCGCGGCACGTACGACCGTGACGCGTTCGACCACTGGACGATGCGCAAGGGCGAGTGCAACGTGCGCGAGACGGTGCTGATCGCCGAGTCGCGCAAGAAGGCCTCCAAGGACCGGTGGTGCCGCGTGAAGCGCGGTCGCTGGGTGAACGAGTACACCGGGCGCACCATCACCAAGCCACGTGGACTGCAGATCGACCACCGTGTGGCCCTCGCCGAGGCGTGGCGCTCGGGCGCCTCCACGTGGAGCACGAACCGCCGCCGCGGCTTCGCCAACGACACGTCGTACCGGCACTCGCTGCTGGCCGTCTCGAGCCACTCCAACCAGTCGAAGTCCGATCACGATCCCGCCAGCTGGCTGCCGCGCCACCGCACCTGCGCGTACGTCGCCCGCTGGGTGGCCGTGAAGTACCGCTGGAACCTCACGGTCGACCGTGCGGAACACCGGGTGCTGAGCCGGCGGGTGGCCCGCTGCGGTGACGCCCGCACGATGGTGGACCGGCCCGCGAAGGGCAAGGCGGAGAGCGCCAAGAAGAAGAAGAAGAAGAAGAAGAAGAAGCGGACGAATCCCGGCGGCGCCGTCCCGCCGGTCTCGGCCTACGACTGCCCGGGCAGCCACCCCATCAAGGGCAACGCGAACTCGATGATCTACCACCTCCCGAGCGGTCGCTACTACGACGTGACCAAGCCCGAGGAGTGCTTCGCGACCGAGTCGGCCGCCCAGGCAGCCGGGTACCGCGCCTCCCAGGCCTGACGGGGGTCAGCGCTCGTCGAGCAGCACGAGGTCGACGTACCGCTCGGCACCCGACACGACGGTGGCTCCCGCCGGCTGCGGCAGCTCGATCCGGTCGACCACCGCGCCCTCCGGCGGTGGATCGGTCGTTCCCGGATGACTGTGGACGGTGATCCGGCGCACGGGACCCTCCGCCTGCCGTGGATCGCGGAAGTCGTCCTCGCGCTCGCCGTCGACCCGCGCGTCGAAGTACACGTCGTGGCCATCAGCCAGCAGCGCCGCGTAGACGCCCGCGCCGATGTCGAGCCAGGCCAGCCCGCCCTTGGTCTCGACCACGACGGGGCCGCCGGCCGTCCCCGCCATCGCCTGCGCCGCCCGGATCACCGGCGCGGCACGACGGCTGTCCCCCTGAGCGGTGTCGGCCATGTTCTTCGGCAGGAACGCCAGGGCCAGGAGCGCGCAGGCCACAGCGACCCCGCCGAGCGCACGTCGGTGCCGTGACCGGAGCGCCCAGCCGACCACCGGCCACGCGAGGAGAGTGAGCGGGACGGCGGCGCCGTAGACGACGTAGAAGCCGCGGCCCTCCCCCGCCCTCGTCGCCGAGGCCAGCAGCACGAGCGTGCCGATCCACAGCCACGTCACCAGGCTCGAGGGATCGCCCGAGGTCAGGCCCGTGCGCCGCCGCCGGGTCCACCACAGCAGCCCTCCGACGACCGCGGCGAGCAGGACGGCGGGCAGCAGTCCGCCGCCGGATCCGGCGATGCGCGCCAGCAGGTCGAGGTTGTCCGGCTCGTTCCGCACCACCTCCACGAGCGGAGCGGCCCAGCAGGCCAGCCCCAGCACGAGGGTGAGCACGAGGGTTCCCCGCGTGACCTCGAGGCGTCCCCTCCTCCACAGCGCGATCGAGGCGCCGAGCGTGACCAGTCCCAGCACGAGGGCGAGCGGAGCGATCGCGAGCTGGGTCTGCGCCGCCAGCGAGATCACGACGACGAAGACCGGCCACCAGCGTCCGTGACCGGTCAGGACGGCCCAGGCAGCCGAGACCGAGGCGCCCAGCGCGAACATCGCCACCCACGGATTCCACGGGGTGACGAGGGCGACGCCGACACCCACGATCATGGCGAGGTGGACCACCGCGACGGTGAGCCAGCCGCGGCGCCCGGCGGCCCGTGAGGCCGCGGCGAGGGCGAGGCCCAGGAGCCCGGTCAGCAGCAGGAACGACCCCACCACCAGCGCCCAGGGAGCGAAGCCGCTCAGCGCGTACAGCGGGGCCAGCAGCTGGAACTGCATCGGGCCGGGGTGGTGGGCGTGCGCGCCCTCGACGATCTCTCCGCCGGTCGAGGGCATGCCCAGCAGGGGCGTGTGCGGCCCGAACACGTCGTGGATCCGCACGGCGGCCACGGCCGTGTCACCGTGCGGGAGCCAGCCGTCGGAGAGGAGCCCGACCGTCCACCACAGCAGCGGCAGCGCCAGGAGGACCCAGGCGATCGGCCAGCCGGCGCGGCCGAGCCGGTCGGGAAGGGTCACTCAGGTGAGCCGGCCGGTGGAGCGTCGTCGTTCCACTTCGGGTCCTCGTCCCACGCCTTCGACTTCTCGTGCGCGGTGTCCAGCGCACGCGAGGCCTCCGCCTCCGACTCGTAGGGGCCGAGGCGATCGGACGCCTTGCACCCCTCGTCGCCCTCGACGGTGTTGTGCTTCAAGCAGTAGAAGTACGCCATGGGCTCATCGTGCCCGATCCGCGACCGCGGCGCCCGCGGGCTCAGCGGCTCACGGTGCATCAAGTGGCGGACACCGTCTCGATGTGTTGCCCACAACCTGCGGACAAGGTACGAATCAGCCATGAGTCTCAGACACGAGGTCATCTCTGCCATCACCAGGCGAATGA
The DNA here is from genome assembly GCF_900167475.1 of Aeromicrobium choanae. Lineage (NCBI taxonomy): Bacteria > Bacillati > Actinomycetota > Actinomycetes > Propionibacteriales > Nocardioidaceae > Aeromicrobium > Aeromicrobium choanae. The sequence goes on along the minus strand of NZ_LT796768.1, from coordinate 2,731,644 downwards.
CAGACTCCCGGCTGCAATCGTCGGAGGAGGCAGTTGTCCTGATGCTCGCGCCGGACCCTGCCAACGGCTACGACCGGCCGATGACGGTCATCATCCCGTTCGCTCACATCCCGACCTCCGCACCGGCCGGCGATGACACACCGGAGAACCTGGCGACGTGGATGCTGAGGGACCTCGGGGAGGAGTACGACCTGAAGTCCGAGGCCACCTGCTTCTATCTGACGGCAAGCTCCGACTTCGTCGGGTTGTGTCCCGCGTTGCGGGACCCCGTCTAGGGCCACCGGTCCACGTTCTCGCCGGGCGGACGAGGTGGTGCGAATGAGCCGGCCTGTAAGCCGGATTCTGTCCTGTCGAAACAGGGGCGGCCATCCATCTGGGATGCCCATTGCTGGACACCTCGGTGCGACCTACCTGCCACGTCGGACGAGCAGCCCTGTGGCACGGCCCCGGAGGGCCTACTTGGTCTTGCTCCCGGTGGGGTTTACCTAGCCGCGACGGTCACCCGCCGCGCTGGTGAGCTCTTACCTCACCGTTTCACCCTTACCCGCACCACCCGGAGGTGGCCGCTGGCGGTCTGTTCTCTGTGGCACTGTCCCGCACGTCACCGTGGGTGGCTGTTGGCCACCACCGTGCTCTTCGGAGTCCGGACTTTCCTCGACGCCCGGAGGCGCCGCGGCCGCCCGGCCGACTCATTCGCGGACCCATCCTATGCCCCGCGGGCGAGGGTGACCGCCGCCCCGGTAGGCTGGGAGCATCGAAAGGGAGTAGTCCCCAATCGCTGCGTCGACACACTGAGACCTCGGTCTCCGGTACAGCGGGCCAGAGTGATCTGGCGGACGAGACTTTCGACCGGATTCGTGCAAGCGAGCCCGGTCGAGGCTCGTCGTATCCCAAGGCTCCTCGTCCGGGTGGACGAGGAGCCTTTGTCATGGAAGCAGTGTTCATCGCGGCAGCGCTGGTGTTCGTCGCCGAGCTCGGCGACAAGAGCCAGCTGATGGCGATGACGTTCGCCACGCGCTACCGCGCCCGCACGGTGGTCCTCGGGATGGGGATCGCCTGTGCGCTCATCAACCTCGCCTCGGCCCTGGTCGGCGAGGCCCTCGGGAACCTCATCCCCGAGCACGTCCTGCAGGTGGTGGCCGGTGTCGTCTTCCTCGTCTTCGCCGCCATCACCGCCTGGTCCCTGCTCGGGCAGGAGCACGAGGAGGAGATCAGCGTCGTCCCCCACAGCGGGCGCGCCCTGGTCACCGTGGGGCTGGCGTTCGCGCTGGCCGAGCTGGGCGACAAGACGATGTTCGCCACGATGACCCTGGCCACGCAGTACTCGTGGTACTGGGTCTGGATCGGCAGCACGATCGGCATGGTCTTCTCGATCACCCTCGCCGTCCTGCTCGGCAAGCAGATCCTCAAGGTGCTGCCGGTGCGGGCCGTGCACGCCGTGGCCGCGCTGCTGTTCGCCGCCCTCGGCATCTGGCTGCTGCTCGGCTGACATAGGGTCGCGACGTGCTGATCGTGCTGCCTCCCTCTGAGGGAAAAACCCGCCCCGCGACCGGTCCCGTGCTCAACCTGGGCACCCTCTCCTCCCCCGTCCTGGGCCGCACGCGCGAGCAGCTGCTGAACGCCCTCGTCCGGCTCAGCTCGACGAAGCGTGCCGCCGAGATCCTCGGTCTCGGGCCGACGCAGGCCGACGACATCGCCCGGAACACGCGACTGCGCGAGAAGCCCACCGCGCCGGCGATCGAGGTCTACACCGGGGTGCTCTACTCCGAGCTCGGCTGGGCGGACCTCGACGACGCGGCGCAGGAGCGCGGCCGCGCGAGCCTGGCGATCGCGTCGGCGCTGTTCGGGCTGGTGCGCCCGCAGGACCTCATCCCGGCCTACCGGCTGAGTGGCTCGGTGACGCTGCCGCGACTCGGTACCGTCGCCAGCCGCTGGAAGCCGGTGGTCCCCCGGGCGCTGGCCGAGCTCGCCGAGGGGGAGCTGGTGCTCGACCTGAGGTCCGGCACCTACGTCGCGCTGGGCCAGGCGCCTGCGGGCTCGGTGACGATGCGCGTGCTGACCGAGACGGACGGCAGGCGCTCGATCGTCAGCCACAGCAACAAGGCCACGAAGGGCCGGATCGTGGGTCAGCTGCTGGCCGAGGGCGTCGAGGCCAAGGACGCCGATACGCTCGCCGACGCCCTGCGCGACCTCGGCTGGACGGTCGAGGCGTCCGGCCCCACGCGGCTCGACGTCATCCTGCGCTGACCGAGATCAGGGCGTGGCGGAGAAGTTACGCAGGCTCGGGGTGCCGTCGGGCCACCACGTGATCGTGGTGATCGAGGCCGGCGCGAGCTCCATCCGGTGGATGACGCCCATGTCCGAGCCGAGCGCGAGCCGCACCATCAGCTTGATCGGGGTGACGTGGCTGGCCACGACCACCGTCCGGCCCGCGTGACGCTGCAGCAGCCGGTCGCGCGCCGCCTCGACGCGCGTGGCGACGGCGTCGAACGACTCACCACCCGGCGGCGGGACCGCGGTGGACGAGAGCCAGGAGTCCAGCTCCTTCGGCCAGCGCTTCATGATGTCGCCGAACGAGAAGCCGTCCCACTCACCGAAGCCGGCCTCGGCGAAGCCCTCCTCGATCTCGACCGGCAGGCCGAGTCGCTCGGCCACCTGGGCCGCGGTCTGGCGGGTGCGCTGCAGCGGGGACGACACGATCGCGTCCGCTCCCCCGCGCTCGGCGATCCACGCCGCGGCATGGCGGGCCTGCTCGACACCCTCGTCGACCAGCGGCGGATCCTCGCCACCGGTGCCGCTGAACAGCTTGCGCTGCGTGTGGGCCGTGACGCCGTGGCGCAGCAGGATGACGGTGGTGGGGTCGCCGTGCATCGACCCGCGCCAGCCGAGCGCCGGCTTCTTGTCCTTCGCCTCGTCGCGGGGCTCGGTGAACAGCGCCGGCGGCTCCGGCGGCTCGTCGGCCAGCTGCACCGGCTGGGTGGAGTCGAAGGACGACACGAGGCCCGAGCGGCCTGCCTTCTGCGCGTCCAGGGCCGCGTTGGCCAGCGCGTCGGCCCGGGCGTTCTGTGCGCGCGGCACCCACGTCCACGTGACGGGGCCGAGGTCGCGCACGATCGCCTGCGCCCGTATCGCGAGCGGCTTCATGTCGGGGTGCTTGATCTTCCAGCGCCCGGCCATCTGCTCGATGACCAGCTTGGAGTCCATGCGGACCTCGAGCGGCTCACCGCCGGCGTGCTCGCGCGCGAGCTCGAGCGCGCCGATGAGGCCGCGGTACTCGGCCACGTTGTTCGTCGCGACGCCGATCGTCTCGCCGCGGTCGGCGACGAGAGCGCCGTCCTTCAGCAGCGCCGAACCGTAGGCGGCAGGACCGGGGTTCCCGCGCGATCCTCCGTCGGCCTCGGCCACCCAGCCCATCAGGCGCTGGGCTCGGAGGTGCGCACCAGGATGCGGCTGCACTCGGGGCAGCGGAGCACGGTGTCGGCGGGCTCGGCGAGCAGCTCGCGCAGGTCGGCGCCGTTGAGCTCGAGGTGGCAGCCCTGGCAGCGACGGGCGCGCAGGGCGGCCGCGCCCAGGCCACCGTGGTTGCCGGCGAGCTTCTGGTAGAGCGTGAAGAGGTCGTCGGGCACCTGGGGGCGGACCTTCTCGCGACCGGCGGAGGCCTCGGCGGCCTCGGCGTCGATCGCCGCGACCTTCTCGTCGCGCGCGGCCACCAGGGTGTCGCGGGTGGCGTTCTCGGCCTCCAGCTCGGAGAGCGCCCGGGACAGCTCGGCCTGGGCCGTCTCGAGCTGCTCCATGACCTCGAGCTCCTCGTCCTCGAGCGTGGAGATCCGGCGCGCGAGGGCTTCGAGCTCGCTCTGCATGCTCGACAGGTCCTTCGGGTTCGAGATGGCGCCCGAGGCCATCCGCTCCTCGTCACGGGTGCGGCGGGCCTTGACCTGCTCCACCTCGGTGTCGGCCTTGGCCTGCGCGCGCTCGAGGTCGGAGACGCGGGTCTGCGCCTCGATCCGGCGGGCGTCGATCTCGCGGATCCGGGCGTCGACGGCCGCGATCTCGGCGTGCTCGGGCAGGGTGTTGCGGCGGTGGGTCAGCTGCGCCAGCGCCGAGTCCTTCTCCTGCAGGTCCAGCAGCGCCTGCTGGGCGACCGGTTCAGCCTTCACGTGCGACTCCTCATGACAACGTCCGGCTCCAGGGATCGGTGCCGATCGTGGAGACGTGGGTCTTCACCGTATCGCCCAACTCCTCGCGCACCGCCGCCGCCACGGTGGGCAGCCAGGTCCACTCGGCGGCCCAGTGGGGCACGTCGATCACGGCGCACGCGCCGGCCCGCTCGAGGTGCTCGCTGACGGGATGGTGGCGCAGGTCGGAGGTGACGTAGACGTCGGCCCCGGCGGCGTCGGCCGTGCCGAGGAGGAAGTCGCCCGATCCCCCGCAGACCGCGACGGTCTCGATGGTGCGCTCGAGGTCGCCGGCGACCCGGGTGGCGCCCGCGTGAGCAGGCAGGCAGCCGCGCACATGCTCGGCGAACGCGCCCAGCGTAATCGGCTCGCGCAGGCGCCCGATGCGCCCCGAGCCGCGCTCGCTGGGCCGGGCGGCCAGGGGCCAGAGGTCGTAGGCCACCTCCTCGTAGGGGTGCGCGGCCAGCAGCGCCGAGCGCACGTCCTCACGGATCGACTGGTCGGCCACGACCTCGACGCGGACCTCGTCCACCCACTCGACCTCGCCAATCGACCCGATCGCCGGATCGGCGCCCTCGAGCGGCCGGAACGACCCGCGGCCCGGACTCTGGAACTGGGCCCGGTCGTAGTCGCCCAGGCTGCCGGCGCCCGCTTCGTGCAGGGCCGCGACGACGCGATCGGCGTCGTCGCGCGGGACGAAGACGACCCACTTGTCCATCGGCGGGTCGAGGTCGACCTCGAGCGGTCGCACGTCGGTGAGGCCCAGCGTCGTCGCCATGGACTCGCTCACGCCCCGCGGCGCACAGTCGGCGTTGGTGTGGCACGTGTGCAGGCCGATCCCGTGCGAGATGAGGGTGTGGACGACCCGCCCCTTGGGCGTCGTGGCGGCCACCGAGGTGGTCCCCTTGAGGAAGAGCGGGTGATGCGTGACCACGAGCTGGGCCCCCAGCTCGACGGCCTCGTCCACGACGGCCTGCACCGGATCGACCGCGAACAGGATCGAGGAGACCGGCGCGCTCGGATCGCCGACGACGGTGCCCACGGCATCCCAGTCGTCGGCCCAGCGGGGGTCGTAGAGACCGTCGAGAACGGCGATCACGTCACGCAGCGAAGGCATGGGGCGAGTCTGTCACGCCTGTCCGTCAGGCCTCGAAGACCTGGAAGTTGGCGGGCATCCCCGGTTCGATCCCCAGCTCGGGCTCCTTCTTCGTCCACCCGCGGTCGACCGCACCCTCGGGCTGCTTGATGTCGCTGAACCGCATCGGCAGGCCCGCGGCCCGCAGCGGCGCCGCGTGGTCCATGAGCTGCACGTGCAGGTGCGGCTCGGACGTGTTCCCCGAGTTGCCGACCTCGCCGACCACCTGCCCCGTCGCGACTCGGTCGCCGACCGCGACCGACGCGCTGCCCCTACGGACGTGGGCGTAGAGGGAGTACACGCCGGCGCCGTGGTCGACGACGACGTGGTTGCCCACGACGGCCGCCGCTCCCCCGAGGTCGCGAAGCCCGTCGATCACCATCATGTAGGCGAACGCGAGCCACGAGGTGCGTGAGAGGTGATCGCGCCGGGTGTCGAGGACCTTCACCACGGTGCCGTCGGCGACGGCGTGGATGGGCTCGCCGAACGAGCTGAACGTCTCAGGTCGCTCGAACCCGCCGAACACGGGGTACGTCGGCTCGGTGCCCTCGGGTCGCGGGTGGATGATGTCGATCGCATGGGACTGGCCGTAGCCGCGAACTCCGTGGCTCGGCACGGACGACACGGGACTGTGCACGACCGTCCACGTGCCGCGCACGGGACTGTCGACCACCTCGGGCTCACGGTCGTCCTGCCGCGGCGGGCGGACGAGGCACAGCGCGAAGAACGCGAGGACGGCGAGGCTCGTGATCCCGATCGGGACGTCGAGGGCGAACCCGGCCACCACGGCCAGCAGGAACAGCCAGGCCCAGAGCGGGAACAGCCCGCTGATCACTCGCCGCCACTGCCCCGTCTCACGCGTCGTCATGGCCCCCATGCCAGCACACCTCGCCGCGTCAGGCCACCGTGGCCAGAGCGAACGGCAGCACCGCGGCGGCGCCGGCCCGGCGCAGCTCGCGTGCGGCCACGGTGATCGTCCATCGGCTGTCGACGAGATCGTCGACGAGGAGCACCGGCCCCGGAGTGTCCCGCAGCGCGGAGGCGAGCTCGGGACCCACGCTGAACCGACCCCACACCGAGGCGAGCCGGAAGGCGCTGTTGCCCCCGGTCTCGGAGCGCGGGATGTGGGGGTCGAGGTCGAGGGTGCCGAGCAGCGGCATCCGGCCGAGACGCGAGATCGTCTCGGCCGTGGAGGCGACGAGGGTGGGCCGGGTGACCGACGGCATCGCGACGACCGCCACGGGACGTTCCTCCCACGGCCAGTCCCGCAGGGCACGCACGGCCGCGCCGACGAGCGGCTCGGGGATCTCACGGTCGGGTGCGCCCGCGGCGAACAGCTCGCGCAGGGTGCCACCCCAGCCGAGGTCGGTGAGACGCGCGATCACGCGACCGGTCTCGGCCCGCTCGTCCACCGCGATCCGGCCCTTGACGTCGACCCCGCGCCGGTCGGCGCCCGTGGGCCACTGGCCCCGCGGCTCGATCGGCACGCCCACCCGGTCGAGCGCCTCGGTGGCGCGGCCGACCGTGGCCTCCGGCACGTCGGTCGGGTACCAGGCAGCGGTGCACACGTCGCAGCGGCCGCACGACGTGGCCGACGGATCGTCGAGATCGCGCTGGAGCAGCTCCATCCGGCAGGTCTGCCCGCGCTCGTACGTCAGCATCGCCTGCTGCTCGTGCTCGCGCGCCGCAGCGATGCGCTCGTAACGCTCGGCGTCGTACACCCACGGCTGCCCCGTGGCGACCCATCCCCCGCGCACCTTGCGCACGGCGCCGTCGACGTCGAGCACCTTCAGCAGCAGCTCGAGCTGGGTGCGCTTGATGTCGACGAGCGCCTCGAGTGCCGGCGTGGAGATCGGCTCGGAGCCCAGCTGGGAGATGACCCGGTCGGCCCGCTCGGGGTCGGGCATCGACGCGGTGGCGAAGTAGCGCCAGATGTCGCGGTCCTCGGGCCCGGGGAGCAGCAGCACGTCGGCACGATCCGTGGCGCGTCCGGCACGGCCGACCTGCTGGTAGTACGCCACCGGCGAGGACGGCGCCCCGAGGTGCACGACGAAGCCGAGGTCGGGCTTGTCGAACCCCATCCCCAGGGCGCTGGTGGCCACGAGGGCCTTCACACGATTCTCCTTCAGCGCCTGCTCGAGCTCCTCGCGCTCGGACGGGTCGGTACGACCGGTGTAGGCGCGCACCTCGAAGCCCGCCTCGCGCAGCAGCCGTGCGGTGTCCTCGGCCGCCGAGACGGTGAGCGAATAGATGATCCCGCTGCCGGTGAGGTCGCCCAGGTGCGCCACGAGCCAGCCCAGCCGCTGCTTCGCCGAGGGCAGCGTGAGCGACCCGAGTCGCAGCGAGTCGCGGGCCAGGGAGCCGCGCAGCGTGAGCACGTCGCCCCCGAGCTGCTCGGCGACGTCGGCCACGACGCGGGCGTTCGCGGTGGCGGTGGTGGCCAGGACAGGGACCTGGGGCCCGAGCGACTCGATGACGTGCGCCAGCCGGCGGTAGTCGGGGCGGAAGTCGTGGCCCCAGTCGGAGATGCAGTGCGCCTCGTCGACGACCAGCAGGCCCATCCGGTCGAGCAGCCGCGGCAGCTGCTGCTCGCGGAACGTGGGATTGTTCAGGCGCTCCGGGGAGACCAGCAGGACGTCGATCGTGTCGGCCGCCAGGCGCGCCTCGATGTCGTCCCACTCCTCGACCGTGGCGGAGTTGATCGCCGCCGCACGCACCCCGGCGCGCTCGGCCGCGGCCACCTGGTCGCGCATGAGCGCCAGCAGCGGCGACACCAGGACCGTGGGACCGGCACCGCGGGAGCGCAGCAGCGCCGTGGCGACGAAGTACACGGCCGACTTGCCCCAGCCGGTGCGCTGGACGACGAGCGCCCGCCGCTGCTGGTCGACGAGCGCGGCGATCGCCTCGAGCTGGCCCTCGTGGAAGCGCGCATCGGGCCGGCCCGTGAGCGCGCGCAGGCGCTCGAGGGCCTCGTCGGCGGTGGTCGTGGCGATCGTCGTCATGTCCCGATCGTGTCAGGCGGCTCCGACAAGCGCTCCATCTCGCCGCGTCACTGTGGACGAGCGGCCAGGCCGACGGCCACCCAGGACCCCACGGCGTCGTCGTCGACCAGGGCGTCCGGCGCGACCGCAAGCCACCCGTCGCCCATCTCGCGCCCGGACTTCATCGCCGCGAGTCCCGCTCCGGGGCGATGCATGACCTCGTCCCGTTCGGCGGGATCGACACGTACGAGGAGGCTGCCGTCACGTCGCGCGGCGACGGCCAGGGACTCGTCGACCATGAACGACAGGCCGCCGAACATGGACACCTCGCGCGACCGGCGAGCACGCGGCGGACCCGCCGCGCCAGCGCCTCCTGAGGAGTGTCCGAGGTCATGTCGCATCGCCCTCCCCCGCGAGCCGCTCCTCCAGCTCGCCGAGGAAGTCTCGGGCCTCCGCCATCGCGTCGTCGCCGTCCTCGGCGCGCGCGATCGCCCCGCGGAGGATCTTGGCGGCCTGGGGCACGTCGCCCTTGCTGTCGGCCAGCACGACCGCGTTCAGCAGGCTCTCGTGCAGCGGACTGCCCGGCGCGGCGGGCTCCGCGCGGTCGCGGAAGAACCGGATCCAGTTCCCGGCGGGGTCGATGAGACTGAAGCCGGTGACGCCTCCCACGTTCTTGCGCGGCCGCGGCCGGGTGATCCGAGGGAAGCCGGCGACCGGCAGCTTCCCGTACTTCGCGCGGAGGCCTGCCGCGAACGCCTCGAAGATCTGCCCGGTGTCCTCGACGATGACCCCGCACGTGCTGTGGGACGACTCCGGGAGGTGCCCCTCCATGCCGTAGTAGTGCAGCTCGAACCCGTGCCCGTCCACCACGACGTACGGGTTGGGCCGGACCTGGCGATAGGTCACGGCGAAGCCCAGCGCGTCGAAGAACGCGGTGATCTCATCGATGTCGGCACACGGCAGCATCGCGATGACTCGGGGTGGCGTCATGGAACTCAGACTGCCACCGTTGGTGGGCGAAGAGGGGCTCGAACCCCCGACCTTCCGGGTGTAAACCGGATGCTCTGACCAACTGAGCTATTCGCCCCGCCTGCACGCTTCGAGTGCACGAGAACGGTAACGCAACGACCCCTCACCGGGCCCACGCACAGAAAAGCCGCGCCGCCGGGGTCTCGGGTCCCCGGCGGCGCGGTAGTCCTATCAAACCAGATCCACATGGCCGACGTGAGCGATTTCCTCGCGTTACGGCCTGAAAATTTGCTCAGAACTCAGTCGAGTGACGCAAGTGCCTCACGGTACGCAAAGAGATCCCGAGCCTGGCCCAGCCCGTTCTCGACCTTCCAGCGCACGATGCCCTCGCGATCGATGACGTAGGTGCCTCGCGCGGCGGCGCCGGGACCCTCCTCGAAGATGCCGAAGGCCTTCGCCACCGCGCCGTGCGGCCAGAAGTCGCTCAGCAGGCTGAAGTCGTACCCGTCCTGGTCCGACCAGGCGCGCAGGGCGAACATCGGGTCGCACGAGATGGCCAGCACCTCGGCGTCGGCATCGTTGAAGACGGCCAGGTTGTCACGGATCTCGCACAGCTCGCCGGTGCAGATGCCGCTGAAGGCGAAGGGGTAGAACACCACGACCACGTTCCGGCCGCGCAGCCCCGACAGCGAGACGTCCTCGCCGTGCTGGTTCTTGAGCGTGAAGTCCGGCGCGGCGGAGCCGACCTCGACGAGCGCGCTCATCGCTTGTGCGTCGAGAGCTTGGTGGCGACCCAGTTCGGACCGACCGCGGAGGTGGTGGTGATCGACAGTCCCGCGATGGGGGCAGCCTCACCGATGTCAGCACCGGAGACGTGACCGTCCCGGCCGACCTTGGGGGTCAGCAGCCACACGGATCCCCCCTCGGCGACGTCCTGCGTCGCATCGACGAGAGCGTCCGTCAGGTCGCCGTCGTCCTCGCGCCACCACAGGATCACGCCGTCGACGACCTCGCCGACATCACCGTCCACCAGTTCGCTGCCCGTGTGGGACTCGATCGCCGACCGCAATTCCTCGTCGGTGTCCTCGTCCCAGCCGAGCTCCTGGATGACGGAGTCAGGTTCGAAGCCCAGCTTCCCCGCGTCCACCGCACCTCCTTCTGCCCTACTGCTCAGTAAGGCCTATCGGTTGCTTGCCGGACTCACACTAGCGAACTCCGGGTGGTTTGATGGAAGGGTCCATCCCGACACCCCAGGGAGTGCACCATGGCCTCATCCGGCCCCGACCGCCCCATCATCCACGGGGGCATGCCCACGCAGCTGCCCGACGTCGATCCCGACGAGACGCGGGACTGGCTCAGCTCGCTCGACCAGATGGTCGACGAACGCGGACGCGACCGTGCGCGGTACGTGATGCTGCGCATGCTTGAGCGCTCCCGTGAGCGAGCCGTCGGCATGCCCGCGCTGCGCAGCACCGACTACATCAACACCATCCCGCCCGAGCGGGAGCCCGACTTCCCCGGCGACGAGGACATCGAGCGGCGCATCCGCTCGTACATCCGCTGGAATGCCGCGGTGATGGTGTCGCGCGCGAACCGCCCCGGCCTCGGCGTCGGCGGCCACATCGCCACGTACCAGTCGGCGGCGAGCCTCTACGAGGTCGGCTTCAACCACTTCTTCAAGGGCAAGGACCACCCCGGCGGCGGCGACCAGATCTACTACCAGGGCCACGCGGCCCCGGGCATCTACGCGCGTTCGTTCCTCGAGGGCCGGTTCGACGAGTCGGCGCTCAACAACTTCCGCCAGGAGAAGTCGCAGGGCGAGGGCAAGGGCCTGCCGTCCTACCCGCACCCGCGGCTGATGAGCGACTACTGGGAGTTCCCCACGGTCTCGATGGGCCTCGCGGCGATCAACTCGATCTACCAGGCGCGGTTCAACCGCTACCTGCAGAACCGCGGCATCAAGGACACCAGCGACCAGCACGTCTGGACGTTCCTGGGCGACGGCGAGATGGGCGAGCCCGAGTCGCTCGGCGCCATCGGCCTGGCCGCGCGCGAGCAGCTCGACAACCTCACGTTCGTCGTCAACTGCAACCTCCAGCAGCTCGACGGCCCGGTCCGCGGCAACGGCAAGGTCATGCAGGAGCTGGAGTCGTTCTTCCTCGGCGCCGGCTGGAACGTCATCAAGGTGGTGTGGGGGCGCGAGTGGGACGACCTGCTCACCCGCGACACCACCGGCGCCCTGGTCAACCAGATGAACCGCGTGCCCGACGGCGAGTTCCAGACCCTCTCGATCGAGACGGGTGCCTACAACCGCGAGCACTTCTTCGGCCCCGACCCCGAGCTCGCCAAGATCGTCGAGCACCTGTCGGACGAGGACATCGAGAAGCTGCCGCGCGGTGGCCACGACTACCGCAAGGTCTACGCGGCGTTCGAGTCGGCCACCAAGCACCAGGGCCAGCCGACCGTGATCCTGGCGCACACGATCAAGGGCTGGCTGCTCGAGTCGTTCATGGCGCGCAACGCCACGCACCAGATGAAGAAGCTGACGAACGAGGACCTCAAGACGTTCCGCGATCGCCTGCGCATCCCGATCACCGACGAGCAGATCGACTCCCCCGAGGGCGCGCCGTACTACCACCCCGGCGCCGACCACGAGGACATCCGCTACATGCTCGAGCGGCGCCAGGAGCTCGGTGGCTCGCTGCCCTCGCGCATCGTGCGCGCCAAGCCGCTCGACCTGCCCCAGGACGACGCCTACGCCGACCTGCGCAAGGGCTCGGGCAAGCAGCAGATCGCCACGACCATGGCGTTCGTGCGGCTCCTGCGCGAGCTGATGAAGGACAAGCAGATCGGCCAGCGCATCGTGCCGATCGCGCCCGACGAGTACCGCACGTTCGGCATGGACTCGATGTTCCCGTCGGCGAAGATCTACAGCCCGCACGGCCAGACGTACGAGTCGGTCGACCGCAAGCTCCTCCTGGCCTACAAGGAGAGCGAGAAGGGTCAGCTCCTGCACGAGGGGATCAGCGAGGCCGGCGCCGCCGCCTCGGCGATCGCCGCGGGCAGCGCCTACGCCACGCACGGCGAGCCGATGATCCCGGTCTACCTCTTCTACTCGATGTTCGGGTTCCAGCGCACCGGTGACTCGTTCTGGGCCATGGCCGACCAGCTGTCCCGCGGGTTCCTCGTGGGCGCCACCGCCGGTCGCACCACGCTCACCGGCGAGGGTCTGCAGCACGCCGACGGCCACTCGCCGCTGATCGCGCGCACGAACCCAGCAGTGGTCCACTACGACCCGGCCTACGCCTTCGAGATCGCCCACATCGTGCGCGACGGCCTGCGCCGGATGTATGGCGACGGCGAGAACACCGCGAGCGGCTTCGGCGAGGACGTCATCTACTACCTGACGGTCTACAACGAGCCGATCAACCAGCCGGCCGAGCCCGAGGGCGTCGACGTCGAGGGCATCCTCAAGGGCGCGTACCGCTACGCCGCGTCCCCGATCGAGGGCGACGCGCCCGCTCGCATCCTCGCCTCCGGCGTCTCGGTGCCGTGGGCGCTCCAGGCCCAGGCCACCCTGGCCGAGCAGTACGGCGTCGCCGCCGAGGTCTGGTCCGTCACGTCGTGGAACGAGCTCGCGCGGGACGCGGAGTCGGCCGAGCGCTGGAACTTCAACCACCTGGGCGAGGAGCCGCGCACGCCGTGGATCGCCACGAAGCTCGGCGAGGGCGGACCCACCGTCGCGGTGAGCGACTACATGCGGGCGGTCCCCGACCAGATCTCGCGCTGGATCCCCGGCTCGTGGATGTCGCTGGGCGCCGACGGCTTCGGCTTCGCCGACACCCGCGCGGGCGCGCGCCGGTACTTCCAGATCGACGCCGAGTCGATCGTGGTGGCGGTGCTGGCCTCGCTCGGACGCGAGGGTCGGATCGACCCGAAGGTCGCGCAGGAGGCGTTCGACTCGCTGCGGATCGACGATCCCACCGCCGTTGCAGGGGTGAAGCAGGAGGGCAGCCCCGCCTGACCCGGACGGGCCGACACCTCAGGATGCTCTCAGCGAGCGCGCCGTAGACTGATCCGCATGTTCGGACGATGGTGGGGCGTGCTGCGCGCGTGGCCGTACACCTTCGGCGTCGCCCTGGCGGCCGCCATCGGCATCACGGCGATCGTCATGTCGGCCCGTCTGGGCATCGCCCTGAAGGACCCCGAGGGCTTCCTCGGCCCGGCGTACGTGCGCCTGCCCGTCATGGGCCTGGCGTTCTTCGCCCTCGGCATCGTGCCGATGGCGCTGCGGCGCGCGGGCGTGCGCCACTTCGGGCGTGGGGTGAAGGACATCATCCGCGACGAGTGGTCGTGGAGCCGCGTGTTCCACATCGCCACGGGCCTGCTGACGTTCTACGTCTGTTACGTCAGCTACCGGAACATCAAGGGCTTCCTGCCCACCGTGCGCGAGGGCGTCAACTTCGACACGATGCTCTCGCGCTGGGACTACTGGCTGATGTTCGGCAACCACCCGGCGGACATCCTGCACAGCGTGCTGGGAACCGGCTTCGCGGCCCAGGTCCTCGCCACGGTCTACGTCAGCTACCTGCCGCTGATCCCGGTCACGCTCGCGGCGTTCCTGGTGCTCAACAAGGACTTCTCGCTCGGCGCCTGGTACGCCACCGCCCTCTCGCTGAACTGGGTGCTCGGCGCGGCGGCGTACTACGTCTTCCCCTCGCTCGGCCCGGCGTACTCCGCCGCCACCCTCTTCGACGACCTGCCCACCACGGGCGTCACCCAGCTGCAGTACTCGCTCTTCGTCAATGCGGCACAGAACTACGAGAACCCCACGCAGGCCCCCATCTGGGGCATCGGCGCGTTCGCCTCGCTGCACGTCTCGGTGACCCTGACGGCCGTGCTGTTCTTCCAGCGCACCGACCAGCCGCGCTACCTGCAGATCACGGCGTGGATCTACTTCGTGCTGACGGTCATCGCCACGATCTACTTCGGCTGGCACTTCATCGCCGACGACGTCGCCGGGGCGTTCATCGGCTGGATCTCGGTGGCCCTGGCGGGCTGGGCGACGGGCAACGGGTTCTGGCACCAACGGCACCACAAGCTTCAGCTCACGGCGGAGGGCGACTCGCGTCCGTCCGACACCGACACGCTGGCCAACCCGGCCTGATCGCCGCGCCGCAGTAGCGCGCGCCACTTGCCTCGGTGGTACTGGGCCGGAGCCTGGACCCGGCAGAAGTCGATCACGACCCGCGCGAACTCGTCGGGGTGGTCCTTGTGCGGGAAGTGCCCGGAGTCCTCGAACACGTGCACGTGCGAGTTCTCCATCAGCGGCAGGCGCTGGGCGTGCTCGACGGGGATGACGCGGTCGTTGCGCCCCCACACGACGAGCAGCGGCATGAGGCGGGTCAGGTAGGCGCGGTCGGCCATCGTGACGAACTGGCCGTCCCAGTCCAGCACCGTGCGGGTGAGGCGACGGATCGCCAGCGTGGTGGCGGGGTCGGCGAGACGCTCGTAGATCGCGGCGACCTCGTCCAGGTCGCGGGCGGCGGGCACGTGGGACAACGCCCGCATCGTGCCGGCGGCGACACCGCGCCACGGCTTCAGCGTGGCCAGGCGCAGCCCGAGGCCGACTCCCGGCAGGGTGAGGACCCGGATGAGCGGCGTGACCTCAGGACCCAGTCCCCCGCTGGAGACCAGCACGACGCGCTCGGTGCGCTCGGGGAACTGGTAGGCGAACTGCATGGCCACACCGCCACCGAAGCTGTGTCCGGCCACCGTGACCTTGTCGATGCCCAGGATCGTCAGGAGGTCGCGCATGCCGTTCGCGAAGCCGCCCAGCGAGTAGTCGGCGTTGGGCTTGTCGGACTCACCGTGGCCCAGCAGATCGGGGGCGATGACCGTGAAGTGCTCGGCCAGCTGGTCCATCACGGGGAACCACGTGGTGGAGTCGCACGCCATGCCGTGCAGCAGGAGCAGCGGCGGGCCCGTACCGCGCATCCGGTAGGCGCGGCGGTAACCGTGGACCACGACGTAGTCGACGTCGTCCACCGCTCCGCGCTCCGGGGGCAGCACCATCTGATCATCCTAGGTCAGGGCGTCGCCGGTTTCTCGTAGAAGCCCCGTAGACTTCAGGCGTGACGTCCCGACCCGACCTGCGCCACCCGGCTGCGCGCGCCTTCGGCTGGCTCGCGCTCATCGGCGTGGCGCTCGGCGTCGGGATCGGACTCTTCTCCGCGGGCGCCCTGACCGCCACCGGCGTCACGTCGGCCGACCTGCCGCCACTCGCGGCACCCACCAGTGAGCCGACGACGGCGCCCCCGCCCACGCCGACCCCCACGCCGGAGCCCGAGGCGCAGGACGAGGGCCCCAAGCCCAAGCTGACGCCCGTTCCCGGCAACCGTGCGGCCCCCGGCGAGCGCTTCGACATCGTGGGCGTCCTGCCGACCGCCGACAAGGGCGCTCAGCTGCAGATCCAGGTCAAGGACGGCGACGGCCCCTGGGACGACTTCCCCGTCACCGTCGCGGCAGGCGACGGCGGCCGGTTCGAGACGAAGATCTACACGTCGCGCACGGGCGAGAGGAAGTTCCGGGTCACCGACAAGGCGTCCGGCGACTCCACGCCCGACATCACCGTGACGATCGGCTGAGCGGGCCTCAGATCACCTGGTGCAGCCAGCGGACCGGCGCACCTTCGCCGGCCTGACGGAACGGCTCGAGCTCGGCGTCCCACTTGACGCCCAGCAACCCGTCGAGCGCCTCGTCCATCGAGATGTCGCCCTGGGCGGCCTTGACCCGGAACGCCTTGATCCGGTCCTCGGGGATCAGCACGTCGCCGTGCAGCCCGGTCATGGCGTGGAAGATGCCGAGCCTCGGCGTGAACGAGTAGCGGGCGCCCTCGCTCGTGGCGGTGGGCTCCTCGGTGATCTCGAAGCGCAGGAGGTCCCAGCCGCGCAGCACGGAGGCGAGGGACGCGGCGGTGCCGGCGGGCGCCTGCCACGAGAGCTCGGCGCGGTGGGTTCCGGGCTCGGCTGACTGGGGCGTCCAGGTCAGATCGACCTTGCCGCCCAGCACGCCGGCGGCCGCCCACTCGATGTGGGCGCACAACGCCGAGGGCGAAGAGTGCACGAAAAGGACACCCCGCGTCAGTGGGGTGCCGGATCGGACCGTATTCACCGTGTTCATCGGTACCTCCCTAGGTGCGCCTTCCCCAGCGATCTCGGGTGATACCTGGCTCCATTGTGGCCCATGCAGGGGTCCGCGACAAGGACTGGCTGCCGAATCGCGCTCAGGAGGCCGCTCCCCCGACCTCGTGGACCGTCGGCACGCCCGCGTCGCGCAGCAGCGTGACGACGGCAGCGTCGTCCTCCCAGGCCTCCACGATGCGCAGCCCGTCGTCCTCGATGTCGCCCAGCAGTGCGGTCTTGACGACGGTGGCGGGCCGGTAGTCGGCCGCCCAGCGCATGTAGAGCCCGTCGTGGGCGATGCCGTGGAGGACGAGCCAGTCGAGGGTCAGATCGCGCCAGACGAACTCGCGTCCGGTCCACAGCGCGATCGCGAGCCCACGGCTCCGCGCGTCCTCGAGCGCCGCGAGGACGTCGGTGCGCGGCGGGCATCCGGCTGAGGCCGCGTGGAAGGCCCGGTAGTCGGGGTCGTCACCGGTCACGAGGTGGTCGATGGACGACGTGTCGCACAGGGTTCCGTCGAGGTCGAACAGGGCCGTGTCGCGTGCCATCGCTCCACCTCTCCGCTCGCTGCCGAAGTAGGGAGGGTGGGGCTCGAACCCACGACCCAAGGATTATGAGTCCTCTGCTCTGACCGGCTGAGCTACCTCCCCGTCGCCGTCCGAGCGTACAAGTTCACCCGCCCGGACAAGGAAGAAGGCCCGGTCCTCACTCGTATCCGAGTGAGAACCGGGCCTCTCGCGCTCCCCCGATTGGACTCGAACCAATAACCCTTCGATTAACAGTCGAATGCTCTGCCAATTGAGCTACGGGGGATCGGCTCCCCAAGAGGAGCACGGCGACCAACTCTAGCAAGTCGTCCACGCAGATGCGAAAGGGCCCTCCCCTCCCGATCGCGGACCTGCCAGCGGGTCAACCCGAGGTGCTCGGCGACCTCGTCGATCGTGAGTCCGACGCCGTCCTCGCACAGCAGTCCGTACCGCAATCCGGCCACTGCGGCGAGGTGTTCGGGCAGGTCGTCGAGCAGGTCGCTCCCACTCGCGGAGGTGGTGCGGTGCTCGACGGTGGGTGTCTCTCGGCCGGGCGTCATGGCCCGAGCGATCCAGCTCCAGGCGTACGTCGACAGGCGCGTGCCGCGGTCGGGATCGAAGCGGTCGACGGCGAGGATGAGCGCCTCGGCCCCGGCCGCGACGGCCTCGTCGAGCCCCTCGCCCCGGTGCCCCAGGCGTAGCGCGTGCAGGGCGACGTTGCGCAGCCCGGCGCAGATCAGCTCCTCGCGCGCGGCGCGATCACCGGCCGTGGCGGCACGCGCCAGCATCCGTTCGGCGTCCGCGGGGATCGGGACCTGGGCCAGGGCATGGAGCACGAAGGGCGACACCACCCCAACCTCCCGGTCGGCGCGGCCCCGCGACAGGGGCGCGGAGCGCGCTGTGGACGACGCGCCGCTCACCCACAGGGCCCCGAGCACCGGCGACCTGTCCCGCCCTCACCGACCCCCGCACCCTCACGCCGAGTGGCGGGCGACTTTGCGCCAACTCGCGGGGTATCGGGCAGCGGCTCAGGGAGCCATGGCGCCGAGGGCGCGCTCGCGCAGGCTGCGACGACGCTGCTCGAGCTCGACCAGCCGGCCGAACACCTCGGCGTACTCCGGCGCGGTGGGCTCGGTGCGCTGCAGGCGCGACTTCACGTCGCCGATCTGCCGGGCCAGCGAGAGCTCCTGGAGGCGCGCCAGGACGGCCGGCACCACCGAGACCGCGCCCTGCTCGGAGGCGTGCATGGGCTCGACGGCCGCGACGCCGAGCACGCGGCGCAGGTCGTCGCCGGGCAGCGAGTCGGCCACCGCCGGCAGCCACCCGGAGTCGGCCTGCTCGGGCAGCCCCTGCGCCACCATGTGCCGCCAGATCTCGCGAGCCACGGGGTGCACGAAGTCGTCGTCGGTGAGGTCGGCCGCCACCGTGCGGGCCACGTGCGGGTACTGGGCGAGCGCCTTCAGCGCCTCGCGCTCGTCGCCGAACTGGGGCGCGCCGAAGCTGGCGAACACCGTCGGCTCGGCGCGCGGCGGCTCGGGCTCGGCGGCACCGCGCTGGGCCCGGGCCGGGGCGGGCTTCTGGCCGGCCGCCTTGCGGTGCTCGGAGTGCACGAGGTCGATGTCGACGCCGGCCCTGTTGGCGATCTCACGCAGGAACTCGTCGACCTTGGAGGTGTCTCGCACGGCCGAGGCGAGGCGCACCGCCTCGCGGACCGCGTCGATCCGCTGGTCGCCGCGATCGAGGTCGTACCGCTCGAGGGTGTTGTCCAGCACGAAGCGGTAGAGCGGGATGCGCGAGCCGATGAGGTCGCGGACCGCCGCGTCGCCGTCGGCGAGCCGCAGGTCGCACGGGTCCATTCCCCGCTCCTCCACCGCGGCATAGGTCTGGCCGACGAACTCCTGGTCGCCCTCGAAGGCCTTCAGCGCGGCCCGCTGGCCGGCCTCGTCGCCGTCGAACGTGAAGATGACCTCGCCGTGGAAGGCGTCGTGGTCGAGCATGAGCCGCCGCAGGACCCGGGCGTGCCCCTCGCCGAACGCCGTGCCGCACGTGGCCACCGCGGTGAGCACGCCGGCCTGGTGGCACGCCATCACGTCGGTGTACCCCTCGACGACCACGGCCTGGCTCTCCTTGCGGATCGGGTCGCGGGCCAGGTCGATCCCGTAGAGGACCTGCGTCTTCTTGTAGAGGGGCGTCTCGGACGTGTTGACGTACTTGCCCTTCATGAAGTCGTCGTCGAACATGCGCCGGGCGCCGAAGCCGATGACCTCGCCCGAGATCTCCTTGATCGGCCACAGCAGGCGCCCCTGGAACGCGTCGTACAGGCCGCGGGCGGAACGCCGGGCGAGGCCGCCGACGATGAGCTCGTCCTCGGCGAACCCCTTCGCCTTCAGGTGCGCGACGAGCGCCTCACCGGACCTCGGGGCCCACCCCATGCTGAAGACCTCGGCCGCGGCCTGGTCGAAGCCACGATCGGTGAGCAGGCGACGGCCGGGTACCGCCTCGCTCGAGGACATCAGCTGCTCCGCGTAGAAGCGCTCGGCGGCCTTGTGGGCCAGCAGGAGCCGCTGGCGCTGGCCGGGATCGCGCCGGGGGCCCGTGGGGGCGCCGGTCTCCTCGTAGCGCAGCTGGACGCCGTACTTGTCGGCCAGCCGCTCGACCGACTCGGCGAAGGACAGGCCCTCGATCTCCATGAGGAACTTGATCGCGTCGCCGCCGGCCGAGCAGCCGAAGCAGTGGTAGAAGCCCTGGGCCGGGCGGACGTTGAACGACGGACTCTTCTCGTCGTGGAAGGGGCACAGGCCCTTGCGCGCCCCGCCGCCCGCGTTCTTCAACGTGACGTACTGCTCGACGACCTCGTCGATGCGGACCCGCTCACGGACGAGTTGGATGTCCTCGTCCTTGATGCGCGCCATGAGGTCATCCTAGGTGCTGCGACCCACGCCCGATCTCGATACGGGTCGTCTCCCCCAGGCGGTCAGCCGAGGAGCCGGCGGGCCCAGGCGTGCGCCGAGGCGTCGGTGAGGCTGGCCACCTGGTCGACGATCACGCGCAGGCGCTGGGCGTCGTCGGCGGCGGCCCGGAAGTCGGCGGCGAACTCCGGCTCCAGCTCGCCCTCGCCCTTGAGTCGCAGGTGGGCCACCAGCCCGTGCAGCAGGTCGCGCTGCTGGGCGAGGTCGCGCACGCGCGGGTCGGCCCGCATGACGTGGTGGGCCGCGAGCGACTTCAGCACGTTGATCTCGTCGAGGGTGTCCCGAGGCACCTCGAGCTCGCCCGCGTAGCGGACCAGCGGACCGGTCCCCCACCGCTGCACCGTGGCCTCGTAGGCGGCACCGGCGAACCGGCCGATGAGGGCGCTGGTCAGGCTCTTGAGCACCGCCTGGGACGACCGGTCGGCGGTGAACGCCGACACCGGCCACTCCGGCAGCGCGCGCAGCCGCTCCAGCGCCGCGCCCAGGCGGTCGTCGCTGGCGGTCGCGTCGTACCAGTCACGCGCCACGCGCCACGATCCCGGGGTGTCGAGGTCGCCGACGAGGCTGAACCAGCCGCCGACGACCCCGTCCTCCACGTCGTGGACGGAGTAGGCGATGTCGTCCGACAGGTCCATGACCTGCGCCTCGATCGTCAGCCGGCCCTGCATGTCGAGCCACTCGAACACGCGCAGGTCGTCCTCGTAGACGCCGAACTTCGGGGTGTCCCGCTCGCCGCGGCGCCACGGGTACTTCACGCACGAGGACAACGTCGCGCGGGTCAGGTTGAGGCCCACGCTGCGGCCCCGGGCGTCGAAGGTCTTGGCCTCGAGCCGCGACAGGATGCGCAGCGTCTGGGCGTTGCCCTCGAAGCCGCCGATGGAGGCGGCCACCTCGTTCAGTGCCGTCTCGCCGTTGTGCCCGAACGGCGGGTGCCCGAGGTCGTGCGACAGCGCGGCTGAGTCGACGATCTCGGGGTCGCAGCCCAGGCTCTTGCCGAGCTCGCGGGCGACCTGGGCCACCTCGAGCGAGTGGGTCAGCCGGTTGCGGACGAAGTCGTCGGTGCCGGCTCCCATGACCTGCGTCTTGCCGGCCAGGCGCCGCAGGGCGGAGGAGTGCAGGATCCGGGCACGGTCGCGCTCGAACGAGGTGCGCCCGGAGCGCTTCGGCGGCTCGGGCACGACCCGCTCGCGCGCCTCGCTCCCGTACCGGTCCACGCGGTCACCCTAGCGAGCCGCGCGCATCCCGGGGCTCACCAGCGACCGTTGCGGGGCCGCGGCTGGCACGTGGGGCACCGGTAGGACGAGCGGTTCATGAACGGCTCGCGCACGATGAGGTCACCGCAGCGGTCGCAGGGCCGCCCCTCCTGGCCGTACGCGTTCAGCGAGCGGTCGAAGTAGCCGCTCTGACCGTTGACGTTCACGTAGAGCGCGTCGAACGACGTGCCACCCTGCTCGAGCGCCTGCGACATCACGTCGCGCACGTGGCCGATCAGGTCGGTGGCCTCGGCGATCCGCAGCCCCTTCGTGTTGCGCGCGTAGTGCAGGCGGGCGCGCCAGAGCGCCTCGTCCGCGTAGATGTTGCCCACGCCCGACACCAGGCCCTGGTCGAGCAGGGCGCGCTTCACGCCGGTCTGGCGCCGTCGCAGGCGGGCGACGAACGCCGCGTCGTCGAACGCGGGATCCAGCGGGTCGAGCGCGATGTGGGCGATCTCAGTGGGCGGATCGGTCTCGCTGACCGCCATGCCGCCGAAGATCCGCTGGTCGGCGAAGCGCAGCTGACGTCCGTCGTCGAGGTCGAGGGTGATCCGCAGGTGGCGAGGCGCAGGGGCGTCGGGATCGGCGATGAGGGCCTGTCCGCTCATCCCGAGGTGGGTCAGGATGCTGGAGCCGTCGTCGAGCGCCAGCCACAGGTACTTGCCGCGGCGGTGGGCCGACTCGACCCGGCGGGAGACGAGGCGGGCGACGAAGTCGGAGGGACCGGGTCCGTGGCGACGCACCGAGCGGGAGTCCAGCACCTCCACCGCGGTGATCGTGCGGCCCACCACGTGGTCGTCCAGGCCGCGCCGGACGACCTCGACCTCAGGAAGTTCGGGCACCGTCGGGGCTCGGGGCGGGATCGGCCGCGCGAGCGCTGATGGCACGCCACGCGATCTCGGCGACCATCTGCTCGGCGTCCTTCTTGGAGCGGCCGGTGCCGCCGTCGAAGCGCTCGGCGCCCAGCACGACGGAGGCCGTGAAGGTCTTGTCGTGATCGGGGCCGGTGCCCTCGAGGACGTAGGCGGGCACGCCGAGTCCGTGCAGCGCCGAGATCTCCTGCAGCGAGGTCTTCCAGTCGAGGCCGGCGCCCATCTGGGCGGCGTCGGCGATCACCGGGTCGAAGATCGCGTGGATGACGTCGGCGGCGCGCTCGATGCCGAACTCGACGAAGACCGCGCCGAGCACGGCCTCCATGGCGTCGGAGAGGATCGAGGGCTTGTTCCGGCCGCCCGAGGCCTCCTCGCCACGACCGAGGCGCAGGTGGTCGCCCAGGCCGAGGGTGCGCGCGACCTCGGCGAGCGCCTTCGCGCTGACGACCGCCGCGCGCAGCTTCGCCAGCTGGCCCTCGGGCAGGTCGGGGTGACCACGGAACAGGGTCTCGGTGACCACGAGGCCGAGCACCGAGTCGCCGAGGAACTCGAGGCGCTCGTTGTTCGGGATCTGGCCGTTCTCGTAGGAGAACGAACGGTGAGTCAGGGCATGCGTGAGGAGCTCGGGGTCCAGATCGGGGACCCCGAGCGTCTCACTCAGTGCCGCGAGCTCGGGCACGTCGTGCAGGTCAGAGGACCTGACGACGCTCACCGCGCGCGCCGTACTGGCCGCACTCGGCGCAGGCACGGTGGGAAATCACCTTGCCGTTGCATGCCGGGTTCGCGCAGTCGACGGTGGCGACAGCCGTCGTCTTCCACGCAGAACGGCGGTGCCGGGTGTTGCTGCGCGACATCTTCCGCTTCGGGACGGCCACGGTTACTCCTCAGGTCGTTCGGTCAGGTGGGTCAGCGCCGACCATCTCGGGTCGATCGCGTCACCGTGTGTGTGATCGGGATCGTCCGCGAGCCGGGCCCCACAATCGGGGCACAGTCCCGGACAGTCCGGATCACACAACGGGTTGTGCGGCAGTGCGAGCACCACCGCGTCCCGCAGGACGGGCTCGAGGTCCAGATACTCGTCCTCGAGGGCCAGTTCGTCCTCGCCCGCGTCCTCGTAGAGGTAGAGCTCCTGGAAGTCGCAGTCGAAATCCTCTTCGACGTCCCTCAAGCAGCGCACACACTCGCCGACGGCGTGGACCGAGGCGGTTCCGGTGGCGAGAACACCGTCCATCACTGCCTCGAGCCGAAGCTCCAGACCGATGGGCGAGCCCTCGGGAACACCGAAGACCGGAAGACCGAGATCCGCGGGTGCCTCGAGGTCGAGATCGTACGACTTCTCCGCACCGGGTCGACGTCCGAACACCTGGGTGTCGAACACGAACGGTCGGGAAGTCACGTCAAACCCCTCATCGAGTGCACCAAAGAACCACGGCCAGCAAACGGGCCAGCGTCGATCTTACCCCGGGCGGCCACGGGGAGGCCAATCGCGGTCCCGCGCGAGGCGCACTCAAGGATGCGGCTCAACAGGCCATGGGGTGCGGCGGCGCCTCGAGACCCTTCTCCGCCGCTGGGCTTACGCACGTACTTGGGCTGCCCTTGAGATCTCCTTTCGCGGTCTGGTCCCGAGTACCGATGGTCCTCGCCACGCCCCTTTCCCCCAAGGGTGCAGGCTCGGTTCGCGCATACCGGTAGAACTCCCACGCCGGAAACCTGTCGCCGGTTAGCGTGGCACGGTAGGTCGCTCCGGATGGCGTGAGCACAAACGTGGCATTGATGCGACCGAAGTCGACCTCGAACTGTGAAGGGCCGAAGCCCTCCCAGGAGTTCATTGCGGAGACCGTGGCCCGAAGCCCACCGGACGACTGGCGCTGGACGGATACGTAGGTGTAACGCGACTTGTCCGAGTCCTTGTAGATGCTCGCATCCGCAACGAACTTGATGGGTAGCGCTGATCGACAACCTGCGGCGATATTGAGTAACGGATACCCACCCACCGCACAAGACCGATGAGCGTAGACACCGATCTCACCTGTTGCCGTGTCCCAAGCGACGCCAATCTTCGAGGAGGCGTAGGGGTTGGAATCCCACTGCCTCCCGTCGCCGATGGAGTTAGTCTCAGCGTCCTTGCCCCGGATGTACCCTCGTGCCACGACTATGCCCCGATCCTCGCCCGCAGCAACGCGAGTTTCAGCCTTCTGATCCTTCACGACACCGACCTGGTCCGGTTCCGTGTCGAAGTACCTGCTTCGCGCCACCCCGTGGAGGTAGTTCCCCTCGTACGGCCTCGCCCGCGCACTGGACACGAGTGACCACTCGCCCTCCCCGCCATTCCTCGAGGCCAGCACGACGTAGTTGACGCAATCGTCGAAGACGTACTCCTGGGTCCATGTCGTCGTGTTTCCGAGTCCCCATTTCTGCAACGTGTAGGCGGACCTCTCGGGCGGAAGCACGTCGCCACAGCCTGGCGCCGCGTAGACCGAGTAATCCTTCGCCCCGGAGACCGCATCCCACGTGAGCTTCACGGCGTACGGCTTGTTGGGATCAACCGTCGCCTTCACGTTGGTGACGGGCGGCAGGGGCGCGACCACCGCAGATGCCGTCGGTGACTGGCTGGATGACGTGTACGTGCCTCGGGTGGTTCGGACGTAGAACTCCATCTTGTGTCCAGCGGGCAGGAGCGAAGCGGTCCAGGTGTTCGTGCTGATGTCGTAGACGCCGCGCTCAAACGGCTTCCCGGCCGTGACGTCTCGGCTGTAGAAGGCGTAACCGCCTGCGGCGAAGACGTGCGGCCAACTGATCTTGATGTCCTCTCCGCTGCGCACGGCGGTGATGCTCGCCGGGGCTGCCGGCGTCAAGTTTGATGGATAGCTGGCCGGCAGCGCTCCGAAGGGCTTGCCCACGCCATGACCCGCCAGCGCGTCGGCGAACGCCTTGGCGATCACGAACTCGCCCCGCACGTTCGGATGGAGCCCGTCGTAGCTGTGCGTCGCGGCGTCCAGCGGCCCGTCTATGTCCACGAAGGTGACCGGCGAGATTGCGTTGTTCAGGGCGGGCACTCGGGCACGCAGCCGGGCGTTGTAGTCGCTGATGAGGCCGGGGAGTTCAGGCAGGTTCGACAGAGCCGTACGTTGCGGCACGTTCGCCACCAGGATCTTCACGTACGGGTTCTTCTCCCTGGCGTTGTAAATCAACCACTCCAGGTCTTGCAGGACGCCTGCCGGCCCGTTCACTCCCCAAGCGATGTCGTTGAATCCCAGCTCGATGAGGAGGTAGTCGGGCGCGTATGTGGCGACGTTCTCTCCAATGACGTCCTTCGCCTGATGCACCTGCCAGCCCCACTGCGCGAGATTGGCGCTGTCGAAGCTGATGCCCGGACGGTAGGCGCCGTTGTGACTCTTCGTCTGATTGGTCACCAACGTGCCTGACCACGGTCCGACGAAGTCGGCAGCCTGTCCACGCGACGACAGACTCTCCGCCAGTCGGTACCGCCAGGTGTAGTCACCCTCTAGGCCCTGCGAGATCGAGTCGCCGACCACCATGATCTTCGGCGTGGCCGCTGCCGAGGCCGGCGCGGTGACGCCGGGTCCTATCAAGAACACCGTTGCGAGAAGAACGTTCGAGAACACGACGGGAACAAGGCGCCCCAGGCGGGCAGGCCGTTTCATGATCGGAGGCTAGGCGTAACTTCCCGTTTCCACCAGACCCCTCTGCCGACCCCGCCCGAATGTCAGTGACCGGTGGGACTCTGTCCCCATGGAGGGTGCGGAGCAGGACCGGTTCGGGTCGATCCTCCACGCCGACCTCGACGCGTTCTACGCGTCCGTGGAGCAGCGCGACGACCCCACCCTGCGTGGCCGTCCGGTGATCGTCGGCGGCGGGGTCGTGCTGTCGGGGTCCTACGAGGCACGGGCGCGCGGGGTGCGCACCGCCATGGGCGGTCGCCAGGCGCTGCGCCTGTGCCCCGACGCGGTGGTCGTGCCGCCCCGCTTCGACGCCTACGTCGCGGCCAGCAAGGCCGTCTTCGAGATCTTCCGCGACACCACTCCCCTCGTGCGGGGCCTGTCGATCGACGAGGCCTTCCTCGACGTCTCCGGGCTGCGCCGGCTCCGGGGCCCCGCCCTGCCGATCGCACGCGAACTGCGGCGCCGGGTGCAGGACGAGACGGGACTGCCGATCTCGGTGGGGCTCGCCCGCACGCCCTACCTGGCCAAGGTCGCCAGCACGCTGGCCAAGCCCGACGGGCTACTCGTCGTCCCGGTCGACGGCGAGCTGCAGTTCCTGCACGCGCTGCCCGTCGAGCGGCTGTGGGGCGTGGGCGACATCACCGCGGCGAAGCTGCACGCCGCCCACCTGCGCACGGTGGCCGACGTCGCGCGGCTGACCCCCGGCGAGCTGTCCGCCGTGGTCGGGCGCGCCGCGGGCCACCACCTGCACGCCCTCGCTAACGGGCACGACTCCCGCCGGGTCGAGCCCGGCCCCTCGCGCCGGTCGATCGGGGCGCAGCACGCGCTGGGCCGCGCCTCGTTCGCCGATGCCGATCTGGCGCTGCTCGCGCTGTGCGACAAGGTCGGCCGCCGCATGCGCCGGGCGGGCCGCACCGCCGCGACCGTCACGATCCGCCTGAGGTTCGGGGACTTCCGGCGCTCCACGTCGTCCCGCACGCTCCCCCGGCCCACCGAGAGCACGTCGGTGATCTCCGACGTCGCCCGCGCCCTGCTGGAGTCGCGCCGGGCCGACATCGAGCGTGAGGGCATCACGCTGGTGGGCGTCGCGCTGTCGGGGCTCGACGACCACGGGGCCCAGCTCGTGCTGCCGCTCGACGACGAGGCCGATCCCGTGCTCGACCAGACCCTCGATCGCGTCGCCGCGCGGTTCGGGAACGCCGCCGTGCGGCGCGGGAGTCACCTCGGACGCGGTTGGGAGCCCCGGTCCCCCGTGCAGTGACGGGTCAGGGGGTCAGTGCCCGAACGCGGCGTCGAGGGCGTTCATCACGTGCTTGGGAACGAGGCCGTTGACGTCGCCGCCGTGGCGCGCGACCTCCTTGACCAGGCTCGACGCGATGAACGTGTAGTCCGGCGACGTCGGGATGAAGACGGTGTCGATCCCCGTGAGGTTGCCGTTCATCTGCGCCATCTGGAGCTCGTAGTCGAAGTCCGAGACGGCACGCAGGCCCTTGACGATGGCCTGGATGTCGTTCTGCGCGCAGTAGTCGACCAGGAGGCCGGCGTAGGAGTCGAGCGTGACGTTCTCCATCTCGGCGGTCGCCTCGGCGATCAGCTCGATGCGGCGCTCGATCGGGAACAGGCCCGCCTTGCTCTCGTTGACCAGGACGACCACGACGACCTCGTCGAACAGGAACGAGGCGCGCTCGATGATGTCGAGGTGGCCGTTCGTGACGGGGTCGAAGGAACCGGGGCACACCACGCGCGTCATGTCAGTGACCGTACCAAAGCCGTGTCTCGCCGTAGGACTTGTCCCGCAGCGCGTCGAACCCCTCGGGCCACGTGAACTCGTCGCGGCTCGAGCGCTCGACCACCACGACGGCGTCCTCGGCCAGCGAGGGCCGCAGCGCGGCGACGATCGACGCCACCTCCTCGGTGGGGACGGCGTACGGAGGATCGAGGAACACGAGGTCCCACGGACCGCTGTTCGCGGCCACGTAGCGCTGCGCCGTGACGCGATGGACGCGTGCCGAGGCACCCAGCTCGGTGACGTTGCGCTGGATCGTGCGGGCAGCGCGCGCGTCGGACTCGACCAGGTCGGCGTGCGCGGCGCCGCGCGAGACGCACTCGAGCCCGAGCGCCCCGGAGCCGGCGAAGAGGTCGAGGACCCGCAGCCCGTCGAATCCGCCCAGCAGCGAGTTCAGGGAGGCGAACACCGACTCGCGCACGCGGTCGGAGGTGGGTCGGGTGCCGTCGCCCGGCGGGGTCGTGATCCGGCGGCCTCCCCAGCGTCCCGCGATGATCCGCGTCATGCCGCCCCCGCCGATGCCGGCATTCCCGGCCCACCGATCACTCGCTGGCGCTCGTTCATGCCCGCTCCAGGTAGTCGGCGCGATCGGACTCCTCGAGCCGGCGGATCGACGCCTCGAGGTCGGGCGGCACGTCACCCGATGCCAGCGTGGCCACCGCGGCGTCGCGGGCGTCGGCGATGACCTGCTCGTCGCGCACGACCGACAGCAGGCGCAGGCTCGACCGGACACCGGACTGGCGCGCGCCCAGCACGTCGCCCTCGCGCCGCAGCTCGACGTCGAGCCGCGACAGCTCGAAGCCGTCGGTGCTGGCCGCCACGGCGGCGAGGCGCTCGCGAGCCGGGGAACCGGCCGGCGACCCCGTGACCAGCAGGCACAGCCCGGGCTCGGAGCCACGGCCCACGCGGCCGCGCAGCTGGTGCAGCTGCGAGACGCCGAAGCGGTCGGCGTCCATCACGATCATCATCGTGGCGTTGGGGACGTCGACGCCCACCTCGACGACGGTGGTGGCGACGAGCACGTCGACGTCGCCTGCCGCGAAGGCCGACATCACCGCGTCCTTCTCGTCGGCGGCCATGCGGCCGTGCAGCCGGCCGAGCCGCAACCCCGCGAGGGGTCCCTGCTCGAGCGCATCGGCCAGCTCGACGAGGCCGACCGTGGGCCGCTTCTCCTCCTCGTCGTCCTCGGGCGGCTCGACGTCGTCATCCGCGACGGCCTCGCCGATCCGCGAGACCACGACGTAGGCCTGGCGCCCGCGCGCGACCTCCTCGTGCACCCGCTGCCACGCGCGCTCGAGCCACGAGGGCTGCTCCGCCACGGGCACGACGTTGCTCTGGATCGGCTGGCGGCCCGCGGGCAGCTCGCGCAGCGTGGAGACCTCGAGGTCGCCGAACACCGTCATCGCGATCGTGCGCGGGATCGGCGTGGCGGTCATGACGAGGACGTGGGGGCTCACGCCGTCGGCCGCCGCCGCGCGGTCGGAGAGCGCCGAGCGCTGCTCGACGCCGAAGCGGTGCTGCTCGTCGATCACCACGAGCCCGAGGTCGGCGAACCGCACCGTCTCCTCCAGCAGGGCGTGCGTGCCCACGACGATCCCGGCCTCGCCCGAGACGATGTCGAGCAGTGCCTGCTGGCGCGCCTTCGCGCCCATCGAGCCGGTGAGCAGCCGGACTCGCGTGGCCTCGTCGGCGCCACCGAGCATCCCGCCCTTCGCGAGGTCGCCGAGCATCCGCTCGATGCTGCGGTGGTGTTGGGTGGCGAGCACCTCGGTGGGCGCCAGCAGCGCGGCCTGTCCCCCGGAGTCGACGACCTGCAGCATCGCCAGCACGGCGACGATCGTCTTGCCCGAGCCGACCTCGCCCTGCAGCAGCCGGTGCATCGGATGCGTGTCGGCCAGGTCCTGGTCGATCTCGCCCGCCACCTGCGCCTGGCCGGCTGTGAGCTGGAACGGCAGCCTCTGCTCGAAGGCGACGCGGATCCCGTCGCCGCGCCCCGGCCGAGCGAGCGCGCGCCGCTGCTGCGAGTCGGTCCGGCGTCGCGCGAAGACCGCCTGCACCTCGAAGGCCTCCTCGAAGCGGAGCCGGGTCTGGGCGAACACCCAGTCGGCGCGCTTGCGCGGACGGTGGATGTACTCGTAGGCCGTGGGCGCGTCGAGCAGGCCGCGCTCGCTGCGGACCTGGTCGGGGATCGGCTCGGGGAACACGTCGACGACGTCGAGCGCCACCTGGACCGCTCGCTCCACGTCCCACGTGGTGAGCCCACCGCCCGCGGGATAGATCGGCAGTGCGCCGCCGCCGCGCCCGAGGTCGGCGAGCGTCTTGCCCTCGGGCAGCTCGCGCATGTGGGGCGACGCGAGTTGGAGCCGTCCCTGGTAGACCGAGACCTCGCCCGACAGCAGCTGCTGGCTGCCGACGGGCGTCTTGGAGACCACGTACTGGTTGAAGAACACCGCCTCCATCGTGGCCCTGCCGTCCGACAGGGTGACGACGACGCGGAACTTGCGCGGGTTGCTGCGGAATGAGAGCTTCTTGACGTCGATCACGGTGGCGACGAAGGCGACGACCTGGCCCTCCTCGAGCTCGTCGAACGAGTCAGGGTGTTCGAGGTCGATGTAGCGCCGCGGGAAGTGGCGCAGGAGGTCACCGACGGTGCGGTGGTCGAAGGCCTTCTCGAGCTTCTTGGCCGAGTCCCCCACGACCTTGGACAGGCGGGTGTCGAAGTCGATCGCGGTCATTCCACCGCCAGGAAGAGCGGGTAGGTGCCCTGGTCGCCGTCGATCGTCTCGACGTCCACGTGCGGCGCCTCCTGCTGGACCCGCGCGGCGATCCGCTCGCTCGTGGCGGGGTCGCAGTCGCGTCCGGTGACGAGGGTGACCATCTCGGCGGTCGCGAGGTCGAGGCGCTGCAGCACCTCGAACGCGACATCGACCTGGGAGGCACCGATGATCGCGAAGTCGCCGTTGACCACGCCGAGAACGTCACCGGCCGAGCACGGGCCCGCCATCGTGATGCCGTCCTCGACGGCGATCGTGACGGCGCCGTGCCGGGTGGCGCCGGCCGCGTTCGACATCGCCACGACCACCACGTCGAAGGGGCGGCCCGGATCGTGCACGGCGAGGGCCGTGAGCGCCTGGACCTGCACCGTGGTGGGCAGCACGGCGACCCGGGCGCCGGCATCGCGGGCGGCAGACGCGGCCGCCTCGAACATCGCGATGTGGCCGGCGCGGTTGGGCAGGAGGATGACCTCGTCGGCGCCGCTGTCGGCGATGGTGGCTGCGACTTGGGCCACGGTGAGCTGGGCGCCCGGCGAGAAGTGCAGCGCGGTGCCGCCCGCCCGCTCGGTGAGCTCGGCCAGACCGGGACCGGTCACCGCGCTGATGATCACGCGGCCGCCCGTCGGTGCGGCGGGACGGGCGATCTGCTCGGCGAAGTGCGTGACCGAGATGCGGAACGGCGAGCCGGCCGCGATGCCGGCCTCGATCGCCGCGCCCACGTCGTCGACGTGCACGTGCACGTTCCACAGCCCCTCGCCGCCGATCACGACGAGCGAGTCGCCGAGCGGCTCGAGCGCGTCGCGGAGCCCGGGGATCCGGTCGTCGGCGGTGCGCAGCAGGTACATGACCTCGTAGGACGGCCCGTCCTCTCCCAGGTCGGCACCGGGCTCGACGATCGGCACCGGGACGGTGGCGGACCGCGGCGTGGGCGCGCGGCCGGTGAGCGCGAAGGCGACGGAGTCGAGCACGACCACGAGGGCGCGACCTCCGGCATCGACGACCCCGGCCCGCGCGAGTCTCTCGAACTGCATGGGCGTGAGAGCGAGCGCCTCGCGGGCGGCCCCGGCGGCCACGTCGAACACGCGCCGGGGGTCGTCCTCCGTGGACGCGGCCTCGCGCGCCGCCTTCGCCGCCGACGCCGCCACCGTGAGGATCGTGCCCTCCTGCGGGCGGCCCACCGCGGCGTAGGCGGCGGTGGAGGCCGCCTCCAGCGCGTCGGCGATGTCGCTGGAGCTCAGCCCGTCGAGGCACTCGCGCAGGACCCGCAGGCTGCCCAGGACCAGCTCGGCCAGGATCGTGCCGCAGTTGCCTCGCGCTCCGATCAGCAGGCCCTCGGCGAAGGCACGCATGACGTCGATCGGCGTCGGGTCGGCGGGCAGCGCGTCGATGGACTCGACGCCGGAGACGAAGGTGAAGTACGCGTTCGTTCCGGTGTCGCTGTCGGGCACGGGAAAGACGTTCATGGCGTCGATCTCGTCGCGCGCGACGGCCAGCATCTCGGTGCACAGGCGGGCCCACGCGTCGAACCGCTCGGTGTCGATCCGCAGGGCCATGGGTCGAGACTATCGGGCCGGCACCGGACTCGATTAGCGCTGGTCGTGTCGCGTCAGGTATGCTCGAGAGGTTGTATTTTTCCCCCGAACTAGTTCAGGAGTGGTCGCCGTGGCA
Source organism: Aeromicrobium choanae (assembly GCF_900167475.1). Classification (NCBI taxonomy): domain Bacteria; kingdom Bacillati; phylum Actinomycetota; class Actinomycetes; order Propionibacteriales; family Nocardioidaceae; genus Aeromicrobium; species Aeromicrobium choanae. The sequence continues at coordinate 2,699,668 of NZ_LT796768.1, read as the reverse complement.
GCCGTCTGCGATGTGTGCGGCAAGGGACCGGGCTTCGGCCACAACGTGTCCCACTCGCACCGACGCACCAAGCGTCGTTTCGATCCGAACATCCAGCGCGTCCGCGCCGTCGTCGAGGGCACTCCGAAGCGACTCAACGTCTGCACCGGTTGCCTGAAGGCCGGCAAGGTCTCGCGCTGAGACGCTCAGATCTTTCATGAACAACGGCGGCCCTCGGGCCGCCGTTGTTCGTTTCCCCCGGGACCCGCTGCGTCGGTCTATCCTCGCGGAGTGACCCGAATCCACGCCTTCACCGACGACGTCCTCGCCGATCACGATGCCGTCGCCGTGGGCCAGCTCATCGCCTCCGGCGAAGCCAGCCGCACCGAGGTCCTCGAGGCCGCCCTGGCCCGCATCGACCGGGTGAACCCGGTCCTGAACGGGATCAGCCACGACGACCGCGCCCGGGCCACGATCCGCGCCGAGGACGTCTCCGGCGACGGCGGCCCCTTCGCCGGGGTGCCGAGCCTGATCAAGAACAACACCGACTACAAGGGCGTGCCCACCCAGCAGGGCTCCGCGGCGGTGCCGCCCGAGCCGGCGGAGCGCCACGAGGAGTTCACCGAGCAGTTCCTGTCCACCGGCGTCACCGTGGTCGGCGCGAGCACGCTCCCGGCCTTCGGGCTGACCGCCTCCACGGAGTTCGTCGACCGCGAGCCGACCCGCAATCCGTGGAACCCCGCCTACTCCTCGGGCGCCTCCTCCGGTGGCTCAGCGGCCCTGGTCGCCGCGGGCGCCGTGCCGATCGCCCACGGCAACGACGGCGGCGGCTCCATCCGGATCCCCGCGGCGGCCTGCGGGCTCGTGGGGCTCAAGACCACGCGCAACCGCCTCGCTCCGGCCAAGGAGATGAAGGACGCCCCGCTCGACATCGTGGCGAACGGCGTGCTGACCCGCAGTGTGCGCGACACCGCCGTGTTCCTGGCCGCCGCCGAGAAGTACCGACCGGTCCCCCGCCTGCCGCGGGTCGGCCTCGTCGAGGGCCCCTCGACGCGCCGCCTGCGCGTCGGCCTCGTGACCGAGACGCTCAACGGCGTGCCGCTCGACGCCGACAGCGCGCGCGAGCTGCGCCGTGTCGCCGAGCTCGTCGCCTCCCTGGGACACGTGGTCGTCGAGATGCCGATCCCCGTCGACGCGGCCTTCGAGCGCCACTTCGTCCAGTACTGGCGCACGCTGGCCTTCTCGCTGGACTACGCCGGCCGGTTCGTCGTCTCGCGCGACTTCGACCGCAGCAAGGTCGATCCGTTCACGCGCGGGCTGGCCAACGCGTTCGTCCGCAGCTTCTGGCGCACCCCGGGCGCGATCATCGCCCTCAAGCGGTCGGCAGGGGCCTACAGCGAGGTCTTCGCGGAATGGGACGTGGTGCTGAGCCCCACGCTCGGCCACGTCACGCCCGAGCTGGGCTGGCTCGACCCCGGCGTCGAGTTCTCCGAGGCGTTCGACCGCCTGCGCACCTACGTGGCGTACACGCCGCTCAACAACGCCTCGGGTGGGCCGGCGATCAGCCTGCCGCTGGGTCGCAGCTCGAACGACCTGCCCCTGGGCCTGCACTTCTCGGCCGACCACGGCGACGAGCGCACGCTGCTGGAGCTCGCCTTCGAGCTGGAGGCGGCGTCGCCGTTCGCGCGGATCCAGGACTGAGCCGGGTCCGAGCGCTCAGGTCCAGTGCTTGTGGCCGGTGCCGCCCTCGTACGGGGCGCCGGCAACGGTGACGCCCTCACCGGCCCGGACCGTGCCGATCTTCGTCCAGCCGTCCGGCAGGGTCGTCCCGGCCGCGAAGGTGGCGGCCAGCGCGTAGTCGTCGCCGCCGGTCAGCACGAACCTGAGCGGGTCGACGCCGCCAAGCGCTCCGGCCACCGTCTGCACGGCGTCGAGGATCGTGAAGGCCGCAGGGTCGAGATCGATCGCGACCTTGCTGGCCCGCGCCACGTGGCCAAGGTCGGCCAGCAGGCCGTCGCTGATGTCGATCATCGAGGTGGCTCCCGCGGCCGCGGCCGCGGGGCCCGCCGCGTACGGCGGGTGGGGGGTGCGGTGCTCGTCGACGGCAGCCTTGGGAGACCGGAAGCCACGGCTCAGCGCTCCGTACCCGGCGGAGGCGAGCCCGAGGGTGCCGGCGTAGGCGACCTGGTCGCCGGCCTTCGCGCCCGCACGGGTGACGGGACGCTCGGCGTCGCCGAGGGCGGTGATCGACAGGATCACCTGCTCGGCGGACGACATGTCGCCGCCGACGATCTTGGCGCCGACCTTGTCGCACTCCTCCACCATGCCGCCGACGAGGTCGGCCACCCAGGAGACCGGCAAGTCGCCCGGCGCCGCGAAGGCGACCAGCAGGGCCGTGGCGACGCCGCCCATGGCGTTGATGTCGGAGAGATTCGCGGCGACAGCCTTGCGGCCGATGTCGGCGGCGGTGGACCAGTCGCGGCGGAAGTGGCGGCCCTCGACGAGGATGTCGGTCGCGGTCACGTAGGTGCCGTCGGCCGTGGCGATGTGCGCGGCGTCGTCCCCCGGACCCACCAGCACGTAGTCGCTGGTGCCGAGTCGCCCCCTGACGAGATCGATCAGCCCGAACTCGCCCAGTTCCGCAATCGTCTGCTCGCTCACAGGGTCATTGTCTCAGCCGACCGCGTCGGACCGAGGCGACTGCGATAGCGTGTCCCGGGCCGAAAGAAAGCAGGTTCCCCGATGGCCGTTCACGCCTACATCCTCGTGCAGACCGAGGTCGGCAAGGCCGCCGACGTCGCCGCCGCGATCGCCCAGATCGAGGGGGTCGAGCTGTCCGAGGACGTCACCGGTCCCTACGACGTCATCGTGCGGGCCGAGGGCCCCTCGGTCGACGAGCTCGGCACCCTGGTGGTCTCGCAGATCCAGCGCGTCCCGGGCATCACCCGCACGCTGACCTGCCCCGTCGTCCGGATCTGACCACCCGGCGGGCCCGCTACGCGAGATGGCAGCGGGCACGCCGGAGGCGTGAGGTCAGTCGACCTCGGTGACGACGGACTGGATCTCGCCAACCTCGAGCGCCTGGGGCGCGGAGGTGCGGGTGATCGGCGTCGGCATGTCGATCGGCGGGCCGTTGGGCACGAAGATGCGCGCGGTGTAGCCGACGGTGACCGAGACGCTGTAGTCACCCGAGCGGGCGTAGGCGTGCTCGACCGCGCCGGCCTGGCCGACGGAGGCGCTGCGCACACCGACGCCGCTGCCTGAACGGCCGTCACCGAAGGACCAGGTCACGTCGCCGGGGGTGAACTCCACCGGGATCGAGTAGCCGAGCAGCTCGACGGTGACGGTGGCGCCCTGCGCCTGCGCCGCGAAGTTCGTCGGGATGTTGACGTACGAGCGATCAGCCGGCTCGATCACGAACGTGGGCGTCGGTGCGAGCGCGCGGGCGCGCTCGATGATGTCCTCGGTGGTGATCGTCGGCGGCTCGGACTCGTTGGGCTCGTCCTGTCCGCGGCAGACGACTCCGGCGCTGCGGAAGTTGTCCTCGGTCGCGAGGTTGTCGGGGCCCATCGAGCGCTCGAAGACGCGGTAGCGGTAGTCGCCCTCGGCCGGGCAGGAGCCGAAGCCGGTGCAGAGGACGTCGCCGACCGTCTCGTAGTCACCGACGCCGCGCCCGGTGGCGCGCACCGAGTTGTCGGAGCAGTAGGGCACGAAGACCTTCTGGGTCCACGGCACGGGCACGCGAATCGCGCCGCCGCCTCCGTTGTTGCCCCCGGTGCCCGGGTTGCCGTTCGAGCCACCGTCGGACCCACCGACGTCGGTGCCGCCGTCGGTGTTCTCGCCGTCCCACGTGGGATCGGCGTACGCGCCGACTCCGGCGCCGAAGACCAGAGCGGTCGTCAGCGCCAGGATCGAGGCCGCTCGACGCAGGCCCCTCAGCCGAGGTCGTATCGCAGCAGCAGCCACTGGTCGTCCTTCCACTGGATGTCGGCCTTGAAGGGAAGCCCCTGGGCCGCCTTGATCGTCTCTGCCTTCTTCTTGCCGTCCGTCGTGACGACCGAGCGGCCCTTCGGCACGTCCATCGTCAGCTTCACCTGGTAGAAGACATCATCGGTGATCGTGGGCTTCCCGGCCAACTCGTAGGTGGCGGGGCCCGTCAGGATCGACTTCTTGTTGATCTTGCCATTGTCGTAGTTGTCGACCCAGCCCTGGCACGACTCGCACGTGGCGACGTCGGCGATCGCGGTCAGCGCCGGCACGTCCGAGGTGGCCATCATGTAGAAGACCGTGTCGGCGGCGAACTCGGCGAACGCCTGGGCGCCTGCCTCGGACTGCTCGTCCACGGGTCGCTCCGGCTTGGCGTCGGCGGACCAGGCCGCTTCGGTGGTGGGCGCAGACGTGGTGGCTGACGCGCTGGGCTTCGGGTCCGCAGGATCGCTGTCGTCACTGCCGCACGCGGCGGTCAGGCCGAGCGTCAGCACGAGGGCGGCGGCACCGGCGAGGGTCTTGCGCATGGAACTCCTTCAGCACGAACCGAGACGCCCGGCCCCACGAGGGAGCCGGGCGTCGAGGTCAGGTCAGCGAGGCGACTGCAGGGGCGTCAGCACGGGGTGCTGATCGGCTTCCTTCGCGCCCTCGGCGAACTTGTTGTGCTGGAAGGCGACGTCAGTTCCGGCGTTCGAGAACGCCTGGCACAGCTGCGTGAGCGCCTGCTTGAACTGGATCCAGGCCTCGTTGAACTCCTTGGCGCCGGTGGACTGCCACTCCTCGTTCGCCTGGTTCAGGGACGCGTCCACGTTGGAGACCATCGTGTCCGTTTCCTGCATCGACTTGTTGAGCGTGTTGTACAGCGCGTAGAGATCTTCGATCCGAGCTTGCACCATGGGTTTGTCTCCTTCGTGAGTTCGTCCCCCGATATTTCGAACGCAGGGACCAGGATGCTGGCCACGAGCGTATCGGACAGATCGCCCGTTGGCAGCCCTACCCGACCATCGGGCATGGCCCGTTGTGACCACGTCGGGCTGACGGCGTCATCGATCGGCGCTACGCTGGGCCACGCCGAAGCAACCATCGCCGGGGGAAACGATGACACCTGAAGACACCGAGGACACGACCGAGCCGAACCTGTTCCGCAACACGCTGCAGTCGGCGAAGACGACCGTGTCCAACTGCGGGAACAACGTCTACTCCGGTTACGGATCGCCGCTCGACGCGATCGCCAACCCCCTGGCCAACGGCGGGTGGGTCTGCACCGAGGCCGACTCCTGGATCGCCGAGCTCAAGGAGCAGTGCACCGGCATCCCCGAGGCCTTCGACGACGCGGTCTCCACGATCCAGGCCCGGATCGGGTCCGAGCCGGACATGGTCCCCGAGAACGACTGGCGCGGCAACAACTGGCCCCGTCAGTGGCGCATGCAGAGCATGTACTGAGAGGGCGTCATGACCACCGTCACGATCAAGATCGACGAGATCGGCGCGGCGATCACCGCGATGCAGGACCTCTCCACCGAGGTCCAGTCGCAGGCCGCCGTCGCGCGATCCGCCTCCCCGATCAGCCTGCCGAGCCTGTCGGACAGCTCGCTGGGCAAGAAGACCCGCTGGCTGGACGACCACCTCGAGGACCTCACCACGCGCCGTGACCTCGCGATCCTGCTGGACAAGGAGGGCACGGGCTCGGCCACCTACTCGGTCACGAGCGACACGCTCTCCAGCGTCAAGGAGATGCTCGGCCAGGAACTCGCCTCGGCGGCCGCCTCGATCGATGCCAGCTCCTCCGAGGAGGACCTCGACCACATCGCCGGCCTGCTCGAGACGTGGAACGAGGATCCCGACGTCATGGCGGCGATGTTCACCGAGCTGGGGCCCGACGGCACCGTCGGCTTCATGGCGAACATCTCGTCGGCGATGGGCTATGGCGGCGTCGCCGACCCCGAGAAGTACACCTCGCTGGCCGAGGAGTTCCGCACCGGCCTGTCCACCGCCTCGAACGCGCCCGGCTTCCCCGCCGAGACGTTCGGCGAGGAGATCGTGCGGTACAGCTGCGCTCCCCTGCTCACCGACGAGGAGCAGCGGGCCTTCTCCGAAGAGTTCGGCATGGGGATGAACGGCGCCAACATCCTCACGTACCTCATGCAGGACACCACCTACGACGACGACTTCCTGCTCGGCGCCGCACGGACGCTCGACGGCTTCGAGCGCATGGCGCAGGACGGCCCGCTCACGGCGCAGGACTGGTACAACCACAATGGTCACGGTCCGCTGCCGACGAAGGACGAGTACGACGGCTGGTACGACGACCCGATGGCCGCGATCATGCACAACTTCGGGGAGAACCCCGAGGCCGGCCTGACCTTCTTCACCGAGCCCACCGACGACGGCTGGAACCGCCAGACCTACTACTTCAACGACCGCGAGTGGAAGGCCGACGGCTACGGCGGCATCTCGCACGCCGTCGAGGGCATCGGCACCTCGGAGGCCAACCTCACGAGCGATCCCGAGGCCACCACCGGACTGGTCTCGCGGTTCCTCGACCAGGTGGCGAACAGCCCGGGCTTCAACCCCGAGGACGCCAAGGCCGCGTCCCCGCACATCGCCGACCTGCTGAAGTTCTACATGCCCGCGGTCGACACCGCGCTGCGCTTCCCGAACGAGGACGGCGACGGCGGCTCCAAGAGCCTCACGATCGACAACCTGGGCACGTTCGAGCACTACCCGATCCTGTTCAGCGACGACCTCGACTCGCTCATGCAGGTCGCGATGGGCACGCCCGACGGCATGCAGAGCATCGCCGAGGGCACGGGCGCCTACCAGCAGACCCAGGTCAACAACATCGCCGCGGCACTCGAGGCGAACCCCGACGACCCCGACCTGCGCATGCAGCTGCGCGACGTCCTCCAGCGCTCGGCCGCCCTCCAGGGCTTCGCCGAGTACTCGGTGGGCCAGGTCGAGATCGAGGGCGCCGAGAGCCGCGACGCCCAGCGCCAGGCCTTCATCGACCTCGTCGGCGACGCCGCGGGCATGGTCCCGCTGCCCGGGGCCGACGTGGTCGGCGACTGGGGCAGCAAGCTGATCGACTTCGGCTACAGCCAGGCGGTCGACCTCGGCAAGGACGCGGGCGGCGACGCCTTCACCTCCGAGGGCGCGGCCGCCACGGACAACGCCAACGACCGCGCCGCGGCGGGCACGAACCGGGTCAAGATCCAGGCCTACCTCGCGCTCGTGGAGTCCGGCGTCATCCCCCGCGACCAGGTGCCCGACAGCTTCTTCGAGAACGGGCGGCTCATCAACGCCGGCGACATCCCGGCCAACGAGATGTCCAGCTACGCCCAGTCGGCGATGTCGGGCGTGAGCTCCTACGCGTCGAACAACGACCTCGAGGGCCCCTACCGGGACGAGTTCCTCGAGTACTACGGACCGGCGGGCGAGTGACGGTGCGGCGACTGCTGATCGGCGCCGTCGCGGCCGCCGCCCTGCTGGCGGGGTGTGCCGACGAGGAGCCGAAGGGCGGCACCGACCGCGACGACGTGCCCGCCACCCTGCTGCAGCGCGAGGACCTGCCGGAGGTCGAGAAGGTCTCCACCGACGACCGCTCGGTGCTCACGAGGACGAACTGCGCCGCGATGGAGGGCGAGTACAACCTCACGATCACCGACTCCGACGACGTCAGCGCCCTGTACGTGCTGGCCGACGGCGACCAGGTCAGGTCGTCGCTGCAGGGTCCGGCGCAGAACCAGACCACGATCGACCACACCATCGACCAGGTCGACGCGGCGATCACCGAGTGCCTGACCGCGGACATCCCGAGCGGGAGCTTCGAGCGGATCGAGGGCCTGCCCGACGGCGCGGTCGGCTTCCGCACGGTCCAGGACACGTCCGAGGGCCCACAGACCACCGAGCGCGTCTACGCCCCGGCCGACGACGACACCGCCGTCGTGGTCACGGTCGACCACCTCGGCGAGGGCGAGCCCTCGGTCACCGCCGCCGAGCTGCTGCCGCAGGCCGTGCAGCGCGCGCAGGGCTGAGTCAGGCCTTCGCCACCTGGGCGAACTCCTCGGCCGCCCTGTGCAGCGCCTCGTCGTCCACCGAGGCGTCGAACGTGAAGCGCACGGCGGTCTGGGCGGTCTCGCGGTCGTGGCCCATCGCCGTGAGCACGTGGCTGGGCTCGTCGCTCCCGGCGGCGCAGGCCGAGCCGCTCGAGGTGACGATCCCTCGCGCGTCGAGGTCCACCAGGATCGACTCCCCGCTGCGCGGCGTCTGCGTCAGAACGAACGAGGCGTGACCGGGCAGGCGCTGCTCACGGTGCCCCGTGAGCTCGGCTCCGGGCACGAGCTCCTCGACCAGCGCGACGAAGCGATCCCGGCGCGCCGAGACGGTGTACGGATCGCCGTGGCCGAGCTCGAGCGCCGTGGCGATGCCGACGGCGCCGGCGACGTCCTCGGTGCCTGAGCGCCGCCCGTCCTGCTGCGCGCCGCCGTGCACGAGCGGCTCCCAGGCCTGGCGCCGGTCGATCCACAGCACCCCGACGCCCTTGGGCGTGCCGAGCTTGTGCCCGCTGATGCTGAGGGCGGTGACGCCGAGGGCGCGCGCGTCGAGGTCGAGCCAGCCCGCGGCCTGCACCGCATCGGTGTGGAAGGGGACGCCGCGCTCGGCGGCGACGGCCGCCAGCGCAGCGATGGGCTGGACGGTGCCGACCTCGTTGTTCGCGTACTGGATGCTCACGACCGTGGTGTCGTCGCGCAGGGCCGCGGCGAGCCGGCCCGGGTCGACGAGCCCCTCGGCGTCCACGGGCAGCTCCGTCACCTCGAACCCGAGCCGGCCGAGCCAGGCCGCGGACTCGAGCACCGCCGGGTGCTCCACCGCGCTGACCACGACGTGACGTCCGCGCGGGTCGGCCAGGGCGATCCCCTTGATCGCGGTGTTGTCGGACTCGGTGCCGCCGCTGCAGAACGTGACCTCACCGCCCCGGGCGCCGAGCACGGCGGCCACCCGCCGCCGGGCGTCGTCGAGCGCCCGGCGCGCGGCGGCCCCCACCTCGTGGTGGCTGGCCGGGTTGCCGAAGTCGCGGGTCAGGAACGGCCACATCGCCTCCAGCACCTCGCGGCGCACCGGGGACGTGGCGGCGTGGTCGAGGTAGATCACGAGAGCCGTACGTCCAGGCCGAGATCGAGGTTGCTGACCGAGTGCGTCAGCGCCCCGACGCTGATGACGTCGACGCCCGTCTTCGCGATGTCGGCGATCGTGGTCAGGTCGACGCCGCCCGAGGCCTCGACGAGCGCTCGACCGGCCACCAGCTCGACGCCGGCGCGCAGGTCGTCGAGGGTGAAGTTGTCGAGCATGATCGTGTCCACTCCCCCGGCCAGCACGGGCTCGACCTGGTCGAGCCGGTCGACCTCGACCTCGAGGTGGGTGGTGTGCGGCAGCTGCTCGCGGGCCGCGCGGATGGCGGCGGTGACGTCGTCCACGAGCGCCAGGTGGTTGTCCTTGGCCATGACGGCGTCCGACAGGCTGAAGCGGTGGTTGTGGCCGCCGCCGCACCGCACGGCGTGGCGCTCCAGCGCGCGCAGACCCGGCGTCGTCTTGCGGGTGTCGACCACCCGCACCTCGGGTCCCGCGGCCTCGACGTAGGCGGCCGTGAGGGTGGCGATGCCGCACATGCGCTGCACCAGGTTCAGCGCGATGCGCTCGCCACGCAGCACGGCGCGCGCGTTGCCACGCACCGTGGCCAGCCGGTCGCCGCCGGCGAACCGGGCGCCGTCCTCGAGGTGCAGCGTGACCTCGACCCGGGGGTCGAGCGCGGTCATCGCGACCTCGACGACCTCTCCACCGGCGAAGACGCCGGGCTCACGGGCCACGAGGTCGGCCGTGGCGACGGCGTCGCGCGGGACGAAGACCTCGGACGTGAGGTCGCCGTGCGGAGCATCCTCGTCGAGCGCGGCCTCGACGACGCGCACGATCTGGCGGCGCTCAAGCATGGCGCACCGCCACGAGCGTGGAGTGCCGCGCCTGGCCGGGGCACGACTCGGGGAGGTCGCGACGGAAGTGGCCGCCACGCGACTCCTCGCGCGCCAGCGCGCTGGCGACGACCGCGCGCGCCACCCACCACAGGTTCGCGTCCTCGGCGGACTTCGCGTCGATCGGCGCCGGCGGCGCCCACGCGGCCAGCACCCCGGCCGCGTCCTCGAGGCCGGAGCGGTCGCGCGACAGCCCGGCGGAGTCCCACATGAGCTGCTGGAGGTCGGTGCGCCCGAAGGCCTCGTTGCCGGGCACGACGTCGAGCTCGATCGGCTGGGCCCACACGCCGTCGAGGTCCGCCTGCGTCTCGCCGGCGCGTCCGAGGATCGCCTCGCTGACGCGACGGCCGTAGACGGCGCCCTCGAGGAGCGAGTTCGACGCCAGCCGGTTGGCCCCGTGCAGTCCGCTGCAGGCGACCTCGCCCACCGCGTACAGGCCGGGCACGCTGGTGCGGCCCCACACGTCGGTGCGCACGCCGCCCATGACGTAGTGCGCCGCGGGCGTGACCTCGATCGGGTCGCGCGACCAGTCCAGGCCCTGCGACCGCACGACGGCGTCGATCGTGGGAAAGCGCTCGGCCAGGAACCGGGCACCCAGGGCCGTGGCGTCGAGCCGCACCGGCGCACCGCCTTGGCGCTGCATCTGCTCGGCGATCCCCCGGGCCACCACGTCGCGCGGCGCCAGCTCGGCGTCGGGGTGCACGTCGGTCATGAACCGGTGCCCCGAGGCGTCGACGAGGACCGCGCCCTCGCCGCGCACCGCCTCGGACACGAGGTGGTTGCCCGGGGTGGCCAGCGACGTGGGGTGGAACTGGTGGAACTCGAGGTCGGCGACGACGGCGCCCACCCGCAGCGCGATCGCCACGCCGTCGGCCGTGGCGACGGCGGGATTGGTGGTGCAGGGGAACAGCTGCCCCGCGCCGCCGGTGGCCAGCACGACGGCGTCGGCCGCCAGGACCTCGCCACCGAGGAGGCGCACGCCGGTGGCGACCCCGGCCTCGACCACGACGTCGACGACCGTGGTGTTCTCACGGACGGTGATCCCACTGCCGGCGAGCCGCGCGATGAGGGCCGAGGCGATCGCCGAGCCGGTGGCGTCACCGCCGGAGTGCAGGATCCGCTCGTGGGAGTGCGCGGCCTCGAGCCCGAGGGCCAGCTGCCCGTCCGCGCGGTCGAACGGCACGCCGCGCCGGATGAGCGCGGCCACCGCGGCGGGCCCGTCGGCGCACAGCACCTCCACCGCGTCCTCGGCGCACAGGCCGGCACCGGCGACGAGGGTGTCGGCCACGTGGGAGGCGACGGTGTCCTCGGTCGCGGTCACCACCGCCACGCCGCCCTGCGCGACGGCGGTGTTCGACTGGTCGAGCCGGGCCTTGGCGACGAGCGTGACCTCGACCCCGGGCCGCGCGACGAGCTCGAGCGCGGTGGTCAGGCCAGCGACGCCGCTGCCCACGACGACGACGTGCGTCATGTCAGTCGGCCTTCGGAAGGGCGGCGAGCATCCGCTCGAGCGCGACCTTGGCATGGACGGCGACCTCGTCGGTCACCACGATCTCGTTGCGGACCTCGCCCTCGACCAGGCCGTCGAGCACCCACGCGAGGTAGCCCGGGTGGATGCGGTACATCGTCGAGCATGGGCACACGACCGGGTCGAGGCAGAAGACCGTCTTGTCGGGGTGCTCCGCAGCCAGCCGGTTGACCAGGTTGATCTCGGTGCCGATCGCGATCACCGAGCCGGACGGCGCCGCCGCGACGAACTTCCGGATCGCGTCGGTGGAGCCGGCGGCATCGGCGGCGTCGACCACGGTCATGGGGCTCTCGGGGTGGACGATCACGCGGACGCCCGGGTGCTGGGCGCGGGCCTGCTCGATCTGGGCCACGGTGAAGCGCTTGTGCACCGAGCAGAAGCCCGGCCACAGCAGCACGCGGGCGTCGCGCAGGACGTCCTCGTCGACCCCGAGACCGGGACGCCGCGGGTTGATCATCGGCATCTGCTCCAGCGGCACGCCCATCGCCTTGCCGGTGTTGCGGCCCAGGTGCTGGTCGGGGAAGAACAGCACGCGGCGGCCCTGCTCGAAGGCCCACTCCAGCACGGTGGAGGCGTTGGACGAGGTGCACACGATCCCGCCGTGGCGTCCGCAGAACGCCTTGAGCGCAGCCGACGAGTTCATGTACGTGACCGGGACGGTCTCGTCGTCGCCGTAGAACTCGGTCAGCGCCTCCCAGGCCGCCTCGACCGACTCCTCGTCGGCCATGTCGGCCATCGAGCAGCCCGCCGCGAGGTTCGGCAGGATGACCCGCTGCTCCGGGCGGGCCAGGATGTCGGCGGTCTCGGCCATGAAGTGCACGCCGCAGAACACGATCGCCTCGGCGTCGGGACGGGTCAGCGCGGCGTTGGCCAGCTGGAACGAGTCGCCCACGAAGTCGGCGTACTGGACCACCTCGTCGCGCTGGTAGAAGTGCCCGAGGATGACCAGGCGGTCGCCCAGCGTCTGCTTGGCGGCGCGGATGCGGGCGTGCAGCTCGGCCTCCGGCATGCGCTGGTACGCCGCGGGCAGCTGGCCCGGGCGGGTGACCGGGGCGGGGATGACGTCGGTCTCGGACGCGCCCGGCCCGTAGCCCGGGAACCGGTCGAACTCCCACGGCTGCTTCGCCAGCTCGGCGTCGCACGTGTCGCCGGGCGCCGTGACGATGAGGTCGTTGATCGAGAGGGTCATGCTGTCTCCAGTCGGTAGAGCGCCGGCGGCCGGTGGCTGGTGCCGGTGACGTGACGGCCCGTGGCGACGATGCGCGGGTGGGCGAGTGCCTGACGGCGGAAGTTGGCGGGATCGAGGCGCACCTGGCGGACGGCCTCGTGCACCTCGCGCAGCTGGGCGATCGTGAACTCCTCGCCGGTGAACGCGTGCGCGATGTCGGAGTAGGTGATCTTGGCGCGCAGGCGGTCGAGCGCGTACGTGACGATCGCGTTGTGGTCGAAGGCCAGCGCCGGGACCTCGTCGGCGACGAACCACTCCACGTTCTCGCCGTCGATCGCCCGCGCGTCCTCGTCGGGCCGCACGAGCGCCCAGTAGACGATCGAGACGACCCGGTCGGGCGAGCGGTCGATGCCGCCGAAGCTGTAGAGCTGCTCGAGGTACGACGGCTCCAGCCCCGTGGTGCGGCGCAGCGTGGTGCGCGCCGACGTGACGAGGTCCTCGGCCGGCTTCAGGGGGCCGCCCGGTAGCGCCCATTGGCCGAGGAACGGCTCGCGGATGCGCTTGACCAGTGGCAGCCACAGGGTGTCGTGGCCGGTGGCGGGGTGCGGGCGCAGCGCGAAGATCACCGTGGACACGGCCAGTTCGATGCGTTGCTCCATCACACCCACCTCCTTAGGGTCACCGCGACACTAAGGGGTGGTTAAGGTCATGTCAACCCTAAGTCTCGAGACGTGGGCCTCCGATGATCTCGATACGCGTCTCGCTGCGCTCGCATGCTACTCGATCGCCGGCGGTCGAGCAGCACGGCGAGGAACGAGCACCGGTGGTCGAGTAGCACGGCGAGGAACGAGCGCCGGTGGTCGAGCAGCACGGCGAGGAACGAGCGCCGGTGGTCGAGCAGCACGACGAGGAACGAGCACCGGTGGTCGAGCAGCACGGCGAGGAACGAGCACCGGTGGTCGAGCAGCACGACGAGGAACGAGCACCGGTGGTCGAGCAGCACGACGAGGAACGAGCACCGGCGGTCGAGCAGCACGACGAGGAACGAGCACCGGCGGTCGAGCAGCACGACGAGGAACGAGCACCGGTGGTCGAGTAGCACGGCGAGGAACGAGCCGGCGTATCGAGACCCGGATCCCGGCGTCAGAAGTAGTCGCGGATGAGAACCGGGCCGGTCGGCGGCTCGAAGGCCTCGGACTCCAGCACGAGCAGGTCGTAGGGCCGGTTCTCCAGGACGCGGTGCTCCGGCAGCACGGACGTCAGCTCGGTCCCCGAGGTGTCGAAGCGGACCGTCGGGGCGACGGTGGAGAACGTGCCGAACATCCACAGCAGGGAGTCCCGCGACCCCTCGTCGGCCCAGACCAGGTCCTCGACCTCGACGTGGGCGTCCCCTCCGACGCCCGGCGACCGGTTCCACGCGGCGTAGGCGAGGGCCGTGCCGTCCTCGTCGAGCGCGAGGGTCACGCCCGTGGCGTCGTGCAGCCAGGCATCGTCGTCGAACTCCACCGTCGTGCGGGTGAGAGGGCCGTCGTGGCGGCTCGCCCAGCCCGTGTAGATCCGCTTCAGGGCCGGGAGGTCGTCGGCGGTCGCGCGCCGCAGCTCGCGACGGCGCGTGAAGCGGTGCAGGGCCGAGGCGTGGACCTCGATCGTGTCCATCGCACCGACCGTCCGGTACCCCAGGCTCGCGTAGATTCCCGGCGCGCTGGCGAACAGCGTGGCGACGACGTCCCCCTGCGAGCGGGCGTCGTCGTGCAGGCGCTCCATCAGCGGACGCAGCAGCCCACGGCCGCGGAACTCCGGCGCGATCGCGACGCCGCCGACGCCGCACGTCGGCACCTCGCGTCCGCCGAACCACGAGGCGTACGGCTTGCGCGTGGTGGTGGCCGCGAGCCGCCCGTCGACGAACAGCCCCCAGCGCTCGTACGCGGGATGCTCGACACGGTCACCGCCCAGCGTCGAGGTCCCGAACGCCGGAAGCCGCACGGCCACGAGCGCGTCTCGGTCGTCCTCGGTCAGTCTGCGGATCTCCATGGACCCGACCCTAGGCGAGCGCTCAGCGATAGTCGCGGGACCGGTGGTTGCTCGGCACGGCGGGGTCGATCAGGCGCTCGAGCGTCTCGGCGACGAGGTTGACCGCCCCCTGCTGGTGCTCGAGGCGCCCCCGGATCACCACGGCGGCACTCGACCGCGCCACGGCCCGGTGCCGCTGCCACACGGCGTCGAACACCACCACGTTGAGCATCCCGGTCTCGTCCTCGAGGTTGAGGAACGTGACGCCCCCGGCGGTGTACGGCCGCTGGCGGTGGGTGATCAGTCCTGCCACCCTGATCCTGCGGTCCGATTCGTGATCGGCCAAAGAGCTCACGGTCAGGATTCCTGCCGCGTCAAGCATGGCGCGAAGGTGGGCGAACGGGTGCTCGCTGGGAGAGATCCTCGTCGACTCGAGGTCGGCGAGCGTCAGCTCGACGTCGCTCATCCCCGGCAGCATCGGCGGCGGCGCCACGATCGCCGTGCCGGGCAGCTTGTCCTGGCCGTCGGTGTAGCCCGCGTTCCAGATCGCCTGGCGCCGGGTGAGGCCGAAGTCGTCGAACGCGCCGGCGGTGGCCAGCTGCTCCTGCTGGGCCCGGGTGAGGCCGCAGCGCCGCACCACGTCGGCCATGTCGGCGAAGGGCCGCTCCTCCCGCGCGGCCACGATCCGCTCGGCGTCGGCCGTGCCGATCCCCTGCACCGAGGTCAGCCCCAGGCGCACCGCGTGGTGGCCGTCGCGACGGTGCTCGGCGTGGTCGGGAGCGGCGGAGGCATCGAACTTCCCCACCGGCGGCTGGTCGGGGTGCGCGCAGGACGCGCGGCCCGTGGGACCGGTCGGGTCGCCGAGCGGCTCGAGGTCGGCGTGGACGCCCGACCGCACGATGTCGGGACGGCGGACCTCGACCCCGTGGCGCCGCGCGTCGGCCACGAGCGACTGCGGCGAGTAGAACCCCATCGGCTGGGCGCGCAGCAGGCCGGCCAGGAACGCCGCCGGGTGGTGCAGCTTGAGCCAGCTGCTGGCGTAGACCAGCAGCGCGAAGCTGATCGCGTGGCTCTCGGCGAACCCGAAGTTCGCGAACGCCTGGATCCGGCCGTAGATGTCGTCGGCGAGGTCGCCGGTGATCCCCTTCTCGGCCATCCCCCGGTACAGCTGGTCGCGGAGGCGGTCGATCTTCTCGATCCCCCGCTTGGACCCCATCGCCCGGCGCAGCAGGTCGGCCTCGTCGCCGGTGCACCCGCCGAGCACCATCGCGATCTGCATGAGCTGCTCCTGGAACAGCGGGACCCCCAGCGTGCGCTCCAGCACGGGCTCGAGCACCGGGTGCGGGTACGTGATCGGCTCCTCGCCGAGCTTGCGCCGGATGTAGGGGTGCACGGCGCCGCCCTGGATCGGGCCGGGGCGGATCAGGGCGATCTCGATGACCAGCTCGTAGAACCGGCGGGGCCGCAGCCGCGGCAGGGTGCCGATCTGGGCGCGGCTCTCGACCTGGAACACCCCGATCGAGTCGGCCCGGCAGAGCATGTCGTAGACGCCCTGCTCCTCCTTGGGCATCGTGGCCAGGGTCCACCGCTCGCCGACGCGCTCGGCGACGATGTCGAAGGTGTGCTGGATGGCGCCGAGCATCCCCAGGCCGAGCAGGTCGAACTTGACCAGGCCCATGTAGGCGCAGTCGTCCTTGTCCCACTGCAGCACGGTGCGGCCCTCCATCCGGGCGCGCTCGATCGGGACGACCTCGCCGACGGGGCGCTCGGTGAGCACCATGCCGCCGGAGTGGATGCCCAGGTGGCGCGGGGACTTCATCGCCTGCTCGGCCAGGCGCACCACCGGCTCGGGGATCGCGTCGGCCTCCTGCTCGGGGGCGTCGGTGCGGATGGAGGACCACGAGTCGATCCGCTTGCTCCAGGCGTCCTGCTGGCCCACCGAGTGGCCCAGCGCCCGGGCCATGTCGCGCACGGCCGACTTGGGCCGATAGCTGATGATGTTGCAGACCTGGGCGGCGTTGCGGCGGCC
The DNA here is from genome assembly GCF_900167475.1 of Aeromicrobium choanae. Taxonomy (NCBI): domain Bacteria; kingdom Bacillati; phylum Actinomycetota; class Actinomycetes; order Propionibacteriales; family Nocardioidaceae; genus Aeromicrobium; species Aeromicrobium choanae. Next base: position 2,682,944 of record NZ_LT796768.1, on the reverse strand, counting down.
GTACTTGTCGTAGACCCACTGGATCACCTCCTCGCGCCGGTCGGAGTCGAAGTCCACGTCGATGTCGGGCTCCTCGTCGCGGGTGGCCGACAGGAAGCGCTCGAAGGGCAGGCCGTACGCGATCGAGTCGACCGCCGTGATCTCGAGGGCGTAGCAGACCGCGGAGTTGGCCGCCGAGCCCCGGCCCTGGCACAGGATCCCGCGGCTGCGGGCGAACGCCACGATGTCGTGGACGATGAGGAAGTAGCCGGCGAAGTCCTTCTCCTCGATGACCGCCAGCTCGCGCTGGAGCCGGGCCTCGGCAGCATCGCGGTCGGCGGCGTAGAGGCGGTCGGCGCCGCGACGCACGAGCTCGCGCAGCCACGTCATCGGCGTGTGGCCCGGGGGCACCTGCTGCTTGGGCAGCCGCGGCGAGGCCTTGCGCAGGTCGAAGGCGCACGCGTCGGCGATCTCGACCGAGCGGGCCACCGCCCCGGGCCACCGCGCGAACCGCTGGGCCATCTCGGCACCGGAGCGCAGGAACGCCGGCGGCGCGAGCCAGCCGTCGAGCTCGGCCAGGCTGCGGCGCGCCCGGACCGCGGCGAACGCCTGGGCCAGCCGGGCGTCGGCGGGCCGGGCCGCGTGGACGTTGCCGGTGGCGACGGTGGGCAGGCCGAGCTCGGCGGCCCACCCGGCCAGCGCGTCGTTGGCGGGCCCGTCGCCGGGACCGCCGTGGTCGGTCAGCTCGACGACCACGTGCTCGGCCCCGAACAGGTCGACGAGCCGGTGCAGGCCCGTGATGCCCTCGCGCCGGACCCAGCCCTTGCGGCACCCGGTGAGCACGACCCAGTGGTCGCGACCCCGCTCGGCGAGCTCGGCCAGGTCGTACACCGGCCGGCCCTTCTGGTCGCCCGCGAGGTTCGCCTCGGTGATCGCCGAGGCCAGCGCGTGGTAGCCCTGCACGCCGCGCGCCAGCACCAGCAGGTGGTCGCCCTCGGGATCGGGGACGCCGTTCTGCGGACCGGGCAGGCCCAGCGACAGTTCGGCGCCGTAGACCGTGCGCAGACCGTGCAGCTGGGCCGCCTCGGCGAACCGGGCCGCGCCGCTGAAGCCGTCGTGGTCGGTGAGCGCGAGGGCCGACAGCCCCAGGTGCACGGCCTCGCGCACGAGCTCCTCGGGGTGGCTCGCGCCGTCGAGGAAGCTGTGGTTGCTGTGGCAGTGCAGCTCGGCGTACGGGACCACCGCATCGGGCGCGGCGGGCACCTCGGGAGCTTGGTAGGCACCGCGCTTGCGCGAGAACGCCGGACCGTCGCCCCCGTCGGGCAGCGGCTGTGCGGGATCGCGCCACCGGCCCGACAGCCGCGCCTCCAGCTCGCGCCACGAGATGTCGGGGTTGTTCCAGCCCATCAGTGGACCACCATGATCTCGATACGACGTCTCGCTGCGCTCGCCGTCACTCGATCACCGGCAGCGCGCCCGGTGGTTGAGTAGCAGGCGACGAAGGAGCCGCGTATCGAAACCACCGCTCCCGACCCTCCCGCGAGCCCACCGCCGACCCGGTCAGTCATAGCGGGCCTCGGTCCACCAGTGGCCGTTCTCGACGACCATGAGCCAGGCGCTGCCGTCGACGCCGACGACCTGGAAGCGGGCGACGCGCCGGGCGGCGGCCTCGTCCCACCAGTGCTCGTCGACGGGCCACGGCCCGGCCCAGGCCGCCACGGGCTGCCAGGCGGCGTCGACGCCGGCCCGGAAGCGCGCCGGACGTCCGGACAGCGCCCCCCGCCCGCTGACGCTGACCGGCATCCCCTCGGCGCCCACCACCTGCGCGGGCGCGGGCTCGGCGAACACCGTGGCGGGCGCCGGCGGCGGCACGCTGCCCGGCCACGGCCGGTCGCGGGGCCGCTGGGCGACCGGACGCTCGCCCCACGCGGCCGACAGCCGGCGGTCGGACGGTCCCCGGCCGCCCTGCACCCCGACCGAGCGGACCCCCTCGGGGCCCACCAGCGCCTGGACGCGCGCCACCGAGCGCTCCACCTGGTCGTCGGGTCCGCCCCCGAACAGGCTCTCGGCGTGCTTCCCGAGGGGCTCGACCTCGACAGGGACGCAGCGCACCGCCACGACCGGCCCACCCGGAGGGGCGGCGGACAGCTGCCACCGCACGCGGTCGAGCACGTCGACCGATCCGAACCACCGCGGATGGCGCCACAGCCGGCTGGACACCCGGGGCTCCCCCGCCACCTCGGCGTCCACCTCGATCCGCAGGGTGGAGCAGACCAGGCCGGCCGCGTCGAGCCGGCGGACGAAGTCCTCCACGGTCTGCCGGGCACTGAAGACCACCGCATCGGCGCGCTCCAGCGCCGGCTCGAAGGCCACCGACGCCACCAGCTCGGGCGGCGGGGTGCGCCGCGAGATGCGGCGCACCTCCTCGCCCCGGGACCAGCGGTGCATCAGGGCTCCGTGGGCGCCGAAGCGGGCCAGCACGTCGGGAGCGGGCAGGGCCGCGAACTCCCCGACCCGGCGGATCCCCAGCCGGCGCAGCACCGTGACGAGGTCGAGGCCGGGCGCGGCCGGGCCCGCGGGGGCCGGCACCTCCAGCACCTCCACCGGCAGGTCGCGCAGGAAGTCGACGTTGCCGCCCGGCGCCACGATCACGCTGTCCTGCGCCGGGGCCCGGCGTGCGGCCAGCTCGGCGACGAAGACGCCGTCGGCGATGCCGAAGCGCACGTCCCACACCCCGAGGCCGACGAGGTGCTCGGCCATCACCGCGACCGCCTCGGGCTCACCGCCGTAGTACCGCTCGGGCACCGACAGCGCGCACAGTCCCGGCCGCAGGGGCGCCACGCCCGGGCTGAGCTCCTCCAGCGTGGTGACCACCTGCTCGAAGGCGCGGGCGTCCGCCTCGGGCCGGTGGTCGCAGACCACGAGGTCGGGGCAGCGCGACTGGGCGTCGCGTCGGCGCATCCCCCGACGCACGCCGAGCGCGCGGGCCGCGGGCGTGCAGGCCAGCACCACGCCCTTGTCGAACACCGCCAGCGCGGGCGAGGGCTCGCCACCGCCGCGGGCCGCCTCGGCCAGCTCTCCCTGATGCACGAGCGCCGGCCAGTCGGGCACCCACACCACCATCGTGCGCATCAGCCCGCCGCCCCCCACCGGTCCGTTGCTGCGACCGACTCGAGGCGAGGGTCACGGTCCACCGACCGGCCGAGGGCGACCGGGGCCACGCGCAGCTCGCGGCTGGGGAACCACAGCCGGCGCGAGCCCGTGACGCGACCGCCGCGCTCGACCTCGACGGTGGCCTGGCGCGCCACCAGGTGCCCGTGCCCGTCCTGGGGCCCGGCCCAGACCGTGTCGCGCAGGCGCAGCCGGGCGTCGGCCCGCGGCCAGTCCCCCACGGCCACCAGGACGCCCTGGCGCCGGTGCAGCCGGGCCCTCAGCCGGGCGACCTCGCGCTCGGGCAGCGTGACCCGGTCGACCAGCACCACGCCGACCGCGTCGACCAGCGCGCCCAGCACCGAGGCCGGGTCGGCGCCCACGTCCGGCACCCACACGGTGCGATCGAGGTCGACCCCCACCTCGGCGGCGGCCTCGAAGCCGATCCGGTCGGTGCCGACCATCGCGCACCAGGCGCCGTCGCGGGACGGGCCGGCCATCAGCAGCAGGGCCAGGCTGGTGGAGTCGACCGCGTAGCTGCCGCCGGGCTGCAGCGACAGCAGGCCCGACAGCGCCGGATGCGTGGGCATCGACAGCACCGACGGGCGTCCCTGCATCCGGCCGATCTTGGCCCGCAGGTCATCGACCAGCGCGGCAGGAGGGACGGCGAGACTCACCCCTCCATGATCGAACACCTGTTCGAAGGAGTCAACACGAACCCCGAGATCGGAGACGAAACCGCGGGTGGTAGGCCCTCAGGCCCACCACCCGCGGTGAGGTGTCCGAACGATCAGCGCGAGAGCTCGATGGACCCACCGGGGATCGCGTCGAGCAGTCGGCGCGTGTACGCCTGCTTGGGGTTGCTGTAGACCTCGTCGACCGAGGCGTGCTCGACCAGCTTGCCCCGCTCCATCACCAGCACGTCGTCGGCGATCTGGCGCACGACCGCCAGGTCGTGGGTGATGAACAGGTACGACAGGCCCATCTCGGCCTGCAGGTCGGCCAGCAGCGACAGGATCTGCGCCTGGACCAGCACGTCGAGCGCGCTGACGGCCTCGTCGAGGATCACGACCTCGGGCTGCAGCGCCAGGGCACGCGCGATCGCGACGCGCTGGCGCTGGCCGCCGGAGAGCTCGTTGGGGAACCGCTGCGAGACGGTCCACGGCAGCGAGACCTTCTCGAGCAGGTCGCGGACCCGCGCCTCCCGCTCGGCCTTGGAGCCGATGCCGTGCGTGGCCAGCGGCTCCTCGATCGCCCGGAAGATCGTGTACTGCGGGTCGAGGGACGCGTACGGGTTCTGGAACACCGGCTGCATCTGCCGGCGGAAGGCCAGCTGCTGCTTCTTGGTGCGCAGGGTCGAGATGTCGACCCCGTCGAACTCGACGGTGCCGCTCGTGGGCTCGAGCAGGTCGAGCACCATGCGCGCGACCGTGGACTTGCCCGAGCCGGACTCCCCCACGATGGCCGTGGTGGTGCCGCGCGGCAGCCGGAACGACACGTCGTCGACGGCGATGAAGTCGTTCTTGCGCCACGGGGCCGAGCCGGGGATGGTGAACACCTTCCGCAGGCTCTTGGCCTCGAGCACGATGTCGGAGCCCTCGCCGAACTCGGACTCGAGGTGGGCGACCTCCTCGGCCAGCTCCTCGGCGACCTCCTGGGCCTGCTCGCGGACCTCGGCGCGCTGCTGCGACAGCAGCCGCTGCGAGGCCAGCGACGGGGCGCTGGAGATCAGGCGCTTGGAGTACGGGTGCTGCGGGTCCTGCAGGATCTCCAGGGCGGGACCCGACTCGACGATCTGGCCCTTGTACATGACGACCAGGTGGTCGGCGCGCTCGGCGGCCAGGCCCAGGTCGTGCGTGATCAGCAGCACCGCGGTGCCCAGATCAGCGGTCAGCTGGTCGAGGTGGTCCAGGATCTGCTTCTGCACCGTCACGTCGAGCGCGCTGGTGGGCTCGTCGGCGATGAGCAGCTTCGGCCGGGCGGCCAGGCCCATCGCGATGAGCGCGCGCTGGCGCATGCCGCCACTGAACTCGTGCGGGTACTGGCGCGCGCGCTGCTCGGCGTCGGGCAGGCCGGCCTCCTCGAGCAGCTCGACGACCCGCCGGTCGACGTCCTTGCCCTTGACCACGTCGTTGGCCACCAGGACCTCGGCGATCTGCTTGCCGACCTTGACGAGCGGGTTCAGGTTGCTCATCGGGTCCTGGGGCACCAGGCCGATGCGCGAGCCGCGGACCGCCAGGATGTCCTTCTTGTTGGACTGCGCGATGTCCTTGCCCTCGAACAGGATCGATCCGCTCGTGACGCGGCCCGTGCCCGGCAGCAGGCCGATGATGGCGTGCGCGGTGGTGGACTTGCCGGATCCGGACTCACCGACGATCGCGACGGTCTGGCCCGGGTAGACGGTGAGGTTCGCACCGCGGACGGCGGGGATGTCCTCCTTGTTCTGACGGAACGCGACGTTCAGGTCGGTGACCTCGAGCAGCGGCGTGCGGTTCATTCGCGGTTCCTCGACTTCGGATCGAGGGCGTCGCTCACGGCGTCGCCCAGCAGGATGAATCCCAGCGACGTCAGGGCCAGCGCCGAGGCGGGCCAGAACATCACGCCGAGCCGCTCGCCGGAGCGCACCTGGTTCTGCGCGGCCGAGATGTCGTTGCCCCACGAGACGATGCTGGTCGGCAGGCCCAGGCCCAGGAACGACAGCGTGGCCTCGGCCACGATGTAGACGCCCAGCGACACGGTCGCCAGCACGATCACCGGAGCGAGCGAGTTCGGCACCACGTGGCCCCACAGGTTGGCGCGACGGGTCTTGCCGATGGCGCGCGCCGCATCGACGAACTCGAGGCTCTTGACCTCCAGGACGGCACCGCGCGAGATGCGCAGCACCTGGGGCCAGCCGAACGCCGCCAGGGCGAACACCACGGTGAGGATGAAGCCCCAGTAGCCGCGGTCGGGCCACAGGTTGTTGATGATCGACAGGCCGACCAGGGCGCCCAGCAGCAGCGGGATCGCGAAGAAGATGTCGGCCACGCGCGAGATGAACGTGTCGGACAGGCCACCGTAGAAGCCGGCCATCGCCCCGAAGATCACGCCCGGGATCGTGACGACGAGCGTGCACAGGAAGCCCACCAGCACCGAGGCGCGGGCGCCGTAGATGGTGCGGGCGAACACGTCGTAGCCCTGCTTGTCGAAGCCGGCGATGTGGCCCTCGCTGGGGCCCTCGAGGCTACGGCTCAGGTCGGCGCGCGTGGGGTCGATGTCGGTGAACAGCTGCGGGAACAGGACCACGATCACGACGAAGAACAAGATGACGACCGAGACCCAGAAGATCCAGTTCTTCCGGAGGCGCTTCCACGCCTGCTTCCACTGGCTCTCGGGGCTGCGGGAGTCGTCGAACGAGCCGGTGTCCGCGAGGGGCGTCACCTCGACGGGGGCGACGAAGCGCTCCTGGCCGGGCAGGCTCTTCGGGGGGAGGTCGATGGGGAACTCAGGCATAGCGGATCCTCGGGTCGAGCCAGGCATAGAGGAGATCGACGATCAGGCTCATGACGATGTAGATGAGGACCATCACCGTGACGACCGAGACGATCGTGGGGCCCTCCTTCTGCTGGATGGCGCGGAAGGCCAGGTTGCCCAGACCGGGGATGTTGAAGATGCCCTCGGTCACGATGGCCCCGGCCATCAGGGTGCCCAGGTCGGCACCGAGGTAGGTCACGACGGGGATCAGCGAGTTGCGCAGCACGTGGCGCCGGTTGACCTGCCCGTCGGTGAGGCCCTTCGCCCGCGCGGTGCGCACGTGGTCGGCGGTGAGGTTCTCCACCACGGAGGTTCGGGTGAGGCGCAGGACGTAGGCGAACGACACCAGGCCCAGGACGAAGGCCGGGATGATGAGGCGGTCCCAGCTGGCGTCGCCGCCGACCGTGACCGGTGCCCACCCCAGCTTGACGCCGAAGATCAGCTGCATCGTGAAGCCGAAGACGAAGATCGGGACCGCGATGACCAGCAGCGAGGTCACCAGCATCGTCGAGTCGAAGAGCTTGCCGCGCTTGAGGCCGGCGAAGAAGCCGGCAGCGATGCCCAGGACGCCCTCGATGATCAGCGCCATGAACGCGAGCTTGAACGTGACCGGGATGGTCTCCGCGAGCAGCTCGCTGACGGGGCGGCCCGAGAACGAGACGCCCAGGTCACCCTGCGCCGCGTTGCCCAGGAAGAGCAGCCACTGCACCAGGAACGGCTTGTCGAGGTTGTACTGCTGCTCGATCTCCATGCGGACCGCGTCGGAGACGGGCTTCTCGCCGAACAGCGCGACGATCGGGTCGCCGGGCATGGCGAAGACCATGGCGTAGATGAGCAGCGTGGAGCCCAAGAGGACTGGGATGGCCTGCAGGATCCGCCGGCCGATGTACCACCACATAGTTAGGAACCTCCGCAGCACGAGGGTCGTCCCGTGCATCGATTAAGCGTACCTTCGGGCCGCGGGTCGAGCGCGGTGTCGGGTCGCCTTCGGTCATGAGTGTGGGGCGGCACCGGGTTGGTGCCGCCCCACATCAGCGAAGCATCACTTGGTGATGTTCTGGTATTCCGGCTTGTTCTGCCAGTTGAACTCCACGTTCTCGACACCCGTGGCCGCGACAGCCGCGACGTTGGTGTTCCAGAGCGGGAGAGCCGGGAGCTCCTCCATGAGGATGGCCTGGGCATCAGCCAGCAGCTTGGCCTGCTCGTCGCCCTCGGCGCTCAGCGCGTCGGACAGGAGCTTGTCGAACTCCTTGTTGGTGTAGTCACCGTCGTTCGAGCCGGCGCCCGTGCCGAAGATCGGACCGAGGTAGTTGTAGACCGACGGGTAGTCGGGCTGCCAACCGGTACGGAACGCGGTGCCGATCGTGCGATCGGTGACCTTCGTGCGCAGCTCGGCGAACGTGGCGTAGGCCTTGGGCTGGGCGTCGATGCCGAGGTTGTTCTTGAGCTGGTTGGTCAGCGCCTCGACCCACTCCTTGTTGCCGGGTCCGTCACCGTTGTACGCGATGACGAACTTGCCCGACCACGGGGCGATGGCGTCGGCCTCGGACCAGAGCTTCTTGGCCTCGTCGGCGTCAAACTCCAGGACCTCGGCACCGGGGATGTCCTCGGTGTACTCGGGCATCAGCTCGGAGCTGAACTCCTTCGCCGGCGAACGGGTGCCGTCGAAGATCTTGTCCGTGATCTCCTTGCGGTTGATCGCACGGCTCAGGGCCTGGCGACGCAGGTTGCCCTCTTCACCGGAGAAGTGATCCAGCGACTCGGGGATCGTGATCGTGCTGTTGACCGTGCCGGCCGCCTCGAACGCCTGGACCGAGTCGTCGGTCTTGAACGTCGTGAGGGCGCTCGGCGGAGCCTGGTCGAGCACGTCGAGGTTGCCCGCCTGGACGTCGGAGTAGGCCGAGTCCGGGTTCGTGTAGAACTTGAACGTCACGCCGCCGTTCTTGGCGGGGCGGTTTCCGTCGTAGTCCTCGTTCGGGGACATGACGGCCTCGACGTTGTTCTCCCACGAGTCGAGCTTGTAGGGGCCGTTGCCGATCGGGGCCTTGCCGAACGCCGCGATGTCGGCGAACGCGGCCTCGGGCAGCGGGAAGTAGGCCGAGTAGCCCAGACGCAGCGGGAAGAGCGCCTCGGGGTTCTTGAGCGTGACCTCGAAGGTCTTCTCGTCGACGACCTTCAGACCCGACATCTCGGAGCCCTTGTCGAGGATGATGCCCTCGTCGTCGGTGCCCTCGATCGGGTAGTAGAAGTAGGAGGAGAGCTGGGCGTTCTCGGCCGCGGCACCGTAGTTCCACGCCTTGACGAACGACTCGGCCGTGACCGGGGTGCCGTCGGTGAACTGCCAGTCCTTGAGCTTGATCGTCCAGACCTTGTTGTCCTCGGACTCGATCGACTCGGCGACCTCGAGCTCCTGGGAGCCGTCAGCCTTGTACGAGACCAGGCCCGCGTAGATCAGGTCGATGATGTTGCCGCCACCGACCTCGTTCGTGTTGGTCGTGACCAGCGGGTTCTGGGGCTCGGTGCTGTACGCGGTGATGACCGCATCGGTCGAATCCGAACCGCCGTTGTCGTCGTCGCCACCACTCGAGCAGGCCGCCAGGGTGAGGCTGGCAACTGCGGCGAGGGCGACACCTGCGAGGGCTGAACGCCGAGTTCGCATGTATTTCCTCCTGTGAAGGGCGTACGTCGGTGAAAACGTGCAATGTACGCGCGTGATTCATAGGTATCACCTGCAGGGTGTCCCAGCCCACTCCGCAGGGCCGACTTCACCGAACTGCAACCAAACCCAGCGGCGGGACGCGAGCGTCGGGAAGGGCCGCGAGACGAACGACGGCGGCCCCGCTCCCGGGTGGGAGCGGGGCCGCCGAGCGGGGGCCGGATCAGCCCTTGCGCTTGTTGATCTCCTCGGTCGCCTGGGGCAGGACCGACTTGATGTCACCGACGACGCCGAAGTCGACGAGCTCGAAGATCGGCGCCTCCTCGTCCTTGTTGACCGCGACGATCGTCTTGGACGTCTGCATGCCGGCGCGGTGCTGGATCGCACCGGAGATGCCGTTGGCGACGTACAGCTGGGGCGACACGGTCTTGCCGGTCTGGCCGACCTGGAACGTGTGCGGCTTCCAGCCCGAGTCCACCGCGGCGCGCGAGGCGCCCACGGCCGCACCGAGGGCGTCGGCCAGGGCCTCGACCTCGGTGAAGTCGCCACCGGTGCCACGGCCGCCGGAGACCACGATGGCGGCCTCGGTCAGCTCGGGACGGCCGGTGGAGACGCGCGGCTCGGACGCCACGATCTTGACCTTCTTGGCCGAGTCGGGGACGTCGAACGAGACGGCCTCGACGGCACCGGCGCCGGCCACGGCCTCCGGAGCGGCCGAGTTCGGCTTCACGGCGATGACCGGCGCACCCTGGGTGACCTGCGCAGCGACGGTGAAGTTGCCGGCGAACGCCATCTGGGTGGTGGTGATCGCGCCACCGTCGACGGTCACGTCGACGGCGTCGGTGATCAGGCCGGAGTCGGACTTCAGCGCGACGCGGGCCGCGATCTCCTTGCCCTCCGAGCTCGACGGCACCAGCACGGCGGCGGGCGCCTTGTCGGCGACCAGCGCGGCCAGGGCCTCGGCCTTGGGCGCCACGAGGTACTCCTCGAAGGCGCTGTCGGCGTAGGTGTAGATCTTCTCCGCGCCGTACTCGGTCAGGACGCTGGTGTCGGCGTCGCCGAACACGACGGCCGACGGCTCGCCGATGCGACGGGCGATCGTCAGGAGCTCCAGCGAGGGCTTCGTGACCTTGCCCTGGGGGGCTTCGATCAGAACGAGAACTTCACTCATTGATTCAGGCTCCTACTCACACGAACTTCTTGGACGCGAGGAACTCGACGAGCTTGGTGCCGCCGTCTCCCTCGTCGGTGACGATCTCGCCGGCGGTGCGCGGCGGGCGGGGGGTCGTGGACTCGACCTTGGTCCAGGCGTTGTCGAGGCCGACCTCGGCCGCGTCGATGCCCAGATCAGCCAGGCTCCACTCCTCGACCGGCTTCTTCTTCGCGGCCATGATGCCCTTGAAGGACGGGTAGCGGGCCTCGCCCGTCTGGTCGGTGACCGACACGACGAGCTTGCCGGTGGCCTCGATCTGGTGCGTGGCGGCATCGCCGTCACGACGGATCTTGACCGTGTCGCCGTCGACCGAGATCTCCGACGCGAAGGTGATGGCGGGCAGGCCGAGGCGCTCGGCGACCAGCGTGGGAACGACGCCCATGCCGGCGTCGGTGGAGCCCATGCCGAAGAACACCATGTCGTAGTCGAGCTTCTCGATGGCCTTCGCCAGGACCAGCGACGTCGCGAACGCGTCGGATCCGGCGATGGCGTCGTCCTCGACGTGGACGCCGGCGTCGGCGCCCATCTGCAGGGCCTTGCGGACCGCGTCCGAGGCATCGGCCGGGCCGACGGTCAGGACGGTGACCTCACCGTCACCGGCCTCGACCACCTGCAGGGCCTGCTCGACCGCGTACTCGTCGAGCTCGGACAGAAGCCCGTCGACGTTCTCACGATCGACAGTGTTATCAGCGTCGAACGTGCGGTCCGCCGTGGCGTCCGGCACGTACTTCACAGCGACAACGATCTTGGTCACGAGGACCCTCCTGTGAATTCGGGGCGCGGGAGACGGTTTGACCACCCGCGAGTTATCGGGTCCACCTTGCCACGCGAAGCAATTCGCGAGTGAGGCGACCCTTCCTGACTTTGATGTTACCGAAAGGTAACGAAGGCCGACATCCCACGCGGAGTGGGATGGGTCACCTCCCGGTGAAGGTGGCCTTGCCGGGCCCGTTCTCGACGAAGGAGCGCATCCCGTCGGCCTGGTCCTGCGTGGCGAACAGCGCGCTGAAGCCGGCCCGCTCGATCTCCAGGCCCGTCTGCAGGTCGACCTCGAGACCGCGGTCGACGACGTCCTTGGCCGTGCGCAGCGCGATCGACGGCCCGCCGACGAACTGCGACGCCCACGCCACGGCGCGGTCGTGGACCTCGGCCGCCGGCAGCACCTCGTCCACCAGGCCGAGGGCGAGCGCCTCGTCGGCGCCGACGAACCGGCCGGTGTAGATGATGTCCTTGGCCTTCGAGGGACCGATCAGCCGGGCGAGGCGCTGGGTGCCGCCCGCTCCGGGGATGATGCCGAGCAGGATCTCGGGCTGGCCGAGCTTCGCGTCGTCGGCGCAGAAGCGCAGGTCGGTGGCCAGCGCCAGCTCGAGTCCGCCGCCGAGGGCGAAGCCCGTGATCGCCGAGACGGTCGGCTTGCCGATCCCGGCGACGGCGCGCGTGAACTCCTGCAGCAGGTGCCCGTGGCGGAACATCTCGGGGTAGCCCATGTCGGCCATCTCCTTGACGTCGGCGCCGGCAGCGAAGACCCGCTCGCCGCCCCAGACCACGACGGCGGCGACGTCGTCGCGGCGATCGGCCTCGCGTGCCGCCTCCAGCAGCTCGGTCTGGACCTGCGCGTCGAGCGCGTTCATCTTGGGCCGGTCGAGGCGGATCGTGCCGACGCCGTCGGTCACCTCGAGTCGGACGAATTCGGCCATGGTGGAGCCTCCTGTGTGGGTTGGGGCGAGCATAGGACAGCGTCAGGACGGCGAGCCGAGGGCCCGGAGCGGCTCCCCCGCGAGGCGATAGGTCCGCCAGTCGGCCAGGTCCACGGCGCCCAGGGACTCGTAGAACTCGATCGACGGGGTGTTCCAGTCGAGCACCTGCCACTGCATGCGGCTGTAGCCCCGTTCCACGCACACCTGCGCCAGGCGCGTCAGCAGCGCGTGGCCGAGTCCGGTGCCGCGGTGCGCCGGGTCGACGAAGAGGTCCTCGAGGTAGATCCCGTGCACGCCGTCCCACGTGGAGAAGTTGAGGAACCACACCGCCAGGCCGACGACCGCGCCGTCCACCTCGGCGACGTGGGCGAACAGGGCGGGCCGCTCGCCGAAGAGGCGCTCGTGGAGCATCGTCTCGGTCAGCACGCACTGCTCGGGCGCGCGCTCGTACGCCGCGAGGTCGTGGACGAGGCGCACCATGGCGCCCACGTCGTCGGGGGTGGCGGGGCGGATCCGCGGATCGGTCATGGGCTCGATTCCATCACGAGGGCCGGTAGCCTCGGCCGAGTGACCGAGCCTGCCGACTCCTCCCCCACCCTGCGCGACGACGACCTCGTGCTCGAGCCCACCTCCGGCGCCGACGACCTGCACGGCTTCGCGGTGCTGCACGAGGGAGAGCGCATCGGCACGGTGGCGCTGCAGAGCGCTCAGGGCAAGGCGGGCCGACGGCTCGGGACGATGCGCTGGAACCTCTCCTCCGCGCCGGGGGCCATGGTGGCCAGCCGAGCCCTGCGGCTGGCCGTGGGGCACGCGTTCGACCACCTCGGATGGACGCGGATCGAGGCGCGGGTCCCCGCCGACGACGCGCTGGGCCAGCGGGCCGCGTCCATCGCGGGGCTGCGACGCGAGGGCATCGCGCGGTCGCCCGGGGGCGAGCCGGACCTCGTGCTGCTGGGGCGGATCGTCGACGACCCGCCCGCCTTCAGCCGCGACGGCTTCGTCGCCATCCTCAACGCCGGTCTCCCGCGCAAGCGCGTCATCGGGCAGGGCATCCTGCGCGACCGCGACGGCCGCGTCCTGCTGTGCGAGCTGACGTACAAGCGCGAGTGGGACCTGCCCGGAGGCGTGGTCGAGGTCGGCGAGAGCCCCGCCACCGGCCTGGTGCGCGAGCTGGAGGAGGAGCTCGGGGTCACGGTCGAGGTCGAAGGTCTCGTGACGATGAACTGGCTGCCGGCGTGGAGCCGCTGGGACGACGCGTGCCTGTTCGTCTTCGACCTCGGCGTCGTCGACGCCGAGCTGGTCGAGCAGATGGTCCTGCAGCGCACCGAGATCGCGGCCGTGCACTGGTGCGACCTCGACGCGGTGCGCGAGCGCGCCACGCTGGCCACCACGGAGCTGCTCGAGTCGCTCGCCGACGCGCCGCTGCCGGCCTACCGCGAGGCGCCGCGCCAGCCCGACCCGGTGCGCGACCAGGCGCGCTGACCGCTCAGGACGCGCCAGCCGCTCAGAACAGGGCGGCGGCCAGGGAGCGCCGGGCCAGCGCCACCCGCTGATCGCTCAGGCCGACCACGGTGAACAACTCGAGCAGGTGCTCGCGGACGCGGTCGCGGTCGTCCTCCCCGGTGCGCTTGATGAGCTCGATGAGCCGCAGGAACGCGTCCTCGACGTGTCCGCCGGTGACGTCGAGGTCGGCCACGAGCAGCTGGGCATCGACGTCGTTCGGAGCGTCGGCGGCGGCCTGACGCGCCTGCTGCAGGTCGGCACCGGCCACGCGGGCGTAGAGCCTCGTGGCCGCGAGCCGCTCGGCCACCTCGGTGTCGCCGGGGGCCTGCGCCAGCAGCGCCTCGTACTCGGCGATCGCTGCGTCGAAGTCGCCGCGCGAGTAGGCCTCGTCGGCGGCGGCGAAGCGCGGATCCTCCTCCGGCTCCTCCGGGGCGTCGACGGGCGCGCCCCCGGACGGCTGGGCACGGCCGTTGAGGCCGTTCTGCTGCGCGAGCCGCACGAGCTCGTCGAAGAACCGCTTGACCTCGGCGTCGTCCACGGTGCCCTGGAAGAGGGGCACGGGCCGGCCCTGCACGAGGCCCACCACGAACGGCACGGCCTGCACCTGCAGCGCCTGGGCGATGCCGGGGTTGGTGTCGGCGTCGACCTTCGCCAGCTGCAGCGCGCCACCGTAGGCGGACGTGGCCCGCGCGAGGACCTCGTTGAACTCGACGCTCTGCGGCGAGCGGGTCGACCAGACGCTCAGCACCACGAGGTGCTGCATCGAGGAATCGACCACCTGCTGGAAGTCGGCCTCGGTGACGTCGATGACGTAGACCGCTCCCTCAGGAGCGGGAGCGCCCCCACCGGACGGGGGCGTGGGACGCGGCGTGGCCAGCGAGGACAGGTCGAACGCACCGGGCTGCGAGAAGCTCATGGCCACAGTCTAGGAAGGCCGGTCACAGACCGCGGATCGGCTCGGTGCGTTCGCCCTCGTCGGGCCCACCGTCCAGCGTCCGGTCGCGCGTCGCGGCCATCATCCGCTCACGCCGGCGGTTCTCCCGGTTCACGGCATTGTTGATCTCTCGGTCGACCGCCAGGATGTCCGGAACGAACTTGATCTCGCGCAGACCCTGCTCCTGCGCGGCCGACTCGAAGACGAAGTGGCCGTAGCCGAGCGCACGGCCCCACACCGAGCGCGTCATGGTCATGTCGAGGATGCGGTTGATCGGCATCGTCGCCACCCGCGCGGTCAGCACACCGCTGAGCCGCACGACCCGCCAGTTCGTGACCACGAAGACGTCGCGCCACTCCACGAACGCGCGCACGGCCGCCGCTACGGTGACGACGAGCGACAGGAGCCACAGCGCCTGGGCCGGACCGGAGTTCCAGTGGAACAGCAGGACCACGAGGCAGCCCATGGAGGCCAGCGCCGCGGCGGGCAGGGTCCAGTAGACGGCCACGTGCTTGGGGACGATCTGCAGGACCCGCTCGCCGCTGCGGGGATTGAGGCGCGTGTTCAGCGCGACATGGTTCTCGGGATCGGGGAACGGCTCGCGCAGGCGTCGCCAGAACCGCGCCGTGACAGGCGGGGGCGCCGTCTCGATCGCTGGTCGCTCGGTCATGACGAGGTCCTCACAGGAGCTCGGACATGAACACCCCGACCTGTCCGAATGCGCTGATGGCTGCGTCGAAGGCCCCCCGAACGGCCGTCGCGGCGTCCTCAGGCGTGCTGAACAGGTAGTAGAGCCCGAAGCCCACCACGAACAGGATCACTGCCTTCTTCACCACGCGAACATGTCTACCGGAATCGCGGCCCCAAACCGTGGACGCCGCGCGGGAGACTTCTACGCGTCGGATTCGGCGAGCAGGGTGTCGGCGGCCGAGAACGGATCGATGTCGCCGGCGAAGGCCCGGGCGGCCAGCGCGTCGAGCTCCTCGCCCCCGTCGACGACGAAGCGGCGTCGCACCTGGTCGAGGGCGATGGCCTGGATCTCGCGGCGCAGGCGATCGGTGCGTCGGCGCGCCAGCTGCCCGGAGGCGCGCAGGTGGGAGGCGTGCTCCTGCAGGTGATCGACCAGCTCGGGGACCCCCGTGCCCTCGGTGGCCACGGTGAGGTCGATCGGGCGCTTCCAGCCGTCGCGGCGGTCGGACATCGACAGCATCGTGCGCAGCTCGCGGCGCGTGGTCGAGGCGCCGTCGCGGTCGGCCTTGTTGATGCAGAAGATGTCGCCGATCTCGAGGATCCCGGCCTTGGCGGCCTGGATGCCGTCGCCCATGCCGGGCGCCAGCAGCACGACGGTGGTGTCGGCGAGCCCGGCGACCTCGACCTCGGACTGCCCGACGCCGACGGTCTCGAGCAGGATCACGTCACAGCCGGCGGCGTCGAGGACCCGGATGGCGTGGGGCGTGGCCCATGACAGCCCGCCGAGGTGGCCCCGGCTGGCCATCGAGCGAATGTAGACGTCGGGATCGGTGGCGTGGTCCTGCATCCGGATGCGGTCGCCGAGCAGCGCTCCCCCGCTGAACGGCGAGGTGGGATCGACCGCGAGGACCCCGACGCGACGGCCGCGAGCACGCAGCTCGGTGACCAGCGCCGACGTGGTGGTCGACTTGCCCACGCCGGGCGAGCCGGTCAGGCCGACCACGTGGGCGCCGCCGACCAGCGGGGCGAGCGCCGCGCTGACCTCACGCAGGTGGTCGGACTCGGTCTCGACGAGGGTGATCAGACGCGCCACCGACCTGGCCTCGCCGGCTTGCGCCCGCGAGACCAGGTCGGTGACGTCGACGTTCCTGGGGTTCAACTCCGCAGATTCGGTTGAGGGCCGATCAGGCCTGCGGGACCCGGATGATCAGGGCGTCACCCTGGCCGCCGCCGCCGCACAGCGCCGCTGCGCCCGTGCCGCCACCGCGACGCTGGAGCTCCAGCGCGAGGTGCAGGACGATGCGCGCACCGCTCATGCCGATCGGGTGGCCGAGCGCGATCGCACCGCCGTTGACGTTGACCTTGTCCTCGCTGACGCCGAGCTTCTCGGTCGAGACGACGCCGACCGCGGCGAAGGCCTCGTTCAGCTCGAACAGGTCGATGTCCGCGACGTCGATGCCCTCCTTCTGCGCCGCCTTCGCGATGGCGTTGGCCGGCTGCTCCTGCAGCGTGGAGTCAGGGCCCGAGACGTTGCCGTGGGCGCCGATCTCGGCGAGCCAGGTCAGGCCCAGCTCCTCGGCCTTGGCCTTGCTCATGACGACCACGGCGCAGGCGCCGTCGGAGATCTGGCTGGCGGTGCCCGCGGTGATCGTGCCCTCCTTGGAGAACGCGGGACGCAGGCGGCCGAGCGACTCGGCCGTGGTGTCGCCACGGACGCCCTCGTCGGCGCTGACGACGACCGGGTCGCCCTTGCGCTGCGGGATCTCGACCGGGACGATCTCGTCGTCGAACACGCCGTTCTTCTGCGCGGTCGCGGCGAGCTGGTGCGATCGGGCGCCGAAGGTGTCCTGGGCCTCACGCGTCAGCGTGTCGGTGGCGGCGTTGCGCTGCTCGGTGAGCGAGCCCATCGCCTGGTCGGTGAGCGCGTCCCACAGGCCGTCGTACTCCATGTGGTCGAGCATCGTGACCTTGCCGTACTTGTGGCCCTCGCGCGAGCCCGTCAGCAGGTGGGGCGCCTGGGTCATCGACTCCTGGCCACCGGCGACGACGATGTCGTACTCGCCGGCGCGGATCAGCTGGTCGGCCAGCGCGATCGCGTTGATGCCCGAGAGGCACACCTTGTTGATGGTGATCGCGGGCACGTCGAGCGGGATGCCGCCCTTGAACGCGGCCTGACGGGCCGGCACCTGGCCGGCGCCGGCGCCGAGGACCTGGCCCATGATCACGTAGTCGACCTGGTCGCCGTTGATGCCGGACCGGTCCAGGGCGCCCTTGATCGCGATGCCGCCGAGATCGGAGCCGGACAGGGTCTTGAGGCCGCCCTGGAGGCGGCCGATCGGGGTCCGTGCCCCTGCGACGATGACGGAAGTGGTCATGAAACGTGCTCCTTCGGTGCGTGCGTTGGGGTCACTGTACCCATGGGTACGGACGACCCGGCCGGGCGTGGCTCACCTCACATCACGGGCGTGAGATCGGGCTCGGGGCCGAAGCGGAACCGACGGCCACTGATCTCGCTGACGTCGATGACGACGAGGTTGTACTTCAGGGTGGGCAGCCACGAGTGCAGGTCGGCCAGGTCGAGCTCCTCGGCCTGCGCCTCGGTCTCGATCTTGCGGGCGGTGCCCTTCAGGACGACGCTCGTGGCGCCGTCGGCCGTGACCTCGTCGACCTCGAACGCCACGTGGCTGTCCAGCAGGACGCCCATGAGCTTCGTGCCCTCGGCCGTGCGGAAGGCGATGCGGCGCCCGGCCAGGGCGTAGTTGACGGGAAAGATCTCGGGCTGGCCCAGGACGTTCAGTGCCAGCCGCCCGAAGGTGTGGTCGCCGACGAAGTCCCACGGCTCGTTCCCGCTCATCTCGGTGATCGCGGTGGTGTCCATACCCCATTGTCACCCCGGATGCGGTCCACGCGCAGGGCCCGCGGAGGCCGTACTAGGCTGCCCGGCATGACCAGTGAATCGCTCGTTCCGGGCCACCTGCTCACCGCCATCGATCACGTCGGCATCGCCGTTCACGACCTCGACGACGCCATCGAGTTCTACTCGCGCGTCTTCGGCCTCGAGTCGATCCACGAGGAGGTCAACGAGGAGCAGGGCGTCCGCGAGGCGATGCTCGCCGTCGGCGACTCCGGGTCGTGCATCCAGCTGCTCGCTCCGCTGAGCGAGGAGTCCACGATCGCCAAGTACCTGGACCGCAACGGACCGGGCGTGCAGCAGTTGGCGTACCGTGTCACCGACATCGACGCGGTCTCGACCACCCTGCGCGACCGCGGCGTGCGCCTCCTGTACGACACCCCCAAGCGGGGCACGTCCGACAGCCGCGTCAACTTCGTTCACCCGAAGGACGCCGGGGGCGTCCTCGTCGAACTCGTCGAGCCCGCCGCCGCGCACTGATCGGCTCGCGGACCCGACTCCATCCCGGCTCGCGGGACAAGTTTCCCGCCAGTAACATCACCGCAGACCCCCTGCAATACCGACGCGAAGGATCCCCAGTGCAGCACATCCTCGACGCCATCATGTCCGGCGACCGCACCGCAGAGACGTACCAGAACCTCGAGCTCCCCGACACCTACCGGGCAGTCACCGTCCACAAGGACGAGCAGAACATGTTCGAGGGCGTGGCCACCCGGGACAAGGACCCGCGCAAGAGCCTGCACCTCGACGACGTCCCCCTGCCCGAGCTGGCTCCGGGCGAGGCCCTCGTCGCCGTCATGGCCAGCGCGATCAACTACAACACCGTGTGGACCTCGATCTTCGAGCCCGTCTCGACGTTCGGGTTCCTCGAGCGCTACGGCAGGCTCTCGGAGTACACGAAGCGCCACGACCTGCCGTACCACGTGGTCGGC
Source organism: Aeromicrobium choanae (assembly GCF_900167475.1). Classification (NCBI taxonomy): domain Bacteria; kingdom Bacillati; phylum Actinomycetota; class Actinomycetes; order Propionibacteriales; family Nocardioidaceae; genus Aeromicrobium; species Aeromicrobium choanae. The sequence goes on along the minus strand of NZ_LT796768.1, from coordinate 2,663,766 downwards.
TCCGACCTCGCCGGCGTCGTGCTGCGCACGGGCCCGGGCGTCAACGCCTGGAAGCCCGGACAGGAGGTCGTCGCGCACTGCCTGTCGGTCGAGCTCGAGAGCCCCGACGGCCACGACGACACGATGATGGACCCGCAGCAGCGCATCTGGGGCTTCGAGACGAACTTCGGCGGCCTGGCCGAGCTCGCGATCGTGAAGTCGAACCAGCTCATGCCCAAGCCCGGGCACCTGTCGTGGGAGGAGGCGGCCTCGCCCGGCCTGGTCAACTCCACCGCGTACCGCCAGCTGGTGAGCAAGAACGGCGCCAACATGAAGCAGGGCGACGTCGTCCTGATCTGGGGCGCGTCGGGCGGCCTGGGCTCCTACGCCACGCAGATGGCCCTCAACGGCGGCGCCATCCCGGTGTGCGTGGTCTCCAGCCCCGAGAAGGCCGAGATCGTGCGCTCGCTGGGCGCCGAGCACATCATCGACCGCTCGGCCGAGGGCTACAAGTTCTGGAAGGACGAGCACAACCAGGACCCGAAGGAGTGGCAGCGCTTCGGCAAGAAGATCCGCGAGCTCACCGGCGGCGAGGACCCGGACATCGTGTTCGAGCACCCGGGCCGCGAGACCTTCGGCGCCAGCGTCTACGTCACGCGCAAGGGCGGCACGATCATCACCTGCGCGTCGACCTCGGGCTACATGCACCAGTACGACAACCGGTACCTGTGGATGAACCTGAAGAACATCAAGAGCTCGCACTTCGCGAACTACCGCGAGGCCTTCGAGGCCAACCGCCTCATCGACAAGGGCCTCATCCACCCGACCGTGTCGAAGGTGTACAAGCTCGAGGACACCGGCCAGGCCGCGCTCGACGTTCACCACAACCTGCACCAGGGCAAGGTCGGCGTGCTGACGCTGGCCCCCGAGGAGGGCCTGGGCGTCTCCGACGAGGAGAAGCGCGCCAAGTACCTCACGGAGATCAACCGCTTCCGCGGCATCTGATCGCATGACGCGAGTCCGCGGGCTGGATGCCGCTCGCGGACTCGCGCTCGTGGGCATGGTGGTCGCCCACCTCGACACCCGGATCGACTTCGATCCGGGTGTCGCTGCGTCGTGGCGCCATGTGGGCGACGGCCGCGCCGCGGTGCTGTTCGTCGTCGTCGCCGGGTTCTCGCTGGCTCTCACCACCGGCGGGACACGGCCTCATGCCGGCGAGCGGCTCGCCGACGACCGGCTGGCCATCTTCGTCCGCGCCGCCGTGCTGGCCGCGCTCGGCGCCTTCCTGAGCGCCCTCGGCACCCCCGTGGCCGTCATCCTGGCCTCGTACGCCGTGTTCTTCGTGGCGGCGCTGCCGTTCCTGCGCGCGCCCGTGCCGGTGCTGATCGGCGTCGGCTCCGTGCTCGGCGTCGCCGGGCCCGTGATCATCGCGTGGCTCGTCGAACGCGTGCCCGAGCTGACGACCAGCCCGATCGGCGAGCTGTTCGTGGGCATGCCCTACCCCGCCATCCAGTGGACGGGGTTCCTGCTCGTCGGGCTCGGCCTGGGCCGCCTCCGGATCGGCCATTCCACCCTTCTCGCGGTGGGCTTCGTGGGGCTCGGGGTCGGCATCGTCCTGCACCAGCTCATGCTCGACCTCCTCCAGCGCACGCTGGCCGACCCGGCCGCTCGCGACAGCCTCGTCCTGGCCACGCTGACGTCCGACCACCGCTCGCAGAATCCCGTGGAGGCCGCCTCCGTGCTGGCGATCTGCGTCGCCGTGCTGGCGCTGCTGATCGCCCTCACGCCGCACGCCCGCGGGCTGACGTATCCCCTGGAGGCCGTCGGCCGGATGGCGCTGACGCTCTACGCCGGCCACATCGTGGCCTACTGGGCCGCGATCCAGGTCGACCCCGCGCTCGAGTCCGGATCGGGGGCGCTGGCGCTGTGGACCCTCGTCGTCGCCCTCGCCGTGGCGAGCCTGTGGTTCCTGCGCTTCCCCCGCGGGCCGCTCGAGTGGGTGCTGCACCGGATCGTGCGGGCCACCCTGGGCCCGCGCGACGGCGTCAGCGCGGCTGGTCCTTGAACGCGGCCGTGGTGCGGTCGGCGTAGGCCGACGAGTCGGCCCGCTCCATCGGCCCGTCCCACTCCCGCGGCAGCGGCACCTCGGCCTGCGGGTTGAGGCGGCTCACGATCTCGTCGAGGACACGCTCGGTGTCGCCCACCCACAGGTGCTTCGCGCCGTCCACGGCGATCACCTCGGCCTGTGGCACGGCGCCGAAGCGCTCGCGGGCCTCCGCGGGCCGGAGGTAGTCGTCGAACTCCGGGACCAGTGCCGTGAGGGGGCGCCCGTCGGCGGCCCACGCCTCGAGGTGCTCGGGCCGGCTGAACCGCAGGGGCGGCGACAGCAGGATCGCGCCGGCCACGTCGGGCTCCAGCCCGTACATCAGGGTCAGGTCGGTCCCGAAGGACCAGCCGACGATCCACACGTTCGGCAGCTCGGTGAACTCGGCGTACTCGATCGCCGCGGCGACGTCGAAGCGCTCGCCCTCGGCCCGGTCGAACTCGCCCTCGCTGCGGCCTCGCACGCTCTCGGTGCCTCGCGTGTTGAACCGCAGCACCGCGATGTCCGCCTGGGCGGGAAGGCGGTAGGACGCCTTGCGGAAGACGTGGCTGTCCATCATCCCGCCGTGGGTGGGCAGCGGGTGCAGGCAGATCATCGTGGCGACGGGATCGCGGTCGGCGGGCAGCGCCAGCTCCCCCACCAGCGTCAGCCCGTCGGCGGTCGTGAGCTCGATGTCCTCGCGTCGGGCCGGCAGCACCGACGATCCCGTGATCTTCACACGACCATCCTGCCCGAGCCCGTGACGCGGCGACCGCTCAGGACTGCCGCTGCCAGCAGTGCTGGTGCCAGTGGCGGCGCTCGTTGATCCCGTCGGACTCCAGCAGGCTCGGGACGTCCGGCCACACGACGAAGTGCGGGGTCGACGGCGGGATCAGCTGGTCGCACCCGGGGCAGCGGTACGCGGAGGAGGACGTGGCCCCCGTGATGAAGCGCTGCCAGAAGTCTCCGGCGCGACGGTGGACCAGCTCCTCCCGGCGTGCCGGGGGCTCGCGACGGGCGGCCCGGGCGGCGGCTGCCTTGCGACGCGACATGGCCCCGATCGTACCGATCGGGGCCATGCGCGAGGTGCGTGCGGGTGCGGCTCAGTACGTGTGGAAGCCGGCCTTGGTCTTGCGACCCAGCCTGCCCTCGGCGACGACCTTCTCCAGCGACTCGGCAGGCTGCCAGCCCTCGTGGCCGAACGTGTCGACGAGGGACTGCTGGATGGCCAGGGAGACGTCGTTGCCGACCACGTCGAGCAGCTCGAACGGGCCCATCGGCAGGTTGGTCTCCTTCATGGCGGCGTCGATCTGCTCCAGGGAGGCCGCACCGGACTCCTGCAGCAGGATCGCGTCGTTCAGGTAGGGGAACAGCAGCGCGTTGACGATGAAGCCGGCGCGGTCGCCGCACGAGACCGGGTGCTTGCCAGTGGCCAGGCACAGGGCGCGCACGGTCTCGTCGACGTCGGGGTCGGTGACCTCGGTGGTGACGACCTCGACCAGCTTCATGACCGGGGCGGGGTTGAAGAAGTGCATGCCGATGACATCGGCGGGACGGCCCGTGACGTCGGCACACGCCCGGATCGACAGCGACGAGGTCGTGGTGGCCAGGATCGCGCCCGGCTTGCAGATCCGGTCGAGGTCGCGGAACAGCTCGAGCTTGATGTCGAGGTCCTCGGCGATCGCCTCGACGACGAGGTCGACGTCGGCGAGCGCCTCACGCTCGGTGGCCCCGGTGAGACGGCCGAGCACGGCCTCCTTGCCGGCCTCGTCGAGCTTGCCGCGCGCGACCGCCCGGTCGAGGTTCTTCGTGACGTAGGCGACGACGCCGTCGAGCTTCTCCTGCGAACGACCGACGTAGACGACGTCGTAGCCCGCCTGCGCGAAGACCTGGGCGATGCCCGAGGCCATCGTGCCGGTGCCCACGACACCGACCGAGGCGACGGGGCGCTTGATCTCGGGCACGGGGGTGCCGTCGGCTCCCTCGCCGGAGAAGGAGGCGCCGGAGTCGGCGATCTCGACCAGCGCGGGGGCCGGACGGTGCAGCGGGTCGCCGGTCAGGGCGAACTGCTCGGAGAGACCGTCGACGACCGTCTTGGCGCCCAGTGCGTCGGTCAGGGCCAGCGGGCCGATCGGGTAGCCGCAGCCGAAGCGCATGCCCGCGTCGATGTCGGCCGCCGTCGCGTAGCCGTCGCCGTACATCGTCGCGGCGTGGTTCAGGTACGGGAAGAGCAGGGTGCGCGCGATGCGGCCCTTCTCGTCGTCGGCGGTGATGCTATCGACGATCTCTGCCATCAGATTCTCCTTGGAGGCTTGGCCCGCCGGTGCTGCTTCCCGCCGAGCGTTCGTGAAAGGGTAGCGTGACAGCACCGATGTCTCGATGGGAGTCCCATGTCCTCACGTCTCGCCGCGACGGCACTCGCGATCGTCCTGCTCACCGGCCTGGCCGGGTGCGCCGATGACGAGCCCGCGACGCCCTCCGACCCGACCTCGGCGACCCCCAGCGCCACCGTCCCGTCGGAGGATCCGCGGGCCGATCTCGTGGGCTCGTGGCGGGCCGACGAGGCCGACTGGACCGTGCACTTCGCGGCCGACGGCACGTTCACCGAGGACTTCGAGGGCAACGTCGACTTCCGTCGCGGCACCTACCGCGTGGAGGACGGCATCGTCTACCTCGACGGTGACGACGGCGAGACCACCGAGGGCGAGCTGTCGGGCGACACGATCAACTTCAAGCTCGGGATGCTCGAGCGCCTGTGAGGATCGTCGTCGCCCGCTGCCAGGTCGACTACGCCGGACGCCTGACGGCCCACCTGCCGCTGGCCCTGCGGGTCATCATGGTCAAGTCCGACGGGTCCGTGCTCGTGCACGCCGACGGAGGCTCCTACAAGCCGCTCAACTGGATGAGCCCGCCGTGCACGCTGCGCGAGGGTGTCGCCGAGGACGGCGTCCCCGAGTGGACGGTCACCGCGAAGAAGACCGACGACACGCTGCGGATCCGGCTCGAGGAGGTCATCCACGACTCCGAGCACGAGCTGGGCGTCGACCCGGGCCTGCAGAAGGACGGTGTCGAGAAGCACCTCCAGGAGCTGCTGGCCGAGCACACCGTCGCCCTCGAGGAGGGCATGACGCTCGTGCGCCGCGAGTACATGACCGCCATCGGGCCCGTCGACCTGCTCTGCCGCGATGCCGCCGGCGCCTCCGTGGCCGTGGAGATCAAGCGCCGCGGCGAGATCGACGGCGTCGAGCAGCTGACCCGCTACCTCGAGCTGATGAACCGCGACCCCAAGCTGAGGCCCGTGCGCGGCATCTTCGCCGCCCAGGAGATCAAGCCCCAGGCCCGCACCCTGGCCAAGGACCGCGGCATCGACTGCGTCGTCGTCGACTACGACGAGCTGCGCGGCCTCGACGACCCGAGCCTGCGCCTGTTCTGAGCGGGCCGGCGCGGATGACCGGGGCCGACGACTTCGTCTGCACGATCGATGACGTGCTCACGATCGGCGGCTCAGACGTCGTCATATTCGGCGTCGTTGAGTCCGGCGAGTGTCGGGACGGGGATTGGATCGATGTCTGGGACGGCGCTCAGGTCGTGATGACCGTCGTCGCCAGGCTCGAGCTCTATGGCCGGCGGCCGGTCGTCCCGGGGCAGATCTCGTTGGGACTCGGCCAAGTCGACCCCAGCAGACTGAGGGCTGGCCAAGTCGTGAGAATCCGCCCTGAAGGGGCGCCGTAGGGGACGGAACTCTCTGACTTTGGGTCGCCGCAGCGACACCTTGGTACCAAGATCCGTCGCCCGACGGACGACTCGTGGTCAGCGGGTGCAGACGCGCAGGTCGGCCCAGACGGCCCGGTGGTCGCTGCCCTTGATGTCCTCGGTGCCGTTGCCCTGCACGCTGAGCCCGCGCACGAGCACGTGGTCGATGTCGGCGAACGGCGGGTAGGAGCGGTTCTTCGGCCACGTGGCCGTGGGCCACAGGCCGGCGGTGTCGTACATGCCGCGCTTGGCGTCGCGGAAGGCCGCATGGGCCGAGGAGGCGTTGAAGTCGCCCGCCATCACGAGGGGCCGGCCGCGGTTCGCGCGCTGCCACTCCCCCAGCTCCAGGAGTCCGGCGCGCCAGTCCTCGAGCCACTGGTTGACCGGCGGCTTCGGGTGCACCGCGCGCACCAGGACGGGCGTCCCGGCGACATCGACCGACAGGGCGGGCTGCTGGAAGGTGTCTGCCTCGCCCGCCGGCACCTCCACGCGGGTGGTGGGATACCGGGAGAGGATCGCGGTGCCGTCGGTGTCGCGGCCCTCGACGGTCTGGCCGGTGCGGTGGGTGAAGCGACTGCCGGCCTCGGTGGCCGACAGGGCCGCGATCATCGGCTCGGTGGCCTCGGCGACGACCAGCACGTCGACGTCGTGCCGCTGCACCGCGGCCGCCAGCTGGGCCACGTCGGCCTCGCCGTAGAACGCATTGAACGACAGGACCGACAGGCGGGCCTCGCCGGCGTCGCAGTCGGGCCGGTTGCTGACGTTGAGGATCGTCACGAGCGCCACGGCGATCACCACGGCGTTCGCGCCCAGGGCGAGCCACGCCCGCGCGAGCAGGCTGAGGACGATGCCCACGACCGCGAGCACGATCCACGCCCGGCCCAGCGCCTGGACCGCGGGGAGCCACGACGGCTCGATCCGGTCGATCCACGGCGTCGCCGCCAGCAGCAGCAGCGCGACCGCGACGACCGTCAACAGCGCCCGGACGACCCTCACGACGTCAGGCGCCCGCGATCGGCGGCGCGGTGGGGTCGGACCCCTCGCCGGTCTCCTCGCGCGCGATCCAGTCCTCGATGCGCTCGTAGTCGTCCTTCGAACGGGTGACGACGGCCAGCAGGTCGCTCATCTTCGCGACCTCCTCGACCTGCTCCTTGATGAACCACTGCATGAACTGGTCGGAGGCGAAGTCGTTGTCCTCGCGCGCCAGGCGGGTGAGCTCGTTGATCTGCGCGGTGACGCGCTTCTCCTGCTCCAGGGCCGCCGCGACCGGCTCGACGACGTCGACGAAGTCCATCCGCGGAGCGGCCAGCGCCGGGATCACGACGCGCTGGTCCTGGTCGAGCAGGTACTGGACCATCATCATCGCGTGGTCGCGCTCCTCGAGGGCCTGCGCATAGAACAGCGCGGCCATCTGCGGCATGGTGAGCGCGTCGTAGTACGTCGCGATGCCGACGTACTGCTGGTGCGCGCTGAACTCGTGACCGATCTGATCCTGCAGGGCCTTCACGAACTGCTCGGACGCCATGTTTCCTCCTCTGGCTAGGTCAGCCTAACCTTCGCGCTGTACCGTGGTGGGTGTGCCGAAGCCGCCGAAGAAGAAGTGCTGCGTGAGCAAGCCGCGCTGCAAGCGCTGCCCGATCCGCATGATGGCCGAAGGCACCCTCCCCGACGGCTACACCGTCAAGAAGCGCAAGCTGGTCAAGGTCAAGAAGAAGGACAAGGACAAGAAGAAGTCCTCGAAGCCCTCCAAGACCAAGACCAAGCCTCTGGCCGCCTGATCACTTCGACTGCCGCGATCACGCCGAGCCTATTGGTCCGGACCCGCCGTCGCCACGAAGGACAGGCGAGCCTTCGCGCGCCTTCCTTCGTGATCAGACCGGCAGGTCGTTGGCCTTGCGGATCTCGTCGACCACGCGCGACATGATGTCGGTCATGCCGAAGTCCTTCGGCGTGAAGACCGCCGCGATGCCCGCGGCCTCGAGCTTGCGGCCGTCCGAGTCGGGGATGATCCCGCCGACGATGATCGGCACGTTCGTCAGGCCGGCGTCGGCGAGGCCCTTCTGGACGTCGGGCACGAGCTCCATGTGCGAGCCGGACAGGATCGACAGGCCGACGACGTGGACGTCCTCGGCGACGGCGGCGGCGACGATCTGCTCGGGCGTCAGTCGGATGCCCTGGTAGATCACCTCGAAGCCGGCGTCGCGCGCTCGCACGGCCACCTGCTCGGCACCGTTGGAGTGCCCGTCGAGGCCCGGCTTGCCGACGAGGAAGCGCAGGCGGCCGCCCAGCTCCTCGCCGGTCTGGCGCACCTTCTCGCGCACGGCGGTCAGTTCGGATCCGGCCTCGGCCACGCCACTCACTCCTGCCACGCCCGTGGGCGCCCGGTACTCGCCGAAGACCTCGCGCAGCGCCGCGGACCACTCGCCCACGGTGGCGCCGGCGCGCACGGCGTCGAGCGTGGCGGCCATGAGGTTCTCGTCGGTCTTGGCCTGCTGCTGCACGACCTCCAGGGCCGCGTCGACGGCGGCCTGGTCGCGCTGACTGCGCCACTGCTGGACGTCGGTGATCGCGTTGGCCTCGGCCTTCGGATCGGCCACCATGATCGCGGCGTCGAGGTCGGCCGTCAGCGGCGACGGCTCGGTCTCGATGAAGCTGTTGAGGCCCACGACCTTCATCTCGCCGGACTCGATCCGCGCGCGCCGCTCGGCGTGCGAGGTGACCAGCTCCTGCTTCATGTAGCCCGAGACGACGGCGGCGACGGCGCCGCCCATCGCCTGGACGCGGTCCATCTCGGCCTTCGCACCCTCGACGAGCTCGGCGACCTTGGTCTCGACGACGTGCGAGCCGTCGAAGATGTCGCCGTACTCGAGCAGGTCGGACTCGTAGGCCAGCACCTGCTGCAGGCGCAGCGACCACTGCTGGTCCCACGGCCGCGGCAGGCCCAGGGCCTCGTTCCACGCCGGCAGCTGCACGGCCCGCGCGCGGGCGTTCTTGCTGAGCGTGACGCCCAGCATCTCCAGCACGATGCGCTGGACGTTGTTCTCGGGCTGCGCCTCGGTCAGGCCGAGGGAGTTGACCTGCACGCCGTAGCGGAAGCGACGCATCTTCGGGTCGGTGACGCCGTAGCGGTCGCGGGTGATCTCCTCCCACAGCTGGCCGAACGCGCGCATCTTGCACATCTCCTCGACGAAGCGCACGCCGGCGTTCACGAAGAAGGAGATACGACCCACGACCTGCTCGAACTGGTCGTCGGGCACCTGGCCGGAGTCCTTGACGGCATCCAGGACGGCGATCGCCGTGCTCATCGCGAAGGCCAGCTCCTGCACGGGAGTGGCCCCGGCCTCCTGCAGGTGGTAGCTGCAGATGTTGAGCGGGTTCCACTTCGGGATGTTCGCGACCGTGTACGCGATCATGTCGGTCGTCAGGCGCAGCGACGCCTCGGGCGGGAACACGTAGGTGCCCCGCGACAGGTACTCCTTGATGATGTCGTTCTGCGTCGTGCCGGCCAGCGCCGACGCGTCGACGCCCTGCTCCTCCGCGGCGACCTGGTACATCGCCAGCAGCCACATCGCCGTGGCGTTGATGGTCATCGACGTGTTCATCTCCGAGAGCGGGATGTCCTCGAAGAGACGACGCATCGCACCCAGGTGCGGGATCGGCACGCCGACCTTGCCCACCTCACCACGCGACAGGACGTGGTCGGGGTCGTACCCGGTCTGCGTCGGCAGGTCGAAGGCGACCGAGAGTCCGGTCTGGCCCTTCGCCAGGTTGCGACGGTAGAGCGCGTTGGACTCGGCTGCGGAGCTGTGGCCGGCGTAGGTTCGCATCACCCACGGGCGATCAGGCTGCACTGACATGCGGCAAGGGTACCGCTGGTCCCGGACGCGCGAACGACGGTCCACCCCGCGCTCGCGCCCGGTCGTGGCTCAGGCGCCGGAGCGATCGCCGCCGGGGACCCAGAGCACGTCGCCGCGCTCGCGGTTCGCGTAGCGGCCGAGGATGAACAGCAGGTCGCTCAGCCGGTTGAGGTACTTCGCCACGAGCACGTTGACCGTGTCGCCGTGCTCCTCGATCGCGCGCCAGGCGGCCCGCTCGGCGCGACGCGTGACCGTACGGGCCACGTGCAGGTGGGCGGCGGCGAGAGTGCCACCGGGGAGGATGAACGAGTCGAGCTTCGGGGTGACCTCGTTGAAGCGGTCGCACCACTGCTCGAGGCGCTCGACGTAGTCGGGCTCGACCCGCAGCGGGACGTACTTGGGCTCGGCGACGATCGGGTTGCCGACGTCGGAGCCCAGGTCGAACAGGTCGTTCTGGATGTGGGTCAGCACCGCCGTGACGTCGGCATCGAGCCCACCCGTGGCCAGCGCGACACCGATCTGGCTGTTCGCCTCGTCGACCTCGGCATAGACGATCAGCCGCACGTCGTTCTTCGACGTGCGGCTGAAGTCGACGAGGTTGGTGGTGCCGTCGTCACCTGTTCGGGTGTAGATCTTCGTGAGGTGAACCATGGGTTCACCCTAGAGGTGTGGCCTCAGAGGCTCACATCCAGTCGATCGCCTGAACCCGGATCTTGATGCTGGAGGTGTCGTCCGCCTGGGCGGGCGACGCGACCGTACCGGCGGCGACAGCGAGGGCGAGGAGGACTGCAGCAATGAGCTTCTTCATGTGATCAGTGTGAAGGGTGAACGGGCTCACGGCAACCGAAACGGAAAGGTCCGCCGCTGCAATTCAGGTCACAGGACGTTGTTCACGCCGTGACCGGGTGGTGACGACTCGAGCCACGAGAGCAGTCCGGTGAGCGAGTTGGGGCTCAGCGCGAACTGCTCGATCCCCTCGGCGTTCTCGGTGCGCACCACGATGTGCCCGTCATGGAGCGCGTAGGCCTCGGCGCCCTCGGGCTGCCGTCGGCCCTCGATGAGCACTCCCCCACGGACGAACCGGTGACGCGGGCGCGCCGAGAACGAGAAGGTGCGGTACCAGTCGATCGCGTCGTCGCGATAGACCGCGACGCCGAGCACCCAGCCGGAGGCTGTGTGCTCGGCGCCACGATTCACGCTCAGTTCGAAGGTCACGCCCTTGCGGGCGATCCACCGCCGTCGTGCGACGAGCCCGCCGAGGAACAGCAGGCCCAGCACGACGATGATCGCGAGGGAGTCGACCAGCCACAACCAGAGCGGCATCGATCACTGCCTCGCGATCACCATCAGGACGCCTTGCCGATGAGGCGGAGCTTCGCCTCGGCACGGCGGACGGCCAGGTCGTCCTCGGACGACCGGGCCTTCTCCAGCTCGGCAGTGGTGGCCGACTCGTCGACCTCGTCGGCGAGGAACGTGTCCTCGGACAGGATCGACACGCGGTCGGCGGCCACCGAGATGAACCCCTCGGCGACGGCGGCACGCACGGTGTCGCCCTCGACGGGGAAGATCTCGACGACGCCGGGCACCAGCAGCGAGAGCAGCGGCGCATGGCCGGTGAGCACGCCGATGTCGCCCTCGGCGGTGCGGGCGATGACCTCACGGGCCTCACCCGACCACACGACGCGGTCGGCGGCGACGAGCTCGATCTGCAGTGTCATGTCAGCGACCTCAGAGGTTCTTCTGGATGTCGGCCCACTTCTTGTCGACGTCGTCCAGACCGCCGCACATGAAGAACGCCTGCTCCGCCACGTGGTCGTAGTCACCGTCACAGATCTTCGTGAAGGCGTCGATCGTCTCGTCGAGCGGGACGGTCGAGCCCTCGATGCCGGTGAACTGCTTGGCCACGTAGGTGTTCTGCGAGAGGAAGCGCTGGATACGACGCGCGCGGGACACGATCGTCTTGTCCTCCTCGCTGAGCTCGTCGACACCGAGGATCGCGATGATGTCCTGGAGCTCCTGGTTGCGCTGCAGGATGCCCTTGACCCGGTTCGCCGTCGCGTAGTGATCGGCGGCGATGTAGCGGGGGTCCAGGATGCGCGACGTCGAGGTCAGCGGGTCCACGGCCGGGTAGATGCCCAGCGACGCGATCTCGCGGCTCAGCTCGGTCGTGGCGTCCAGGTGGGCGAACGTCGTGGCCGGAGCCGGGTCGGTGTAGTCGTCGGCGGGGACGTAGATCGCCTGCATCGAGGTGATCGAGTGACCACGCGTCGAGGTGATCCGCTCCTGCAGCACGCCCATCTCGTCGGCCAGCGTGGGCTGGTAGCCCACGGCCGAGGGGACGCGACCCAGCAGGGTCGAGACCTCCGAGCCGGCCTGGGTGAACCGGAAGATGTTGTCGATGAACAGCAGCACGTCCTGCTTCTGGACGTCGCGGAAGTACTCGGCCATGGTCAGGGCCGACAGGGCGACGCGCAGACGCGCTCCCGGCGGCTCGTCCATCTGGCCGAAGACCAGCGCCACCTTGTCGAGGACGCCCGACTCCTCCATCTCGACGATGAGGTCGTTGCCCTCACGGGTGCGCTCGCCGACACCGGCGAACACCGACACACCGTCGTGGTCCTTGGCGACGCGGGCGATCATCTCCTGGATCAGCACGGTCTTGCCGACCCCGGCACCGCCGAACAGGCCGATCTTGCCGCCGAGGACGTACGGCGTCAGCAGGTCGATGACCTTGATGCCGGTCTGGAACATCTCGGTCTTCGGCTCGAGCTGGTCGAACGCGGGCGCCTTGCGGTGGATGCCCCAACGCTCCTGGACGTCCCAGGTCTCGCCCTCGGCCAGGTTCATGACCTGACCGGTGGTGTTGAAGACCTTGCCGAGCGTCTGGTCGCCGACAGGCACCGAGATGGGCTCGCCGGTGTTGGTGACCGGGGTGCCGCGGACGACGCCGTCGGTGGGTCGCAGGCTGATCGCGCGGACCATGCCGTCGCCGATGTGCTGTGCGACCTCGAGGGTCAGCGTCTCCTTGGTGCCGGCGACCTCGGTGTCGACCAGCAGGGCGTTGTAGATCTCGGGCATCTGGTCGGCCGGGAACTCGATGTCGAGCACCGGGCCGATGACCCGAGCGACGCGGCCGGTCACAGCGGCCGAGCCGGTGGTGGTCTCTTCGACGGTTGCAGTCATGGTGTCTTCCTCAATCGGACTGGGAGGCCTCGGCGAGCGCGTTCGCGCCACCCACGATCTCGCTGATTTCTTGGGTGATGCCGGCCTGGCGAGCCTGGTTCGCCAGTCGGGTGTACTTCTCGATCAGGTCCTGCGCGTTGTCGGTCGCGGACTTCATGGCCTTCTGCCGGGCGGCGAGCTCGGAGGCCGCCGCCTGCAGCAGGCAGGAGTAGATGCGGCTGTAGAGGTACTTCGGCAGGACCGCCTCGAGCACCTCGGCCGCACTGGGCTCGAACTCGTAGAGCGGGAGCACCTCGGACTCCTCCGGGGACTCCTCACCCTCGACGATCTCGAGCGGGAACAGGCGGATCGCCGTCGGCTCCTGCACCAGCATCGACTTGAACCGCGTGTAGACCACGAAGAGCTCGTCGATCTCGGGCGCGTCGCTCGCCTCGTCCTCGTCGGACTCGTGCTGGGCACCGCGCGAGATCAGCGCATCGCCCATCGTGCGGGCGTCGTCGTAGGTCGGCTTGTCGGAGAAGCCGGTCCACGAGGTCTCGAACGGACGCTGGCGGAAGTTGAAGTACGACTCCGCCTTGCGGCCGGCCAGGAAGTACGTGACCTCCTTGCCCTCGGCACGCAGACGCTCGGCGAGCTGCTCGGTCTCCTTCAGCACGCTGGACGCGTACGCGCCCGCCAGACCACGGTCGCTGGCGATGACGAGAATCGCGGCGCGCTTGGCGTCGGGGTTCTCGGTCGTCAGCACGTGGTTGACGTTGGAGTACGTGGCCAGGGCCGACACCGCACGCGTGAGTTCACGCGCGTACGGTGCGGCCGCGGCCGCGGCCTGCTGGGCCTTGATGATCCGCGACGCGGCGATCAACTCCATCGCACGCGTGATCTTCTTGGTCGACTGGGTCGACCTGATCTTCGCGCGGTACTCGCGGAGTGAGACTGCCATCGTCAGCCTCGCTTCTGTCGGACGATCTGCTCCTGCTCGACGTCCTCGTCGGCGAGGGCGTCGAACTCTTCGTGCCCGGCCTTGATCGACTCACCGTCACCGGTCTCGAACTGGTCGAGGAACGAGTCGTAGGCCTCGTCGAGAGCCTGGGCGCTGGAGTCCTCGAACTTGCCGCTCTCGCGGATCGCGTCGAGCACACCGGGGTGCGAGCGCTTGACGAAGTCCTGGAACTCGGTCTCGAAGCGGTGGACGTCCGCGACCGGCACGGCGTCAAGCTTGCCCGTGGTGGCGGCCCAGAGGGAGACGACCTGCTTCTCCATCGAGAACGGGTCGTACTGCGCCTGCTTGAACAGCTCCATGAGGCGCTGGCCGCGGGCGAGCTGGGCCTTGGACGCGGCATCGAGGTCGGACGCGAACATCGCGAACGCCTCCATGGCGCGGTACTGGGCGAGCTCGACCTTGAGCGAGCCGGTGACGGCCTTCATCGCCTTGGTCATCGCCGAGCCACCGACGCGCGACACCGAGATGCCGACGTCGACCGCGGGACGCTGGTTGGCGTTGAACAGGTCCGACTGCAGGAAGATCTGGCCGTCGGTGATCGAGATGACGTTGGTCGGGATGTACGCCGACACGTCGTTGGCCTTGGTCTCGATGATCGGCAGGCCGGTCATCGAGCCCGCGCCCAGGTCGTCACTGAGCTTGGCGCAACGCTCGAGCAGCCGCGAGTGCAGGTAGAACACGTCGCCGGGGTAGGCCTCGCGGCCCGGCGGGCGACGCAGCAGCAGCGACACGGCGCGGTAGGCCTCGGCCTGCTTCGACAGGTCGTCGAAGATGATCAGGACGTGCTTGCTCTGGTACATCCAGTGCTGGCCGATGGCCGAGCCGGTGTACGGGGCGAGGTACTTGAAGCCCGCCGAGTCCGACGCGGGGGACGCGACGATCGTCGTGTACTCCAGCGCGCCGGCCGCCTCGAGGGCGCCGCGCACGCTGGCGATGGTCGAGCCCTTCTGGCCGATGCCGACGTAGATGCAGCGGACCTGCTTGCTCGGATCGCCCGACTCCCAGAATTCCTTCTGGTTGATGATCGTGTCGATCGCGATGGCGGTCTTGCCGGTCTGGCGGTCACCGATGATCAGCTGGCGCTGGCCACGGCCGACCGGGGTCAGCGAGTCGATCGCCTTCAGACCGGTCATCAGGGGCTCGTGCACGCTCTTGCGCTGCATCACGTTCGGCGCCTGCAGCTCCAGGGCGCGACGCTCCTCGATGCCGGTGATCTCGCCGAGGCCGTCGATCGGGTTGCCGAGCGGGTCGACGACGCGCCCGAGGTAGCCCTCGCCCACGGGGACCGAGAGAACCTCGCCCGTGCGCTTGACCTTCTGGCCCTCTTCGATGCCGGCGAAGTCACCGAGGATGACCACGCCGATCTGGCGGACGTCGAGGTTCAGCGCCAGACCGAGGGTGCCGTCCTCGAACTCGAGCAGTTCGTTGGCCATCGCTGAGGGAAGACCCTCGACCTGCGCGATGCCGTCGGCCGCCGACGCGACGATGCCGACCTCTTCGGCCTCGCCCTGCGTCGGGGTGTAGTCCGACACGAACTTCTGCAACGCGTCGCGGATCTCCTCCGGACGAATCGAGAGTTCAGTCATGCTGTGTGCCTGCCTTCTTGTGCGAACGGTGCGTTCTGGTCAGCCTGCGATGCGCCGGCGGGCGGCCTCGAGGCGGGTGGACATGGTGGCGTCGACGACCTCGTCGCCCACGGAGACGGAAATGCCGCCGATGACGGACGGGTCGACCACGGTGTTGAGCTGGATCGCCCGCCCGTAGCGCCGCGAGAGCGCGTCGGTGAGGCGCTCGCGCTCGGTGTCGTCCAGCTCGTACGCGACGCGAGCCACGGCGACGAGCCGGTCCTCACGTGCGGCGACCTGGCGGCTGAACGCCTCCAGGACACGCTCGAACGAGCCGGTGCGAGCCACCGCTGCCTGCGAGAGCAGCGCCAGGGTCGAGTCGGAGACCTTCCCGCGGAACACGTCCTGGAGCAACGTGGTGCGGGCCGAGGCCGGGACGGACCGGTCGGAGACGACCCGTCGGAGGTCGTCGGAGTCGTGGATGACCCGTCCGGCCTCGAACAGCTCGTTCTCCAGGATGTCGCCCTGGCCTGCCTCGTCGGCGGCGCGGGTGTAGGCCGCGACGCCGGCGATCTCGAGACCGTCGGTCAGGTCACGCCCCGCGGCCCAGCGACCGCTGACGGCGCTGCGGAGCACCGTGAGCGTGTCCGCGGCGACCTTGCCCTCGAAGATGCCGGCAGCGAGCTGACGCTTGCCCTCGGCCTCGGTCGAAGGGTCGGTCAGGACGCGTCGGGCGGCCACGGCGGTGTCGAGCGCCGAGACGATGCCGAAGAGCTCGGCGCCGACCTGGGCCGCCGCCGCACCCGGCACCGCGGTGACCGCGGTCAGGGTGTCGTCGAGCGACTTGGCAGACGATCCACGCATCAGTTGGCCGACCCCTCGAGTTCGTCGATGAAGCGCTGGACGGAACGACGCTGCGCATCGGTGTCGGCGAGGGACTCGCCGACGATCCGGCCCGCGAGCTCGGTGGCCATGCCGCCGACCTCGGACTTGAGCTGCGCGATCGCCTGCTGGCGCTCGGCAGCGATCTGCGCCTGTGCCGCCGAGACGATGCGCGCGGACTCGGCCTGAGCCTGCTCGCGCATCTCTACGACGATCTGGGCACCCTGCTCGCGCGCCTCCTCACGGATGGCGGCGGCCTCGTGCCGGGCGTCGGCCAGCTGCGCCGTGTACTGCTCGAGCGCGGCCTGGGCTTCCTTCTGCGCCGACTGCGCCTCCTCGATCCCGCCCTCGATCGCGGCCGTGCGCTCGGCATAGGCCTTCTCGAAGTTGGGAACGACGTACTTCCTCACGAGGAAGTACAGAATCGCGAAGACGACCAGCGACAGCACGACCTCGGAGAGGAGCGGGATGAGCGGGTTGTGCTCCTCGCCTTCGGCAGCCGTGGCGAGAATCGTGGAGTACATCAGTCAGTTCCTGACGTTGTCAGAGGACGAAGGCGAGCGCGATGCCGATGATGGCCAGGGCCTCAGCCAGGGCGAAGCCGAGGATCGCGATCGACTGGAGGCGGCTCTGGGCCTCGGGCTGGCGGGCCACGCCGTTGATGTACGCGGCGAAGATCAGACCGATGCCGATGCCGGGGCCCACGGCCGCCAGGCCGTAGCCGATCATGTTCAGGGAGCCGAGGGTTTCGAGATCCACGGGTTTTTCCTTTCGTTGACGACGCACGAGCGCCGTCGGTTAGCGAAAACTGAGGGTTATGGAGTTGTGGCCGACGAGTCAGTGCTCTTCGGCAAGCGCCCCGCCGATGTACATCGCGGTCAGCAGGGTGAAGACGTAGGCCTGCAGGAACAGGACCAGCAGCTCGAGGAAGCTCACGGCGATGCCCATCGCGAACGACAGCACGCCGACCGGCGCGTACCAGGGGTTGCCGGAGTCGAGGATGAGGTAGGCCGCGCCCGTGGCGAACAGGATCAGCAGCAGGTGGCCGGCGAACATGTTGGCGAAGAGACGAAGCGCCAGCGTGGCCGGGCGGACCAGGATCGTGGAGAGGAACTCCAGCGGGATGATCAGGACCAGGATCGGACCGGTGATGCCGCTGGGGATGCACACGTTGCGCAGGTAGCCGCCGACGCCGAACTTGGCGATGCCGACGCCGTTGTAGACGACCCACACCAGCAGGGCGATCGGGACGACGAAACCGAACCGGGAGAACGACGGGAACTGCAGGAACGGGATGAGGGCGAAGTAGTTGTTCACCAGGACGAACGTGAACAGGGTGAAGAGCAGGGGCACGAACTTGAGGAAGTCGTGCGAGCCGATCGAGTCGCGAGCGACGCCGTTGCGTACGAACCCGTAGACGTACTCGCCGACGAACTGCAGCTTGCCCGGCACGACGGCCGAGCGCTTCGACGCGGCCCAGAAGAACCCGACGATCAGCGGCACCGAGAGGATCAGCAGGAGCATCGGCTTCGTCACGCCGAACTCGCCGATCGAGAAGACCGGCGGAAGCTCGAAGCTGCCCGGTCCGGGAGCGTGGAAGCTGCCCTCGGAGTCGGAGGCGGCGTTCAACACGGTGGTCGTCACGGCGGACAATCGATCACCCTTCTGTGGCGTCGAGCCCTGTCGGCCCCGACGTCGGTCGGCAGTTCACGCGGATCAGCTCTCGCGTTGCGCCATCGCGACGGTGTAGATGCCCAGTGCGGCACCCACCACCACGCCGATGGCGACCATGAACGACGTGTCCCACCATCGGTCGAGCAGGAAGCCTGCTCCACCGTAGAAGATCACTCCCCCGGCCACTCGACCGAAGGCGACCCACGGATCCTGCGGTGGGGGTGCGTCGTTCATTGCACCCCGAATCTATCAGGGCCGTTTGCAGCCGCTGCAGGCAGGTCGTGAAACTTTTCACTTCTTCGCCGGGACCCCGTGCGGACGCAGCGGGAGAGCGGCCAGAACGCTCAGTCCCGCGGCGTTTCGCCCGGTTCGGCGGGCTTCTGCTCGGGCAGGTCGTAGATCGGCGTGCGCTCGCGCGTGGCGTCCAGGACCCGCGCGCCGAGCCACACCATCGTGGTGGCGATCACCGTGACCGAGACCGACTCGGCGTCGATCGAGCCGGAGTCGCCGGAGGACCGACGCAGGACCACGAAGAGCGCGAACAGGGCCACGACCTTGGTGAAGAAGAAGATCAGCGCGAACATCAGCGACAGCGCCGGGGTGGCCTTCGCGACCGGGCCCAGGACGGTCGGGGTGGCGCCGAAGAACGCCAGCACGATGACACCGCCGATGAGGGCGCCGACGACTCCCTCGGTGCCGACCACGACGCCCGCCACGACCGCGCACACCGCGATGGTGGCCAATCCGGCGCGCGGGGCCCACCGTCGCGGGCTCACGACCACACCTTCGACTCGAGTCGGGGCAGCAGGAAGATCGCTGCCGTCACCAGGGCCGTGAGCAGCGCGATGGCCACGAAGAGCTGCCAGCCGCTGAACAGGCCGATCGCCACGACGCCGAACGCGACCAGGGCGGCGGCGGCGTACATCAGCAGCACGGCACGGCGGTGGGAGTGCCCGATCTCGAGCAGCCGGTGGTGGATGTGCATCTTGTCGGGACTGAACGGCGAGCGGCCCGCGCGCGTACGGCGCAGCACGGCCAGGCCCATGTCCAGGAACGGCACGGTGAGCACCGCGAACGGCAGCACGAGCGGGAGGATCGCCGCGGGCAGCAGGCTCGAGTCGGCGCCTCCGATGCCCTCGGACAGGCTCGTGGCGGGGAACTGGCCGGTGAGGCTGATCGAGGAGCAGGCCAGGACGAAGCCCAGCAGCATCGAGCCCGAGTCGCCGATGAACATCCGGGCCGGGAAGAAGTTGTGCGGCAGGATTCCCAGGCACGCGCCGGCGAGGGCGATCGTCAGGATGGCGGCCGCGACCGCGCGGGTCTCGCCGTTCTCCACCGCCAGGACGAAGGCGTAGACGAAGAAGGCGATCGACCCGATGGCCGCCATGCCGGCAGCCAGGCCGTCGAGCCCGTCGACGAAGTTCATGGCGTTGGCCGTGGCCACGATCAGGAAGACCGTGAGGATCATCGCCTGGGCCTGGTCGAGCCCGAGGTAGGTGTTCGGCAGCGGCAGGTAGACGAAGTGCAGGCCCATCGCGACCGTGATGACGCCCGCCAGGACCTGCCCGGCGAACTTGCTGAGCGCGTCGAGCTCGAACAGGTCGTCGATGACGCCCACGAGGCAGATGACGCAGGCTCCCACCAGCACGGCGCGGACGTCGGCGAACAGCGACGGGTCGCCCCCGGACAGGAAGGGCAGGTGGGTGGCGGTCAGGTAGGCCGCGATGAGCCCGCCGAGCATCGCCGGTCCGCCGAAGTACGGCGTGGGGATCGCGTGCACGTCGCGGTCGCGCACCTGGGCGACGGCGCCGAGCTGCTGGGCGCTCTGCCGCGCGATCGACGACAGCAGGTACGCCACGCCGATCGCGACGCCGAAGATGACGAGGTACTCACGCACCGGCTCCACCGCCGGCGGGCTCGATCGTGTTGTTGAAGCCGTGGAGCGTGGCCAGGTCGATCGCGCCCTGGCGCAGCACGCGGGGCACGGGCCCCGTGACATCGAGGATCGTGGACGGCGTGGCGCCGGCCGACGGGCCGCCGTCGAGGTACACCCGCACGGAGTCCCCGAGCATCGCCTCGGCCTCGTCGGCCGTGGTGGCCGCCGGCTGCCCGCTCAGGTTGGCGCTGCTGACGGCACTCGGTCCGGACTGGCGCAGCACGGCGCGCGTGCGCTCGTCGTCGGGGACCCGCACCGCGACGGTTCCGTGGGTCTCCCCCAGGTCCCAGGTCAGCGACGGCTGCGCCCGGAAGACGACCGTGAGCGGGCCGGGCCACAGGTGCGCGAGCATCGACTCCAGCCAGGCGGCGGGGCGCTCGGCCACCAGCGCGTCGAGGGTGACCGGGTCGGCGATGAGGACCGGCGGCGGCATGTCGCGCCCTCGGCCCTTCGCCTCCAGCAGGCGGGCGACCGCCGACGCGTCGAACGCGTCGGCCGCGACCCCGTAGACGGTGTCGGTCGGCAGGACCACCAACGCGCCGTCGCGCAGTGCCGAGACGGCCGCCTCGACGCCGCGGTCGAGTTCGGTCGCGCAGTCGAACCTCATGCCCCCAAGGTTAGGGGTCGACACCGGCACCCACGGCGTCGGCCGCCACGAGACGGATCGTTAGAATCGTCAGGATGCGTTTCTCCAGGCCGGTCCCGACCGTCGTGACCCCATGACCCCGTCCCCGACGCTGGCCGCGCTGCTCGCCCTGGGCTCCGCGCTCGGATTCGCGTTCTCGACCTCCTTCCAGCACCTGGCCGCCGGACGTGTCCATCTCACCGTCACGCACCCGCTGCTCGTGCTGCTGCAGCTGCTGCGCAGCCCGCGCTGGCTCGCGGGGAGCACCATCGGCCTGATGGCGTGGCTGCTGCACGCCGTCGCGCTCAACCTCGGCACGCTCTCGCTGGTCCAGCCGATCATCCTGCTGGGCGTGGTCCTGGCGGTCGTCGTGCGATCGTCGCTGGACCGCCGGTGGCCGAGTAGGAACGAGCTCGTGGGCGTCACCGTCACGATCGTGTCGCTCATCGCGGTGGTCTCGGTCGCGGACACCAGCCACGAGGGCGCGACCGCCCCGACCTCCTGGATGCTCGCGGTCGCCGGCACCGGCGTGGTGATCGCGCTCGTGGTGACGCGGCTGGCCAACGAGCTGCCCCGGCGCGGCATGGCGGCGTTCGTGCTCGGAATGACGGCCGGCATGCTCTTCGGCATCACCGCCTGCCTCATGAAGGTCGTGGGCGAGTCGATCAGCGTGCACGGCGTGCCGGGGTTCCTCGGGACCTGGTCGCCGTGGGTCCTGCTGTCGTGCGCCTTCCTGGCGATGTCGCTCAACCAGCGGGCGTACCAGCTGTCGCGCCTCTCGCACTCGATGCCCGTGCTGAACGTGACGTCCGTGCTGCTGTCGATCGTGCTCGGGTCGGTGCTCTTCCAGGAGTCGCTGCCCACGTCGCCGGGGACGCTCGCGCTCCAGGCCGTCGGCCTCGTCGGCATCGCGTGGGGCCTCTACCGCATCGCCGACGCCGGCCACCGCGCTCCCGTCGCCTGACTCCCCGCTTCCCCGCATCGCGAGCGGGGTGGAGCGTCAGGGGCGACGGGCGGTGACGAAGCGGGGTCGGTCGGCGAGGTCGGCGTGGTCGCGGACCTCGGCCCAGCGTGAGGTGAAGACGGCCGGGGCGGTCTCCCCCTGCGCGTCGGCGTGCTCGGCCCCGACGACGCCGCCGGAGCGCAGCAGCCGCCAGGCCACCTGCTCCACGACGCGCATCGCGTCGAGGCCGTCGTCGCCCGACCACAGCGCGAGCTGCGGGTCGTGGTCGCGGGCCTCCGGCGCCACCGACTCCCACGCGTCGAGCGGGATGTACGGCGGGTTCACGACCACGACGTCGACCGTGCCGTCGAGGTCGGGGAACGCGTCGGCCATGTCGCCGCGGCGCAGGTCGACCCCCGTGCCGTCGAGGTTCCGCAGCGCCCAGCCGTGAGCCGACTCGTCGAGCTCCACGGCGTGCACCCGCGCGTCGGGCAGCTCGTGGACCACCGACAGCGAGATCGCGCCGGAGCCGGCGCACAGCTCGACGACGACGGGCGGACGGCCCTGCTGCAGGATCTCGCGCGCGGCGTCGATCGCCCACCCGGCGAGCAGCTCGGTCTCGGGGCGCGGGACGAACACGCCGGGGCCCACCTCGACGTCGACGTAGCGGAAGGCGGCCGTGCCGGTGATGTGCTGCAGCGGGACCCGGCGGGCCCGCGCCGCGATCATCTCGAGGTAGGTGCGGCGCTGGACGTCGTCGACCCGCGCGGTGAGGGTGAGCAGCGCCCGCGGCGTGCCGGTGACGTGGCTCAGCAGCACCTCGGCGTCGTGGCGCGGGGACGCGACCCCACCCTGCTCGAGCGTGGACGCGGCCTCCTCCAGCAGACGGCGGGTGCTCACGGGCGGTCCTCCAGGGCTGCGAGGCGATCGGCCAGGTCGGCCTCGACGAGCGAGCCGATCACGTCGTCGAGCGCGCCGTCGATGACCTGGTCGAGGTTGTAGGACTTGAACCCCGTGCGGTGGTCCGAGATCCGGTTCTCCGGGAAGTTGTAGGTCCGCACCCGCTCGGAGCGGTCGACGGTGCGCACCTGCGAGCGGCGCGCATCGGAGGCCGCGGCGTCGGCCTGGGCCTGCGCCGCGTCGAGCAGGCGCGAGCGCAGGATGCGCATCGCCTGCTCCTTGTTCTGCAGCTGCGACTTCTCGTTCTGGCAGCTCACGACGATGCCGGTGGGCAGGTGGGTGATCCGCACGGCCGAGTCGGTGGTGTTGACGCTCTGCCCGCCGGGTCCGGACGAGCGGAAGACGTCGATCCGCAGGTCGTTGTCGTTGACCTGGACGTCGACGTCCTCGGCCTCGGGCAGCACCAGGACGCCGGCCGCGGAGGTGTGGATCCGCCCCTGGGACTCGGTGACGGGCACGCGTTGGACGCGGTGCACGCCGCCCTCGAACTTGAGCTTCGCGTAGGGCGCCTCGCCCGGCTCGGGGGTGCCCTTGGCCTTCACCGCGGCCGTGACCGACTTGTACCCGCCGAGCGCGGTCTCGGTGGAGTCGAGCACCTCGACCTTCCACCCGTGCCGCTCGGCGAACCGCGAGTACATCCGCATCAGGTCGGCGGCGAACAGCGCCGACTCGTCGCCGCCCTCGCCACCCTTGATCTCGAGGATCGCGTCCTTGCCGTCGGCGGGATCGCGCGGGACGAGCATGTGCTCGAGGCGCTCGGCGAGCTCGGGGACGCGGCGCTCGAGGTCGGCGGCCTCCTCGGCCATGTGCAGCTCCTGGGCCGCGACGAGGTCCTCGGCCGCCTCCTGCCACTCGCGGTAGACGCGGATGATCGCGGTCAGCTCGGCGTAGCGGCGCCCGAGGTCGCGGGCGCGGCGCGCGTCGGAGTGCACGGCCGGGTCTGCCAGCTGCTGCTCGACCTCGGCGTGCTCGCCGATCAACGACTCGACTGCTTCGAACACGTCGTCACCTCCTGCCCTCGGGTGCCCGGACACGACAACGGCGCCGGTCGCTCCATCAGAGCGACCGGCGCCGGAGAAGTCCTACTTCTTGCCGTAGCGCTTCTCGAACCGGGCGACGCGGCCGCCGGTGTCGAGGATCTTCTGCTTGCCCGTGTAGAACGGGTGGCAGGCCGAGCAGACATCGGCGCGGAGGGAGCCCTCGGTGGCCGTGCTGCGGGTGGTGAACGAGTTGCCGCAGGTGCAGGTGACCTGGGTCTCCACGTACGCGGGGTGGATGTCCTTCTTCATGATGTCCTCTCGTGGGGTCGCCGGGTCGGGACGCGGGTGCGGACCGTGAACCGGAACCAAGGATTGATTCTGCCAGTGGCACCTTGCATAACCCAAATCGGCCCCGAGGTGTTCCCCTGTCCTCAAATCCCGAGGCACCGCCTACTATGACCCTCATGCGGACCGGGAGACTCAAGACCATTGCCATCACGCTGGCGATGCTCATCGTGATCGGCGGCGCCGGGGTCTACATCGCCACGGAGTACGGCCGCAGCCGTGCCATCACCGTGATCGCGGCCGTGGGACTCGTCGCCGCACTGGCCTGGGTCATCCTCACGGTCGTCTCGATCATCACGGCCACCAGCGCCCGTCGCGTCCACACCGAGGAGGACACGACGCTGCGCAACGAGCAGCGCCCCGTCGCCCGTCGCACGATCCTGCCGGGCGAGGACAAGCAGGTCGGGCGACGCCGCAAGGACACCAGCGGCTCCTGACCGGCAGCGATCAGGCCGCCAGCAGCGCCTCGATGTCCTTCGCGATGTCCTGGGGGCTCGTCGTCGAGCCGTAGCGCTTGACCACCGTGCCCTCGGTGTCGACCAGGAACTTGGTGAAGTTCCACTTGATCGCACCGCCGAGGACGCCCTTCTTCTCCGACTTCAGCCACTGGAAGAGCGGGTGCGCGTCCGAGCCGTTCACCTTCACCTTCGAGAACATCGGGAACTGCACCCCGAACTGCGACTCGCAGAACGTGGCGATCTCGTCCTCGGCGCCGGGCTCCTGACCGCCGAACTGGTCGCACGGGAAGCCCAGCACCACGAAGCCGCGATCGGCGTAGGTGTCGTAGAGGTCCTGCAGGGGTCCGTACTGCGGCGTGAAGCCGCACTGCGAGGCGGTGTTGACGACGAGCGCGACCTTGCCGCGGTAGTCGGCGAGCTGCTGCTCCACGCCGTCGATCGTGGTGGCGCTGAAGTCCCATGCGGTGGTCATGTGGCGAGCCTAGCGACGAAGGCCCGGCCCCCTCGCGGGAACCGGGCCTTCGAGGCTCAGCGGTGGCGGCACGACGGCCGCCGGCGATCAGTTCTCGCCGTTGCTCGCGCCGCCGGGCATCGTCTTGTTGATCTCCATGAGGAACTCGACGTTGTTCTGCGTCTTCTTGAGCTTGCCCAGGATGAGCTCGAGGCCCTGCTGGCCGTCGAGACCCGAGAGCAGGCGGCGCAGCTTCCACACGATGGCCAGCTCGTCGCGGGCCATGAGCAGCTCCTCGCGACGGGTGCTGGAGGCGTCGACGTCGATCGCCGGGAAGATCCGCTTGTCCGCGAACTCGCGGCGCAGGCGCAGCTCCCAGTTGCCGGTGCCCTTGAACTCCTCGAAGATGACCTCGTCCATGCGCGAGCCCGTCTCGATGAGCGCGGTGGCCAGGATCGTCAGCGAGCCGCCGTCCTCGATGTTGCGCGCCGCACCGAAGAACTTCTTCGGCGGGTACAGCGCCGAGGAGTCGACACCGCCGGACATGATGCGTCCGGAGGCGGGCGCGGCCAGGTTGTAGGCCCGGCCCAGGCGGGTGATGCCGTCCAGCAGCACGACCACGTCGTGGCCCAGCTCGACGAGGCGCTTGGCGCGCTCGATCGCCAGCTCGGCCACGGTGGTGTGGTCGGAGGCCGGACGGTCGAACGTGGAGGCGATGACCTCGCCCTTGACGGTGCGCTGGAAGTCGGTGACCTCCTCCGGACGCTCGTCCACCAGGACGATCATCAGGTGGCACTCGGGGTTGTTCTCGGTGATCGCGTTGGCGACCTGCTGCATCACCATCGTCTTGCCCGCCTTGGGCGGCGAGACGATGAGGCCGCGCTGGCCCTTGCCGATCGGCGAGACGAGGTCGATGACACGACCCGTCAGGCCGCCGGCCTGGCCCTCGAGGCGCAGGCGCTCCGACGGGTACAGCGGCGTCAGCTTGGAGAAGTCGACGCGGCGCTTGGCCTCGTCGGCGTCCGACCCGTTGACCGAGTCGACCTTGACCATCGGGTTGAACTTCTCCTTGCGCTCGCCCTCACGGGGCTGGCGCACCTGGCCGGTGATCGCGTCACCGCGACGCAGGCCCAGCTTGCGCACGAGCTGCATCGAGACGTAGACGTCGTTCTCGCTGGGCAGGTAGCCCGTGGTGCGCACGAACGCGTAGTTGTCGTGGATGTCGAGGATGCCCGCGGCGGGCACCAGGACGTCATCCTCGGTGAAGGTGGGGTTGTCCTCGAGGCCGCGGCCGGTGCTGCCGCCACGGTTGCGGCCGCGACGGTTGCGACGGCGTCCGCCGTCGTCGTCCTGGTCGCGGTTCTGATCGCGGTTCTGGTCGCGGTTCTGATCGCGACCCTGGCCGCCACCCTGGGTGCGCTGGCCGCCACCTTGGCGGTCCTGGCGGTCCTGGCGGTCCTGGCGGTTCTGGTTGCCGCCCTGGCGATCCTGGCGGTTCTGGCCGCGGTTGCCCTCGCGCTCGCCGGACTCGCGGTCACGACGATCGTCCTGGCCCTTGTCGGCCTGCTTCTCGCCGCGCGAGCGGTCGCTCTGGTCCTTCTCGGCCTGCTTGTCGCCCTGCGAGCGGTCACGCTGGCCCTGGTCGGACTGCTTCTCGCCCTGATTGCGCTCACGGCGGCTCTCGCCCTGGTCGGACGTGTCGGCCGGGGCGGCGGTCTCGGGGGCGTCGACCTCACGCGACTCGGCCTTCTCGACCGGGGTGGAGGACTTGGGGGCACCCGCGGCGCGGCTGGCGCGCGCCGGGCGCTTGGTCGTCTTGGTCTTGGTCTTGGTCTCGGCCGGCACGTCGATGAGCGTGTCCTGGCTGTCCTGGCTGGCACGGGGCGCCTCGACCGGCTTCGCGTCACCGCGGGCGGTCTTGATGGCGTCGATCAGCTGACCCTTGCGCATCTTGGCGGCACCCTCGATGCCGAGGCCGGCGGCGATCTCCTGGAGTTCGGCGATCACCTTGCCGCCGAGCGCTCCCCCAGCCTTGCGGGGGGCCTTCGCGGGGGCCTTGTCGGCACCGTCCGCGGGCGTGGGATCGACCGTGGTTGATTCCGTCACACGTTGTCCTTTTTCGGGAGGCCACGCTTCCTGGGTGGGCGCCTATCGGGTTGACCGACGTCGCGTCTCGTTCAGGTTCGCCCGTATCCGACGGGCTGAGAGGTGGCATGGTGTCGGGGAGAGAGACTCGACTCCGACGCCTTCACTGTAACACGCACTCAGGGCCGCAAGTGCGCACCTTCGGCCGACACGCGCAGCTCGCGTCGCAGCCATCCTCGAGGGCTCCAGTCGCCCAGACTGTGCGCGAATGCCAGCACCGTGGGCCCGGCACCGGAGATGACCGCCGGCACGCCCTCGACACGCAGCTGGCGGACCAGCTTGTAGGAGTCGGGCATCGCCTCGGCACGGTAGGGCTGGTGCAGCCGGTCCTCGGTGGCCGAGATCAGCCGCTCGGGCGCGGAGGTGAGCGCGGCCACCAGCAGCGCCGTGCGACCGGCGTTGAAGGAGGCGTCGCCATGAGGGACCTGCTCGGGCAGCAGGCCACGGGCCACGGACGTGGCGACCGGCTCGGGCGGGACGAAGACGGTGACGTCGGCCTCGACGTCGAGCCGCAGAGTCTCGGCCGCGGCACCCTCGATCCACGAAATGGCGAAGCCGCCGAACAGTGCCGGTGCGACGTTGTCGGGATGACCCTCGAGGTCGGTGGCGAGGCCGAACAGCGTCGTGTCGTCGACGCGCTCGTCGCCGCCGACGACCAGGGCGCGCGCGAGCACGACACCGGCCGCGATCGCCGCGGCCGAGGAACCCAGGCCGCGGCCGTGGGGAATCGTGTTGCGGCACGTCAGGTGCAAGCCCGCGGGCTTCTCGCCGAGGAGGTCGAACGCGGTGTCCATCGCGCGGTACAGCAGGTGGGTCTCGTCGCGCGGGACCTCGTCGGCGCCCTCGCCCTCGATGTCGAACGTCAGGCCCGAGGTGGTGACCTCGGCCGTGACGTCGTCATACCAGGACAGGGCCATCCCGAGGGAGTCGAAGCCCGGTCCGAGGTTGGCGGTGGTGGCCGGGACCCGGACGGTCACCGGCCCGTCGACGAAGGTCATGCGAGTCCGGCCGCCTCGGCGGCCGCGTGCACGTCGGCGTCGACGACCGTGTCGACGATGGAACCGATCTGGGACAGCGGCGTGTCGATGTCCTTGAGGCCGTGCCCGGTGACGGTGACGGTGATCGTGAGGCCCGTGGGCACCTCGCCGGCCTCGACGGCGGCCAGGAGGCCGGCCACGCCGGCGGCGGACGCGGGCTCGACGAAGATGCCCTCATGGCGCCCGAGCTCGCGCTGGGCGTGCAGGATCTGCTCGTCGCTGACGGCGTCGATCCGGCCACCCGACTCGTCGCGGGCGTTCTCGGCCAGGGTCCACGAGGCAGGGTTGCCGATCCGGATCGCGGTGGCCACGGTCTCGGGGTTCTTCACGACCTCGCCCCGCACGAGCGGCGCGGCGCCGGCCGCCTGGAAGCCCCACATGCGCGGACGCGAGGAGGCGTCGCCGGACTCGTGGTACTCGACGAAGCCCTTCCAGTACGCGCTGATGTTGCCGGCGTTGCCGACCGGGAGGACGTGGATGTCGGGGGCCCGGCCGAGCACGTCGACGATCTCGAACGAGGCGGTCTTCTGGCCCTCGAGACGCATCGGGTTGACCGAGTTGACCAGCGCGACCGGGTACTCCTTGGCGAGCCCACGCGACATGTCGAGGCAGTCGTCGAAGTTGCCGCGGACCTGGATGATGTCACCACCGTGCATGACGGCCTGGGCCATCTTGCCGGCCGCGATCTTGCCCTGGGGCACGAGCACGATCGGGGTGAGCCCGGCGCGGGCGGCATAGGCCGTCATCGACGCCGACGTGTTGCCGGTGGAGGCGCACACGACCGCCTTGGCGCCCTCGGCCACCGCGGCGGAGATCGCCGTGGTCATGCCGCGATCCTTGAAGGAGCCGGTGGGATTGTTCCCCTCCACCTTCACCCAGACGTCGCCGCGGACGAGGCCGGACAGCCACGCCGAGTGGATGAGCGGCGTGCCGCCCTCCCCCAGCGACACGACGGTCGCGCCCGGCTCGAGCGGGATCCGGTCCCGGTACTCCTCGATGACTCCGCGCCACGGGCTGGCCATCACGACACTCCTTCGACTCGCATGACCGACGAGACCCCGCGCACCATCTCCAGGTCGCGGAGCTGTCCCACTGTCGCCGCCAGTGCGGCGTCGTCGGCCTCATGGGTGACGACGACGAGTTGGGCGTCGCCGCCGCGGCCCTCCTGGCGGACCGTCTTGATCGAGACGTCGTGGACGGCGAACGCCTCCGCGACGGCGGCCAGCACACCCGGACGGTCCTCCACGTCGATCTGGACGTGGTACCGCGTGCGGGCCCGGCCGATGTCGAGCACCTCCACCTGGGCGTGCACGGTCTCGCCGGGGCCGAAGACGCCGTCGACACGATGGCGGGCCACGGTGACGACGTCGCCGAGGACCGCGCTCGCGGTGGGCGCGCCACCGGCGCCGGGGCCGTAGAACATGAGCTGGCCGGCGGCCTCGCTCTCGACGAAGACCGCGTTGTAGGCGCCGCGCACGCTGGCCAGCGGGTGCGTGGCCGGGATCATCGCGGGATGGACGCGCACCGACACCTGGCTGCCCTCGGGGTCGATCTCGCAGATCGCCAGCAGCTTGACGACCGAGCCGATCTCGGACGCCGACGCCACGTCGGCGGCGGTGACCTCGGTGATGCCCTCGCGGTGGACGTCGGCGATGGTGACGCGCGTGTGGAACGCGAGCCCGGCCAGGATCGCGGCCTTGGCGGCGGCGTCGAAGCCCTCCACGTCGGCGGTGGGATCGGCCTCGGCGAACCCGAGGCGCTGGGCCTCGTCGAGCGCGTCGTCGAAGCCCGCGCCGGTGGTGGTCATGGCGTCGAGGATGAAGTTGGTGGTGCCGTTGACGATGCCCAGGACCCGCTCGACCCGGTCGCCGGCGAGCGACTCGCGCAGCGGGCGGACGATCGGGATGGCCCCGGCGACGGCGGCCTCGTAGTAGAGGTCGCGCTCGGCCTTGACCGCCGCCTCGTAGAGGGTGTCGCCGTCCTCGGCCAGCAGGGCCTTGTTCGCGGTGACGACCGACGCACCGCTCTCGAGGGCGGCCAGGATGAGCTCGCGCGCCGGCTCGATGCCGCCGATGACCTCGATGACGACGTCGAGGTCGCCCCGCGTGACGAGCGCCTTGGCGTCGGTGGTGAACAGCTCGGAGGGGATGTCGAGGCTGCGCGTGCGCTCGAGGCGGCGGACGGCGATCCCGACCAGCTCGACCGGAGCGCCGACGCGGCGGCCGAGCTCCTCGGCGTCGCGCAGGAGGAACCGGGCGACCTCGGTGCCGACGACACCACAGCCGAGCATCGCGATGCGGATCGGGCGGGCGGGAGCGGACGTGGTCACCGGGCAAGACTAGCGGCGACGTGCTGCCGCTCGTGCCCCTGTCCGGGACCGCGCCGGTCGGCGCGGGGACGGCGTCAGATCACTCGACGTCGAGGGCGAGCAGGTCGTCCTCGGTCTCGCGGCGCAGGATGAGACGCGCCTCACCGTCGCGCACGGCCACGACCGCCGCGCGCGGCACGTGGTTGTAGTTGCTGGCCAGCGAGCGGCAGTACGCCCCGGTGCCGGGCACGGCCAGCAGGTCGCCCGCGGCGATGTCCGACGGCAGGAACTCGGACTTCACCACGATGTCACCGGACTCGCAGTGCTTGCCCACGACGCGGGCGAGCGCCGGGCGGGCCTCGGACTCGCGCGACGCGAGGGTGCACGAGTAGTCGGCGCCGTAGAGCGCGGGCCGGATGTTGTCGCTCATCCCGCCGTCGACCGAGACGTACATCCGCGAGCCGCCGCCGTCGAGGCCCACGGCCTTCGTGGTGCCGACCTCGTACAGCGTGAAGGTGGAGGGGCCGGCGATCGCGCGGCCGGGCTCGATCGAGAGCTGGGGGACGTCGATCCTCAGGGCGGCGCACTCGTCGGTGACGATCTTGACGATCTCGCGACCCAGGTCCTCGGCGGGCCGGGGGTCGTCCTGCGTCGTGTAGGCGATGCCGAAGCCACCGCCGAGGTCGAGCTCGGGCGCGGTGACGCCCAGCTCGCGGGCGATCTGGTCGTGCAGCCGCAGCACCCGGCGCGCGGCGACCTCGAAGCCGTCGGTGACGAAGATCTGCGAGCCGATGTGCGAGTGCAGCCCGAGGAAGTCGAGACCGTCGGCGGCCAGCACGCGGCGGACGGCCTCCAGCGCGGCGCCGTCGGAGATCGAGAAGCCGAACTTCTGGTCCTCGTGCGAGGTGGAGATGTACTCGTGGGTGTGCGCCTCGACGCCGGCGGTGACCCGCACCATCACGGGGGCGCGCACGCCGAGCTCGGCACTGAGGGCGGCGAGCCGGTCGATCTCCTCGAACGAGTCGATCACGATGCGGCCGACGCCGACCTTGAGGGCCCGGCGCAGCTCGGCGACCGACTTGTTGTTGCCGTGGTGCCCGATGCGGGCGGGCGGGAACCCGGCGCGCAGCGCGACCGCCAGCTCTCCCCCGGTGCACACGTCGAGGTTCAGGCCCTCCTCGGCGATCCAGCGGGCCGTGGCGACGCACAGGAACGCCTTGCCCGCGTAGTAGACGTCGGCGTCCGGGAACGCCTCGCGGAAGCCGCGGGCCCGCGCCCGGAAGTCGTCCTCGTCGACGACGTAGAGCGGGGTGCCGAACTCCTGCGCCAGGTCGGTGGCCGGCTCGCCCGCCACGGTGAGGACGCCGTCGATCTTGCTGACGTTGGCCGACCACAGGTGCGGCACGAGCTCGTTGGAGTCGTCGGGCTCGCGCAGCCACTCCGGTCCGCGGGTGCCGGCCTGGCCGTGCAGGGCGCCTGCCTCGTGCGATCGCATCGTCACATCCGTTCCGGCGCCGAGACGCCCAGCAGGTCGAGCCCGGTGGCGACCACCTGGCGCGTGGCCGCGACCAGCACGAGCCGGGCGCGGTGGGTGTCCGTGGGCTCCTCGTCGCCCTGCGGGAGGACCCGGCAGACGTCGTAGAACTTGTGGAACGTGGAGGCCGTGTCCTCGAGGTACCGGGCGACCCGGTGCGGCTCGCGCAGCTCGGCGGCACGCGCCACGACGCGCGGGAACTCGGCGAGGGCCCGCAACAGGTCACCGGCGCGGTCCTCGACGAGCAGCGACGGGTCGAACCGGTCGAGGTCGGCGGTCAGGCCGAGGTCGGCGCCGTTGCGGATGATCGACGAGAGCCGCGCGTGGGCGTACTGGACGTAGTACACCGGGTTGTCGTTGCTCTTGCGCGTCATCTCCGCGACGTCGAGCGTGAGCGGCGAGTCGGCCGGGTAGCGGATCAGCGTGTATCGCAGCGGGTCCACGCCGATCAGGTCGATCAGCTCACGCAGAGAGACGATCGTGCCCGCGCGCTTGCTGAGCTTGAGCTCCTTGCCCTCCTGCATGATCTTCACGAGCTGGCCGATGAGGACCTCGATCTGCTCGCCCGGGGTGTCACCGACGCAGGCGGCCATCGCGTTGAGGCGTCCGACGTAGCCGTGGTGGTCGGCGCCCAGCAGGTAGATGCAGGTGTCGAAGCCGCGATCGCGCTTGTCGACGTAGTAGGCCGTGTCGGACGCGAAGTACGTGAGCTCGCCGTTGCCGCGCAGCAGCACCCGGTCCTTGTCGTCGCCGAAGTCGGTGGTGCGCATCCAGGTGGCGCCCTCGGACTCGAACAGCCGGCCCTGCTCCCGCAGCTTGGCCATGCCGCGCTCGACGGCGTCGGACTCGTGCAGCGAGCGCTCGGAGAACCAGACGTCGAAGTGGGTGTTGAACTCGGCCAGCTCGGACTGGTGCTCGCCCAGCTGCAACGCGTAGCCGGCCTCGCGGAACGCGACCAGCTGCTCGTCCTCGGGCAGGCTCGTGATGCCCGGGTCGGCCGCGACGATCCGCGCGGCGAGGTCGGCGACGTAGGCACCGAGGTACCCGTCCTCGGGCGGCTCCTGGCCGTGGGCCCGCGCCATCAGCGAGGCGCCGAACTTGTCCATCTGGTTGCCGCGGTCGTTGATGTAGAACTCGCGCGTGACCTCGTCGCCGGCCGCGGCCATGACGCGACCGATCGCGTCGCCGACGGCCGCCCAGCGCGTGTGGCCGAGGTGCAACGGACCTGTGGGGTTGGCGCTGATGAACTCCATGTCGACCTTGCGGCCGGTGGCCGGGGCGTAGCCGTAGGACTCCCCCGCCTCGAGGACGTGGCGGGCGATCTCGCCCTGCGCGCCAGCGGCGACGCGGATGTTCAGGAAGCCCGGGCCGGCCACCTCGGCGCCGGCGATGCCGTCGGACGCGGTGAGCTCGGCGGCGAGCAGCTCGGCGAACGCGCGCGGGTTCATTCCGGCCTTCTTGCCCAGCTGCATCGCGATGTTCGTGGCGTAGTCGCCGTGCTCCTTGACCTTCGGTCGCTCGACGCGGACCTGGGCGGGAACCGGGTCGGGAAGGGTCACGCGGCCCGCGTCCACGAGGGACGTCAGGGCGGCGACGATGGCGTCGGAAAGCTGGTCGGGGGTCACCGGCACAGCCTATCGGCGTGCGCTACTGCCGGGATTCGAGGACCCGGTGCACGGTCGCGACGAGCGTGTCGGGATCGAACGGCTTCGTGACGTACTCGTCGACGCCCGCGGCGGCGGCCCGGTTGAGGTCGATCTGCTGGCTCTGGGTGGAGACCATCACCAGCCCGACGCCGGCGTACCGGGAGTCGGAGCGGATCCGCGTGATGGCGGTGACGCCGTCCATGCGCGGCATCATCATGTCCATCGTGATGAGGCCCGGCAGCTCGTCGAGGGCCGCGAGGACGTCGAGACAGTCCTGTCCGTCCTCGGCCTCGATCACGTCGAAGCCTGCCAGCTCGAGATTGGTGCGGATGAGGAAACGAATGGACGCCGTGTCGTCGACGACCAGCACGGTGGGGGGCACGGCTACAACCTACTCGTGCGCTACCGTTGGTCCTCGCGGCATCCACACCGCGAGCGGCCCCCGTAGCTCAGGGGATAGAGCACCGCCCTCCGGAGGCGGGAGCGCAGGTTCGAATCCTGCCGGGGGCACGCTGCAACACCTTGGTCCGTCCGTGGAGGGCGGACCTTCTGCGTTTCCCCCTCCTGGCCCCGCGACTAGATTCGTGTACGAAGCACATAGTGAAGTAGGCTCACCATGTGACCCGCGAACCGACCGCCGTGCTCGACAAGCTGCTCCACCTCTCGTCGCTGATGGCGTCCGACCTGGGCCGCTTCGAGCAGGAGTCCGGGCTCACCACGGCCCGCACCCACGTGCTCTGGACGCTGGGCCACGCCGGTCCCGTCACGCAGCAGGCGCTCGCGAGCGCACTGGAGGTGACGCCACGGAACGTCACCGGGCTCGTGGACGGCCTCGTCGCCTCAGGACACGTCACCCGCGAGCCGCATCCCACCGACCGGCGCGCCACCCTCGTGACCCCGACCGAGCTCGGCGAGCGCACGATCCGCGACCTCCGCGAGAGCCACACCGATCTCGCACGACAGCTCTTCGGGGACGTGCCCGACCGCAGGCTGGCCGCGTTCGAGTCCACGCTGGACGAGACCATCGCGACCTTCCTGCGCCTGATGGAGGAGACCACGTGAGTGGGCGAAGGCTGCTCGACCTGGCCCGGGAGGCGCTGCTGCTGGAGCTGGCGCTCTACCGCTCCCTCGCGCGCTGGATCGCACGCCGCCCCGACGTCCCGGCCGGCGCGACGCCGATCGGCTACGCGCAGCTCGTCGGCCCGATGCTGTGGCTGTGGATCTTCGGCTCGGCCACCGAGACGGTCGCGGTCGAGCTGGTGCTGCGCCACGTCGACGCCGCCTGGGCCGACGCCATACGGCTTCCGTTGCTCGTGCTCGGCATCTGGGGCGTCCTGTGGATGCTCGGGCTGCTGGCGTCCTACCGGGTCCGCCCGCACCTGCTGCACGACGACCGGCTTCGGCTGCGCTGCGGCGCCCGGACCTGGGTCGACGTCCCCCTCGCCGCGGTGGCGGCGTGCCGGCTCGTCGAGCACGACCTGCCGGGGACGATCCGCTCCGTGCACCACGAGGACGGCCTGCTGCTCCTCGGTGTGAGCGGCCGGACGAACCTCGAGCTCGAGCTCACCGGCGTCACCACGTTGCGGTCGTCCAAGGGAGAGCTCGTCGCGTCCCGGGTGGGGCTCTGGGTGGACGCACCGCGCGACGTCGCGCGCGAGATCGCCCCGTTGATCGCCGCCCGTCCGTGAGCGGCGCGGCCTTGTTGCCGGCGCCGCGACCGTATTAGGTTCGGACGAACCGCCCCCGTCGAGAGCGAGCCCGTGGACCCAGCCCCAGCACACCATCCCCCAGTCGTCGCCGTGTCCGGACTCCGCATGTCGTACGGCCCGCGAGAAGTCCTCAAGGGCCTGGACTTCGAGGTGCGCCGCGGCGAGGTGGTGGCCCTGCTGGGCCCCAACGGCGCCGGCAAGACCACCACGATCGAGATCCTCGAGGGCTTCCGCAAGCCGTCCGACGGCGAGGTGCGCGTCCTCGGCGAGTCGCCCCTCACGGCCGACGAGACCTGGCGCTCACGGGTCGGGGTCGTGCTCCAGTCGTGGCGCGACCACGGCCGGTGGCAGGTGCGCGAGCTGCTGGAGCAGTTCGGCTCGTACTACGCGCCGTACGCCACGTCCGACCACGCCCGCCCCTACGACACCGACGAGCTGCTCGAGCGGGTCGGCCTGACGCCCCAGGCCGGCTCGAAGGTCAAGTCGCTCTCGGGCGGCCAGCGCCGCCGGCTCGACGTCGCGATCGGCATCGTCGGCCGTCCGGAGATGCTGTTCCTCGACGAGCCGACGGTGGGCTTCGACCCCGTGGCCCGGCGAGACTTCCACGCGCTCGTGCACCGGCTCAGCGACCTGGAGGACACCACCATCCTGCTGACGACCCACGACCTGAACGAGGCGGAGAAGCTCGCCGACCGGATCCTGATCCTCAACCACGGCCGCATCGTGGCCGACGGCAGCGCAGCCTCCCTCGCCGAGCAGATCTCGGGCACCACCGAGGTGCGGTGGACCCACCACGGCGAGGCCCACGTGCACACCACCGCCGACGGCACCGCCTTCGTGCGCGACCTCCTGGCCCGGCACCCCGACGGGATCGCCGACCTCGAGGTCCGCCGGTCGACCCTCGAGGACACCTACCTGGCGATGGTGGCCCGGCACGAGGAGTCCGAGGAGCCGCGGGAGGTCGTCGCATGAGCGCGGTCGACGTCGCCGTCCGCTCCGGCATGCGCCGCGGCTGGATCGAGTTCCGCAACAGCCTCCGCGCGCCCGAGGACCTCATGTACTACGTGCTGCTCAACGGGATCCTCGCGGTCGTGCTGTACCTGAACCGCGACAACATGATCGAGGACGCCGACATCAGCGTGGCCCACTTCATCGTGCCCAACGCCCTGGCGATGATGGTGGTCTTCGGCGCGGCCTACGGGCTGGCCACGGTCGTGGTGACCGAGCGCGAGGACGGCACGCTGCTGCGAGCGAAGAGCGTTCCGCGCGGCATGCGCGGCTATGTCGTCGGCCAGTCCGCCCGGGTCACGTACGAGACGGTCTTCGGCTCCGCGATCATCCTGGTGGCGGCCACGGCACTCGTGGACGGGCTCTGGCACCGCGGCGTGCCGGGGCTCGTCGGCGTCGTGGGGCTGATCGTGCTGGGCCTGCTGGCCTGCGCTCCGATCGGGTTCGTCCTGGGCTCGATCTTCAAGAACCCTCGCTCCGTGGGTGGCTGGGGCATGGTCGTCATCGGCGCCCTGGTCTACGCCTCGGGGATCTTCAGCACCGGCGGCCTGCCCCGTTGGGTGGAGATCATCGGACAGCTCTTCCCGCTTCACTGGCTGGCAGCCGGCATGCGCGCGGCCCTGCTCCCCGACTGGGCCGCGAGCCTCGAACCCGGTGGCGAATGGCGGGTCTGGCAGGCGGTCGCGGTGCTGACGGTGTGGGCCGTGATCGGGCTGGTCCTGGCTCCGCGACTGCTGCAGCGCATGGCCCGGCGCGAGTCCGGATCGGCCGTGGCGGCGCGCCGCGACAAGGCCCTCACACGGGTCTGACCTGCGAGCGGCGCGTCGGGGCGGAGGCGACGCCTCACGGCGTTTCCACCACAATGGTCCCGATGCCAGACACCACGAGCGCGATCCACCAGGACCTTCCCACCCTCCCTGCGCCGTGGCGCGCACGGATTCCCGGGTACGCCGACATCGAGGCGCTCGTCGCGCTGCGACGGCTCGACGAGCTGCAGGGAACGGGCGAGGCCCACGTCGATCCGGCCGGGATCGAGTCCGAGGTCGCGGGCCAGGCGAGCTGGACCCGCCGGCAGCTCGTCGCGGTCGGCGACGACGACGTGCCGCGCGCCTGGATCACGGTGCACGACCGGGCCGCGGGGCGGGCCCTGATCTGGGGCTACTTCGACCGCGACGTGCCCCAGGTCGACGAGATCGCCGCGGCGTTCTACCGCTGGGCCGAGGAGGCGGCGGTCGCGATGGCCCGCTTCCGCGGCATCACCGCCACGCGGCTCGACGAGAGCCCGTTCGCCGACGACACGCGCCAGGCCGGTTGGCTGATGGACGCCGGCTACAGCAAGCGCCGGACCTGGCTGCACATGCAGCGACCGGTCACCCCGGAGGAGGCCTCGCTCGAGCCCCGCGCCGGCGTCAGCGTCCGGCCGGTCGAGCGGCACGAGAACGGGATGCCCGTCGCGGCAGACCTGCAGGTCGTGCACCAGATGCTCGAGACCTCCTTCCAGGACCACTTCAACTCGTACCGCGAGAGCTTCTCGGAGTTCGTGCAGCGGCTGCGCGAGGATCCCGGCCACAGCTGGGACCACTGGTGGCTGGCGTACGTCGACACCGACGGTGGCCACCCCGTGCCCGCGGGCACCGTCGTGTGCTCGTCCCTCACCGCCCCCGAGGGTGGCGCGCCGGGCACCTACGTGGAGTACATCGGCGTGAACCGGGCCGCACGCGGCCGGGGCGTCGCCAAGTCGTTGCTGGCCACCGCGATCGCCGACGCGGCCCGCAACGGGCGCGACCGCGTGGCGCTCGAGGTCGACGCGGACTCCCCCACCAAGGCCGACGAGCTCTACCGCTCGCTGGGCTGGGAGACGGACTACGTCACCGAGTCCTGGTTCAAGGACCTCGACCTCACCGACTGACGGGGACTGATCCTTCGACCTTCGGGTCGTCCCAGCGACGTCTGGGTACCACGGTCAGTCGCTCCCGGCCGGGCTCGTCCGCTCCCGCAGCCACGTCGTGGTCCCGGGCGCCATCCCGCGCGACTTCGGGGTGCGGTCGACGGGCGTGACGATGAGCGCCTCGTCGCCGGGCAGCGACCACTTCAGCGCGTGGTAGACCACCGAGAGCGTCTCGGCGCTCTCGATCAGCAGCAGGCCCGGCGCGATCGGACGCGCCTCCTGCCACGGGCCGTCGAGATCGTCGGGCTCCGCCGCGGTCCACGCCAGATACACGGTCACGCGCCCATCCTCGCGAAGCCGGCGAACTCCTGCACGGCTCAGGCCGCTGCGGTGTCCCCGCCTGCCCTCACGGGAGGTGCGCCCCGCGCAGTCCGCTCGCAGGATGCCGAGCAGCGGGATGTGGCCGCCGCGCCGACCGACCGCGAGTGGCGCAGACCGGGGTAGCGACCGCGGGCTCAGGCCAGCAGGGCGAGGGCGGCGCGCACGATCTCGTCCTCGCCGAGGAGCACCTGGTCGGAGGCCGGGCCGAGCGGGATGAAGCTGTCGGCGCTGGCGACGCGCGCGATGCGGCCCGGGTGGCGGCCGGCCACGAGGGCGCTCACGACACCCTCACCCACGCCGCCGGAGCGACGGGTCTCGTCGACCACGAGCACCGCACCGAAGCCGCGGCACGCGTCGACGATCCGCTCCTCGGGCAGCGGCGCCAGCCAGCGCAGGTCGACGACGGTCGCCTCGATGCCCTGGGCCCGCAGGGCCTCCGCGGCCCGCAGGCTCATGAACGTGCCGTTGCCGAACGTGACCAGCACGATGTCGCGGCCCTCGCCGTGCACCCCGAGCTCCCCGGGGGCGATCACCGCACCGTCCGACGCGGCCGCGGTCCACAGGCCGTCGCCCTCCGCGTGCAGGTCGCGGGAGTGGTAGCGCGCGATCGGCTCGAGGTACACGCACACCTGCCCCTGCCGGGCGAGCTCGTGGCAGGCCCGCAGCAGTCCCGGGGCGTCGGCGGGATGGCTCGGGACCGCCAGCACCAGCCCTGGGATGTCGCGCAGCACGGCCACCGAGTTGTCGTTGTGGAAGTGACCGCCGAAGCCCCGCTGGTAGGCCAGCCCGGCCACGCGGACCACCATGCCGTTGCGGTACTGGCCGGCCGAGAAGAATGCGAGCGAGGCCGCCTCGCCGCGCAGCTGGTCCTCCGCGTTGTGCAGATAGGCCAGGTACTGGATCTCGGGGATCGGCACGAACCCGGCCAGCGCCGTGCCGAGGGCCGTGCCGAGGATCGTCTGCTCGTCCAGCAGCGTGTCGAAGACGCGCTGGCCACCGAAGCGCTTGCGCAGGCCGCGCGTCACGCCGTAGACGCCGCCCTTGACCGCCACGTCCTCGCCGAAGACCAGCGTCTCGCCGTGTTCCTCCAGCAGCTCGGCGAGGGTCGCGTTGATCGCCTGGGCGAGGGTGCGCCGCGGGCCGGCGGCCACCTCCCCGGGCACCGATGCGACGGAGGGCAGCGCGAGGGGCGCCATGACGGCGGGACGCGACTCCAGGCGTGCCTCCCCGATGATCGCCTCGGCCCCCTGCATCACCGTCCGACGCATCTCCTCGTAGACGTCGAGTGCCTCGGCTCCCGTCATCGCCCCCGCGTCGACCAGCACCCGGGCGGTCGCGACGAGCGGGTCGTGGACGTGGTCGGCCTCGATCCTGCGCCGGGTGCGGTAGGCGATCTCGGTGTCGGAGCCCGCATGACCGAGGAACCGGACGGTGCTCAGGTGCAGGACCCCGGGC
Organism: Aeromicrobium choanae; assembly: GCF_900167475.1. Taxonomy (NCBI): domain Bacteria; kingdom Bacillati; phylum Actinomycetota; class Actinomycetes; order Propionibacteriales; family Nocardioidaceae; genus Aeromicrobium; species Aeromicrobium choanae. The sequence continues at coordinate 2,623,981 of NZ_LT796768.1, read as the reverse complement.
CGGCGGCTCGCGCGCACCTCGTCGAGCGCGTCCCGCGTCTGCGTCAGCAGGCCGACCGGATCGTCGCCGTCCGCGGCCCGGTAGCCGATCCCGGGGAGGCGCTCGAGCATCGCGCCCGGCCATCCCACGGGCGACGCGGTGCTGATCCCGATGCGGTTGTCCTCGCACACGAAGAGCACGGGGCACTCCAGCCCTCGGTGCGTGAGGTAGGCCGCGGCGTTGAGCGCACCGACCGCGGTCGAGTGGTTGACCGAGGCGTCTCCGAAGCTGCACAGCACGACCGCGTCCTCGGGCCATGCGGTGTGGCGGCCCAGCCTCCGGGCGAAGCCGAGCCCGAGCCCCAGCCCGACGGCCCGCGGCAGGTGCGAGCTGATGGTGGAGGTCTGCGGGATGATGCTGAGCGCCGGATGACCGAAGACCTTGTGCCGCCCGCCCGACATCGGGTCGCTGCGGGCGCTGGTGAGACTCTGCAGGATCGCTCGTACACCGTCGTCACGCCCGGCCTTGGCCGACCGCGCCGCGTACAGCCCGCCCGAGCGGTAGTGCAGCAGGGCCGGGTCGGTGACCTCCGACAGCAGGCCGAGGGCAGCGTTGCTCTCGTGCCCGGCCGAGCCGATCGTGTAGTGCCCCTGGCCCTGGGTCTGCAGCCAGCGCGCCGCGAAGTCGAGGTGCCGGCTCTGGACCTGGGCGGCGAACAGCCGGCGCAGCGCCTCGACGTCCGCCTCGCGGTCCGCGCCGGCGTCGGCCTGCAGCGTCGGCAGCACGCGGACGACGTACTCGTCGATCGTCTCCATCAGTGACTCAGCGCCTCGCCGACGGCCTGCGCGATCGGCACGTGCGCGACGGGGCCATGACCCGGCAGCACGAGGTCGGCGTCGAGCAGGGCCAGCTCCGGCAGCGTCGCGCGCAGCCGGGCGGTGTCGTGGTGGAAGAACGCGTCGATCGTCTGCGGACCCCCGACCCGGCTGAGGGAGTGCCCGGTCACGAGCGCGTCCCCGGTCGCGACGGCCCGCTGCTGCGGGAAGTACAGCGCCTGGTGTCCCGACGTGTGGCCCGGCAGGTGCACCGGGACGGGCGAGCGGGCGATGTCGAGCGGCTGCCCCGGCACGACGGCCTCGACCTCGTCGACCCGCGGATGCCCGGACGCGCCGAGGCGGGCGATGCCCAGGGCCCAGCGCAGCACCCGGGGCCGCCAGGCGCGCACGAGGACGTCGGCCGTCGTGGCGCTCTCGACCCGCTCGCCCCGGAGCATCGGCAGCTCCTCGGCCCCGGCCAGCACCCGCACGCCGCGGGCGGCCAGCGCGGGCATCGACCCGGTGTGGTCGACGTGGTTGTGCGTCACCACGAGCGCCTCGACCTGCTCCATCGTGGCGCCGGCGCGCCGGACGGACTCCTCCACGAGGGCCGCCTGGCCGGGGTAGCCGCAGTCCACGAGCGCCACGCGATCGCCCTCGACCAGCACGATCCAGTTGACGAACTCGGTGTGCGCGAACCAGATGCCGTCCGCGACCTCGGTGACCTCCACGGCTCGAACCTAGGAGCCCGTACGGGCGCTGTCCACGGACGCGCCGTGCAGACCTGTCCAATCGTGGCTAGCGTCGAGAAGGAACACCCACCTGAGCACCATCACCCCAGCCACAGGAGGCCCCTCATGCCCACTCGTACTGCACGCACCGCCTGGGACGGCGGCTTCGAGGACGGATCCGGCCAGGTCGAGCTGACGTCCTCGGGCCTGGGCACCTTCGAGATGTCGTTCCCGAAGCGCTCGTCCGACGACGGCGGCGGCGCCACCAACCCCGAGGAGCTGATCGCGGCGGCCCACAGCGCCTGCTTCACGATGCAGTTGACGGCGCTGCTCGGACGCGCCGGCGCCACCGTGAACGCGGTGGAGACCTCCGCCGACGTGACGCTCGGCCCCGACCCCGACGGCGGCTTCCGGATCACCCGGATCAGCCTCACCGTGAGGGCCGAGGCCGAGGGGATCGACGCCACCGAGTTCCAGCAGGTGGCCGACGAGGCCAAGGAGACGTGCCCCGTCAGCAAGGCACTCGACGGCGTCGACGACATCAGTCTCGACGCCACCCTCGAGACCGCCTGAGCCCGCCGGGCGTCGATTGACGTCCGTTCATCGACGGGTTGCCTGACCTGCCTGCGTTGTCGTAGGCCCGCGCGTTACCCTGTGATGAGTCCACCATCCGTGCGCGATCACGCGAGCGATTTTCCCCGGAAGAGGCGATTCAGGCCGTGGCCGAGTCCTCCCCCACCGCGTCGGCGACCGACGCTTCCCATCCCGACTTCGGCAGCAACGAGTGGCTGGTCGAAGAGATGTACGACCAGTTCACCGCCGATCCTTCGTCGGTCGGCGACGAATGGGCCGACTTCTTCCGCAAGGGAGGGTACGGCTCCAACGGTGACTCCAACGGCGTGACCGAGAGCCGGCAGTCGGCCGGGGACCAGCAGTCCCCGCCGAAGTCCGAGTCGTCCGAGACCCGGACCGACGAGCCGGCGCTCGAGCCCTCGAAGCAGCAGGCCGAGAAGCCGGCGACGCCCGCGAAGGCACCGTCCGCGCGCGCGGCCGAGGAGAAGGACCCGCCGGCTCCGGCCGCGGCTCCGCCCACCCCGAAGCCGGCAGCCAAGACGCAGCCCGCCGCGGCCAAGGAGCCCACGAAGGACAAGCCCGCCGAGCAGCCCACCGGCCCCGGCGAGGTCGAGAAGGTCATCCTGCGAGGCGCCGCCGCGCGCACCGCGACCAACATGGACGCCAGCCTCGCGGTCCCCACCGCCACCAGCGTGCGCTCGGTGCCGGTCAAGCTGCTGTTCGACCAGCGCGTCGTCATCAACAACCACCTCGCCCGCGCCCGTGGCGGCAAGGTCTCGTTCACGCACCTGATCGGCTACGCCGTCGTGCAGGCCGTGAAGTCGATGCCCGAGATGAACACCGGCTTCGAGTACAACGAGAAGGGCAAGCCGGTCCAGCTCAACCCGGAGCACATCAACTTCGGGCTCGCGGTCGACGTGCAGAAGTCCGACGGCACGCGTCAGCTGATGGTGCCGAACATCAAGGCCGCCGAGACGATGGACTTCGCGCAGTTCTGGCGCGGCTACGAGACCATCGTGCGCAAGGCCCGCGACAACAAGCTCGAGGTCAGCGACTTCCAGGGCACGACCCTGAGCCTGACGAACCCCGGTGGCATCGGCACCAACCACTCGGTGCCGCGCCTCATGGCGGGCCAGGGCCTCATCGTGGGCGTCGGCTCGATGGACTACCCGCCGGAGTTCCAGGGCGCCTCCGCCGACACGCTGTCGCAGATGGCCGTATCGAAGATGATGACCCTCACCTCGACCTACGACCACCGCGTCATCCAGGGCGCGCAGTCGGGCGAGTTCCTGCGTCGCGTGCACCAGCTGCTGCTGGGCGCCGAGGGCTTCTACGACGACATCTTCACGTCGCTGCGGATCCCCTACGAGCCCATCCGCTGGGCCCAGGACATCTCGGTCAACCACGACGACGACGTCGACCGCCAGGCCCGCGTGCTGGAGCTCATCCACTCGTTCCGCGTCCGTGGTCACCTGATGGCCGACTCGAACCCGCTGGAGTACCGCCAGCGCACCCACCCCGATCTCGACATCGCGTCGCACGGGCTGACCCTGTGGGACCTCGACCGCGAGTTCCCCGTCGGCTCGTTCGGCAAGGCCTCGGGCAAGCGCTTCATGAAGCTGCGCGAGATCCTGGGCATCCTGCGCGACTCCTACGTCCGCACGATGGCCGTGGAGTACATGCACATCCAGGAGCCCGAGGAGCGCAGCTGGTTCCAGGAGCGCCTCGAGCGCCCGCACGTCAAGGAGCCCCGCGAGGAGCAGTTGCGGATCCTGCAGAAGCTCAACCAGGCCGAGGCCTTCGAGACCTTCCTGCAGACGAAGTTCGTCGGCCAGAAGCGCTTCAGCCTCGAGGGCGGCGAGACGATGGTCCCGCTGCTCGACGAGATCTGCGAGGGCGCAGCCGCCGACGGCCTCGAGGAGGTCTGCATCGGCATGGCCCACCGCGGCCGCCTCAACGTGCTCGTGAACATCGCCGGCAAGGACCCGGCCAACGTGTTCCGCGAGTTCGAGGGCAACATCGACCCGCGCACCGTCCAGGGCTCCGGCGACGTGAAGTACCACCTGGGCGTCGACGGCGAGTTCACCTCGATCCGTGGCGACAAGGTCAAGGTCTCGGTCGCGGCCAACCCGTCGCACCTCGAGGTCGTCGACCCGGTGCTCGAGGGCATCGCCCGCGCCAAGCAGGACGTGCTGAACCGCGGCGAGGACTTCCCGGTGCTGCCGGTCCTCGTCCACGGAGACGCGGCGTTCGCCGGCCAGGGCGTCGTCGCCGAGACGCTCAACCTGTCGCAGCTCCGGGGCTACCGCACCGGCGGCACGATCCACGTGATCGTCAACAACCAGGTCGGCTTCACCACGAGCCCGTCGGCGTCGCGGTCCTCGACCTACTGCACCGATGTCGCCCGGATGATCCAGGCGCCGATCTTCCACGTGAACGGTGACGACCCGGAAGCCTGCATCCGCGCCGCGCAGCTGGCCTACGAGTACCGCCGCACGTTCCACAAGGACGTCGTCATCGATCTCATCTGCTACCGCCGTCGCGGCCACAACGAGGGCGACGACCCGAGCTTCACGCAGCCGCTGATGTACGACACGATCGAGAAGAAGAAGTCGGTGCGCAAGCTGTACACCGAGGCTCTTGTCGGTCGTGGCGACATCACGCTCGAGGAGGCCGAGGAGGCGCTGAAGGGCTACCAGAAGCTGCTCGAGCAGAACCTGGCGAAGGTCAAGCAGGCCCAGCACGCCACGGGCTACTCGCGCACCCCCGACTACCCCGAGAAGCCGTACGACGAGGAGCTCGTCACCGCGATCACCCCCGACACGCTCAAGGCCGTCTCCGACGCCTACACGAACGTGCCCGAGGGCTTCACGGTGCACCCGAAGGTGCTGCCCCAGCTGCAGCGCCGCGCGGCCTCGATCACCGCCGGCCCCATCGACTGGGGCACCGGCGAGATCATCGCCATGGGCTCGCTGCTGCTCGACGGGCGTCCCGTGCGCCTCGTCGGCCAGGACTCGCGCCGCGGCACGTTCACGACGCGCTTCGCCACGATCATCGACCGTCTGGACGGTGCCGAGTGGACCCCGCTGCAGCACGTGGGCGAGGACCAGGCGTCGTTCTACATCTACGACTCGCTGCTGAGCGAGTACGCCGCGCTCGGCTTCGAGTACGGCTACTCCGTGGCCCGTCCCGAGGCGCTGACGATGTGGGAGGCCCAGTTCGGCGACTTCGTCAACGGCGCCCAGTCGGTCATCGACGAGTACATCAGCTCGGGCGAGACCAAGTGGGGCCAGAAGTCCGGCGTCGTGCTGCTGCTGCCGCACGGCTACGAGGGCCAGGGCCCGGACCACTCCTCAGGCCGCATCGAGCGCTTCATGACGCTCGCTGCCAACGACGAGATGACGATCGCCCAGCCGTCGACGCCCGCGTCGTACTTCCACCTCCTGCGCCGGCAGAACCTGCAGTCGCAGCACCGTCCGCTCATCGTCTTCACGCCGAAGTCGATGCTGCGCAACAAGCTGGCCGCGAGCCAGCCGGAGGACTTCACCTCCGGCACGTTCCGTCCGGTCATCGGTGACGACACGGTGGATCCGAGCCGCGTCGAGCGCATCATCCTGTGCTCGGGCAAGGTCACGTGGGACCTGATGACCGACCGCAAGAGCCGCGAGGGCGACAGCCCGCGCACCGCGATCGTGCGTCTCGAGCAACTCTACCCGCGTCCGCTGGCCGAGCTCAAGGAGGAGATCGCGAAGTACCCGAACGCCCGCGAGATCCGCTGGGTCCAGGACGAGCCCGAGAACCAGGGTCCGTGGCCGCACGTCGCGCTGTACCTGCGCGATGCGCTCGGCCTGCCGATGAGTCAGGTCACCCGCCCGGAGTCCTCGGCTCCGTCGGTGGGCTCGCACGCGGTGCACGTCACCGAGTTCAAGGACCTGATGAACCGGGCCTTCGCCTGATCCGACGATGTACTTCACCGATCGGGGCATCGAGGAGCTGACGGCCCGCCGCGGGGAGGAGGAGGTCTCCTTCGCGTGGCTGGCCGAGCAGTTCTCGATCTTCGTCGACCTCAACCCCGAGTTCGAGGTGCCCGTCGAGCGGCTCGCCACCTGGCTGGCCCGCCTCGACGACGACGAGGACTGACCGCCGCTCGCCGAACGTCGTTGTGCCGCTCGGTGTCGGTCCCGGCCACTAGGTTGCTCCCGTGGACTTCGATCAGCCGCCCGTCGTGCGGGTCACCGGCACGGAGCCGGGCGACTGGTCCGCCTCGATCCCCGCGGTGAGCCAGCTGGTGCGCGACGGCCTCGACCTCGGCCCGGGGGTCACGTTCCTCGTCGGGCAGAACGGCTCGGGCAAGTCCACGCTCGTCGAGGCGATCGCCGTCGCGTACGGCCTGTCGCCCGAGGGTGGCTCCGCCTTCGGTCGCCACCAGACCCGCGAGACCGAGTCGTCACTGTGGCAGGACCTGACGATCCAGCGTGGGGTCGGCAGCGGCCGATGGGGCTTCTTCCTGCGCGCCGAGACGATGCACGGCTGGTACTCCTACCTCGCGGACCACCCGGGCGGCAATCCTCACGAGCCCGACTTCCACGCGATGAGCCACGGCGAGTCCTTCGTGGCCCTGTTGCAGCACCGCTTCGACGGGGCGGGGTTCTACTGCCTCGACGAGCCGGAGGCCGCCCTCTCGTTCTCCAACACGCTCGCCCTGATGGCGACGCTCGACCGGATCACCCGCGACCGGGGCCAGGTCCTGTGCGCGACGCACTCCCCCGTCCTGGCGTCGCTGCCGGGGGCGCGCATCCTCGAGGTCGGCGAGTGGGGCTGGCGCGAGACGGCCTGGGAGGATCTCGAGCTGCTGCACCACTGGCGCGCTTTCCTCGACCGCCCTGACAGGTACCTGCGGCACCTGCTCGACTGACGTCCGAGCGCGGCGGGTCAGCGGGTGAGGACGATCTTGCCGAACACGTCGCCGTCGATGACCCGCTGAAGGCCCTCGGCGGCGTTCTCCATGGGGATCTCGGCGTCGATCAGCGGCGTGGTGCCCGTGACGGCCATGAACTCGGCCAGCCGGCGCAGCTCTTCGCGGGTGCCCATCGTGGAGCCGTGGACGCGCATCTGCTGGAAGAAGATCCGGGTCAGCTCGGCGTGGGACGGGGCGTCCCCCGAGGTGGCGCCGGAGATGACGAGCGTGCCGCCGGGACGCATGGAGCGCACCGAGTGCGACCACGTGGCCGCACCGACGGTCTCCATCACGGCGTCCACCTTGACGGGCAGCCGGGCACCGGACTCGAACACCTCGTGCGCGCCGATCTCCAAGGCGCGCCGGCGCTTGTCCTCGTCGCGGCTGGTCGCGTACACGCGGAAGCCGGCCGCGCGGGCCAGCGTGATCGCGGCGGTGGCGACGCCTCCCCCGGCACCCTGCACCAGCACCGCGTCGCCGGGGCTCAGGTCGGCCTGGGTGAACAGCATCCGGTAGGCGGTCAGCCACGCCGTGGGCAGGCACGCGGCCTCGGCCATCGAGAGTCCGGCCGGCTTGGGCACCACGTTGCGGCGCGGCACGGCAACCTTCTCGGCGAAGGTGCCCTGGTGGCGCTCCGACAGCAGCGAGCGGCGGGGGTCGAGCGTCTCGTCGCCCACCCAGTCCGGATCGCTGATCACGGCGTGCACGATGACCTCGTTGCCGTCCTCGTCGAAGCCGGCGGCGTCACAGCCCAGGATCATCGGCAGCGACTCCTCGCGCAGACCGACGCCGCGCAGGCTCCACACGTCATGGTGGTTGATCGAGGCGGCCTTGACCGTGACCGTGGTCCAGCCGGCGGGCACCTCGGGATCGGGCCGCTCGCCCACCACCAGACCGTCCAGCGGGTTCTTGGGGTCCATCGAGGCGGCGTAGACGGCGAACACGAGCGATCTCCTGGGGTCGGGGCGACAACTACGGGTGCGACCCTAACCGGATCGCGCTCCGCCCGCCCGCGAGGGTGGGCCGATCAGTAGGGGCGACGCGCCAGGCCGTCGCGCCGGGCGGTGTCGGTGACCGCGCGGGCGACCGCCTGCGACACCCGGGGGTCGAACGGCGAGGGGATGATGTGGGTCTCGGTCAGCTCGTCGTCGTCCACGAGGTCGGCGATGGCACGGGCCGCGGCCAGCTTCATCGACTCGGAGATCGTCGTGGCGCGCACGTCGAGCGCGCCGCGGAAGATGCCCGGGAACACCAGCACGTTGTTGAGCTGGTTCGGGAAGTCCGAGCGGCCCGTGGCCACGATCCGCGCATGACGGTTCGCGACGTCGGGGTGGACCTCGGGGTTCGGGTTCGCCAGCGCGAAGATGATCGCGTCGGGGGCCATCCTCGCGACGGCCTCCTCGGGCACCGTGCCGCCCGAGACGCCGACGAAGACGTCGGCCCCGTCGAGGGCGTCCGCCACCGAGCCGGGGCGGGCCCAGTCGGCGGTCTCCTCGGCCAGGAACTGCTTGACCTCGTTCAGGTCGTCGCGCGCGGGCGTGATCACGCCGGTGCGGTCGACGACGCTGATCTTGCGCACGCCGGCCGAGCGGAGGATCTTCGTGATCGCCACGCCCGCCGCGCCCGCGCCGGAGATGACCACCTTGATCTCGTCGGGCTCGCGGTCGGTCAGGCGCAGCGCGTTGTAGAGGCCCGCGAGCACCACCACGGCGGTGCCGTGCTGGTCGTCGTGGAAGACCGGGATGTCGAGGCGCTCGATGAGGCGGCGCTCGATCTCGAAGCAGCGAGGGCTGGAGATGTCCTCCAGGTTGATGCCGCCGAAGGTGGGGGCGAGCCGCACGATCGTCTCGACGATCTCGTCGGTGTCGGTGGTGTCGAGCGCGATCGGGATGGCGTCGACGCCGCCGAACTGCTTGAACAGGATCGCCTTGCCCTCCATCACCGGCATCGCGGCGGCGGGACCGATGTCGCCCAGGCCCAGGACGGCCGTGCCGTCGGTGACGACGGCGACCGTGTTGCCGACCCACGTGTACTCGTGCGCGATCTCAGGATCGGCGGCGATGGCCTCGCACACCTTCGCGACGCCCGGCGTGTAGGCCAGCGACAGGTCGTCGGCGTCCGCCACGGGTACCGTCGAGGCGACTTCCATCTTTCCGCCGCGGTGCAGCGAGAAAACGGGGTCGTCGTGTTCGGTGAGCGTCATGAGCAGGTCAGCATCGATCGGGTCGAGTTGGGTGGACATGGTTCCTCGCGCAGCGTGGGACTACAGGTGCGGGCGGCGCCGGTCCGGCTGCCGGGTGCGGTGTCTTTCCGCGGGTGAGGACGGGGTGTGCCCCAGCGTCAAGTCTCGCACACGGGTCACGCCTCGTAGTCGTCGGCCAGCGCCCGGCGAGCCGGGCCCGTGGCCAGGGATCCGAGGACGACCAGGGCCGACACGGCGATCGCCACCGCGACCGCGCGGTTGTCCCCCGTGTTGGGGTCGGGCTGGCGCAGCGACCAGGCCAGTCCGAGACCGATCAGCTGGGCGACCACCGCGGGCCCCCGGGCGACGTGGGCGCCGCGGGCCAGACCCACGGCCGCCGCGACCAGGCCGGCGCCGACCAGCAGCAGCAGGATCCCGATCCCGACCCCGACGGCGATGCGTCCGGAGACCAGGCCGCTCAGGTCGAGCACCGCCAGCACGAGGAAGACCAGGCCCTGCAGGGCGACGACGACCGCGGCCGTGAGGAGAGGGATACGAGTGGAGACGGGCACCGTCTCAGGCTAACGCGGCGTGAACGCAAGCAATTTCCGTGTTACGAATATGTGACGTTTCCCTCAGAACCAGTCCGCCGACAGTGGTTGTGGACTGTGGAGAACCTTGCGAAACTGGACGAGCGTGCGCCCCGGTGCGCGGTTTCCCCCCACGTAAGCAGCCAAAGGAGTCATCCGTATGGATTGGCGTCATCGTTCGGCCTGTCTGGACGAAGATCCGGAACTGTTCTTCCCGATCGGCAACACCGGCCCGGCGATCCTGCAGGTCGAAGAGGCCAAGCTGGTGTGCCGTCGCTGCGACGTGCGTGAGCAGTGTCTCCAGTGGGCACTCGAGTCCGGCCAGGACCACGGCGTGTGGGGCGGCCTCAGCGAGGACGAGCGCCGCGCGCTGAAGCGTCGCAACGCCCGCGCTCGCATCCGCACCGCCTGATCGGGCTCACAGCCCGAACGCGATCGTCACGGTCGTGCCGCCCGACGGCATCGACTCGTAGTCGAGCTCGCCCTTCAGCTCCCCCCGCACCAGCGTCGACACGATCGACAGCCCCAGACTGAGCGTCGGATCGAAGTCGTCCGGCAGGCCCCGTCCGTCATCGCTCACGCGCAGCCGGATCCGTCCGCGGATCCGGTTCACCGCGAGCATCACCCGGCCGCCCTCCGGCCCGAACGCGTGCTCCGCCGCGTTCTGCACGAGCTCGGTGAGCGTCATCGCCAGCGGCGTGGCGATCTCGGCGGGCACGAGCCCGAACGAGCCGACGCGCTCGGCCTTGACCACGCCCCCGCCCACGTCCAGCACGGTGCGCAGCAGCGTGTCCGCGATCGCGTCGAACTCGACTGACTCGTCGAACGACTGGCTGAGGGTCTCGTGCACCAGCGCGATGGATCCCACCCGGCGCTCGGCCTCCTGCAGGGCCTCGCGCGCGGCGGGGATCTCCATCCGGCGGCTCTGAAGCCGCAGCAGCGCCGCCACGGTCTGCAGGTTGTTCTTCACCCGGTGGTGGATCTCGCGGATCGTCGCGTCCTTCGAGACCAGCTCCCGCTCGCGCAGCCGCAGCTCGGTGACGTCACGCAGCAGGATCAGCGAGCCGGTCGCCGCTCCCCCGCTGCGCAGCGGCATGATCCGCAGCAGCATCGATGCGCCACCGCTCTCGATCTCCGCCTCCGCCTCGCCGGCCCCGAACAGCGTGCTGAAGGGCCGGTCGGCATCGGCGCCGATGAGGTGCGTCGTCAGGTCGATCAGGTCGGCGCCGCGCAGGTCGCCGGTGTAGCCCAGCCGCCGGTAGGCCGACAGGGCGTTCGGGCTCGCGTAGGCGACCAGTCCGTCGGCGTCGGTGCGGACGAAGCCGTCGCCCACGCGCAGGGAGTCGGCCAGCTCGGACGGGACGCCCGGCAGCGGGAACTCGCCGCGCTGGATCATCTCGAACAGCTCCTCGCTCGTGCGCTGGTACGCCGACTCGAGGGCGCCCGCCGCGCGGCGGTCCGTGGCGGGGCGGCGCGTGACGATCAGCGCGATCCTGCGACCGGCCCACATGACCGGCACGGGCGTCTGGACGACCACGGCACCGTCGGCCAGGACCTCGTCGCCGATGTCGGACAGGTCGCGCGGGACGAACGTGCCCACGACGTCCTCCAGCAGCGTGGTGGGACCGGTGGTCGGACGGATCTGCGCGGCCGCCCACATCCCCTTCTCCTCGGCGTCCTCCACCCACAGGACGAGGTCGCTGAAGGACAGGTCGGCGACGATCTGCCAGTCGGTCACCAGCAGCTGCAGGCGATCGATCTGCGCGGTCGTGAGAGCCGTCTGCGCGTCGGCAATGTCTTCGAAGGAGGGCACGTTCCGAGCCTAGGGCTCCGCTGGAAGCGACTCGCGGGTAACCTGCGTCACATGACCGAAGACCAGCAGCAGGACGCCACGTTCCCCGAGCCCACCGGGCCGCACGGCGGCCACCACGCACTCGACGTCGCGCGCGCCCACGGCGCCGAGGCGATGTTCACCCTGTCCGGTGCCCACATCTTCCCGATGTACGACGCCGCGGTGAAGTCCGACTCGCCGATGCCGATCATCGACGTGCGCCACGAGCCCTCGGCCGTCTTCGCCGCCGAGGCCATCGGCAAGCTGACCCGCACGCCCGGCCTGGCCGTCCTGACCGCCGGACCCGGCGTCACCAACGGCGTCAGCCCCGTGGCCCAGGCGTACTTCTCGGGATCGCCGCTCGTCGTCGTGGGCGGCCGCGCCGCCGAGTCGACCTGGGGCACCGGCACGCTGCAGGAGCTGGACCACCCGCCGATCTTCCAGACCATCACGAAGTCGGCCACCACGGCGCGCAGCCTGGCCGACATCGCGCCGGTCGTCGACGAGGCGTTCACCCTCGCCGGCTCCTCGCACCGCGGCCCCACGTTCGTCGACATCCCGATGGACGAGTTCTTCAACTCCGGCCCGGTGAAGCACGTGTCGAGCGGTCCCACGACGAACCGCCTCGAGCCCGACCCCGACGCCGTGGCCGGCATCGTGCGGCTGCTGGCGCAGGCGCGACGCCCGGTCGTCATCCTGGGCAGCGACGTGTGGTCCGACCACGCGGAGGAGGCCGCCCTGCGCTTCGTCCAGGAGTCCGGCATCCCCGCGATCGCGAACGGCATGGGCCGCGGCATCGTCCCCGGAGGCCACCCGAACCTCGTCACCAAGGCGCGCTCGCGCGCGCTGGGCACCGCCGACCTCGTCGTGGTCGTGGGAACCCCGCTGGACTTCCGGCTCGGCTTCGGTCGCTTCGGCGGCAAGGAGGGCGGCGACCCCGCCGTCACGGTGCACGTCGCCGACTCCCCCGGCCAGGTCTCCACGCACGCATCGCTCGGCGGCTCGGTCGCCGGCGACCTCACCCTCGTCTTCGACGCCCTGCTCCAGGGCCTGCAGTCCGGCACGTCCCGGCCGGACTGGGCCTCCTGGCTCGGCGAGCTGCAGGACGTCGTCGCCTCCGCCGTGGAGCGCGACTCGGCCCTGCTCACCGCCGAGGCCGACCCGATCCACCCCGCGCGCATCTACGGCGAGCTGCTGCCGCGGCTGGCCGACGACGCGGTCGTGATCGGCGACGGCGGCGACTTCGTGTCGTTCGCCGGCAAGTTCGTCGAGCCCCAGCGCCCCGGCGGCTGGCTCGACCCCGGACCGTACGGCTGCCTCGGCGCCGGCCTCGGCGCGGCGATGGCCGCGCGCATCGCCCGGCCGTCCAGCCAGGTGGTGCTGCTGATGGGCGACGGCGCGGCGGGCATGTCCCTCATCGACGTCGACACCCTGGTGCGTCACAACCTTCCGGTCGTCATCGTCGTGGGCAACAACTCGGCGTGGGGCCTGGAGAAGCCCCCGATGCAGATGCTCTACGGCTACGACGTGGCGGCCGACCTGGCGCCCAACACCCGGTACGACCAGGTCGTCGAGGCGCTGGGGGGCGGCGGCGAGTTCGTCACCGACCCGCGCGGGATCGGCCCGGCCCTGGACCGCGCGTTCGCCTCGGGCGTGCCCTACCTCGTGAACGTCGCCACCGACGTCAACGCGCTGTACCCGCGCAACACGATGGGCGTGTGAGCGTGGCCGGCGACGCGAGTCACGCCACCGTGACCCACACCGTCGGGCCCGAGCACACCGCCCGCGCGGTGGGCAGCGGCGATCTCGAGGTGCTCGGGACGCCGGTCCTGCTGGCCTGGCTGGAGGAGGCCACGTGCGCCGCCCTCGACCTGGCGGAGGGCCAGACGAGCGTGGGCACCCGCGTGGAGGTGCAGCACCTGGCCGCCAGCGGGGTCGGTGCCACGATCACCACGACGGCCTCGCTCACCCAGCGCGACGGGCGGATGGTGATCTTCGAGGTCTCCGCGCGCGACCGGAACGAGGTCCTCGTGGCCAGTGGCCAGGTGCGCCGGGTCGTGGTCGACCGCGAGCGGTTCCTGTCCCGTGTGCCCACGGTGGACTGAGTGTGCGAGACTTGATGGTCAGCGTTTTGAGGAGGAACCATGGGCAAGACCGGTCGCAAGCGCCGGGCGCGTCGCAAGAAGGGCGCGAACCACGGTAAGCGCCCCAACGCGTGAAACCGCGCCGATAACGCACGAAACCCCATCCGGCGGATGGGGTTTCGTCGTCTCCGGGCTCAGGGGGACTCGGTGCGGATCTCCACCTGGATCGTGCGGATCTGGAACATGACCTTCTCCCGCAGGGGGGTGGGCGCCACCTCGGTGCACGACCGGCCCACGAGGGCCTTGACGATCTGCTCGAGGTGGTACTCGTTCAGGCAGTCCGAGCAGTCGTCGAGGTGGGACTGGATCTCGTCGCAGCTGGCGGTGTCGATCTCGTGGTCGAGGAAGACGTAGAGGTTCTCCAGGGCCTTCTCGCAATCGGGTCCTTCGCAGCTCACTTCGCGTCACCTCCAGCAGGAACCTTCATACCGCGGTCGCGGGCGTAGTCGGTGAGCAGCTCGCGCAGCTGACGCCGTCCGCGGTGGAGACGCGACATCACGGTGCCGATCGGCGTGTCCATGATCTCCGCGATCTCCTTGTAGGGGAAGCCCTCCACATCGGCCAGGTACACCGCGTAGCGGAAGTCCTCGGGCAGCTGCTGGAGCGCGTCCTTCACGTCGGAGTCGGGCAGGCGCTCGAGCGCCTCCATCTCCGCGGACTTCAGCCCCGAGGAGCTGTGGGCCGCCGCCGCCGCGATCTGCCAGTCCTCGACCTCGTCGGTCACCTGCTGGGGCTGGCGCTGCTTCTTGCGGTAGTGGTTGATGTAGGTGTTGGTGAGGATCCGGTACAGCCAGGCCTTCAGGTTCGTGCCGGGCTTGAACTGGTGGAAGGCGCTGAACGCCTTGGCATAGGTCTCCTGCACCAGGTCTTCGGCATCCTGGGGATTGCGGGTCATGCGCAGAGCGGCCGAGTACAGCTGGTCGAGGAAGGGAAGGGCGTCGGCCTCGAATCGGGCCTGGCGCTCCTCCGTGGTCTCGGTCGACGGGTCCACGACGGTGTCGTCAGTCATCGTCGCCCAGCCTACTGCGGCAGGACGTACGGGGCATGCGAGCATTCAAACCTCCTGCTTGGTCAAACGGCTCGCGGGCCCCGGCTATTCCCCCTCGATCGGGAGCGGCTCGACCAGTTCGGGGCCGTTGTTGCGCACGTTGTTGACCTCGGTGGACACCGGCCACGTGCGCAGCGTGCCCGGCGTGGCGGGCACCAGGTGCTCGAGCGCCTCGGGCCACGGCTCGGCCGCGAGCCAGTGCTCGGCGACCTCGGGACCGACGATCAGTGGCGCACGGTCGTGGATGCGCCCGTCCTCGCCCTCGGCCGACGTGGTGAGGATCGTGTAGGTCAGCAGCCACTCCCCCTCGGGGTCCTTCCAGAACTCGTAGAGCCCGGCGAGGCCGAGGCCGCCCTCGGCGCTCATGTAGAAGGGCTGCTTCGGCGGCGGCTTCGCGCCGGGCTGCCCCTCGGGCTGGTACCACTCGTAGAACCCGTCGGCCGGGACGATCGCGCGCCGCTTGGCGAAGGCCGACCGGAAGGACGGCTTCTCGGCGACGGTCTCGCTGCGGGCGTTGATGAGGCGGTTGCCGATCGAGGGGTCCTTGGCCCAGGACGGGACCAGGCCCCACTTGGCGGTGACGAGCTCGCGTCGCGGGCCCGCGTCGCCGGAGCGCGCCACCACGAGGGGCGCCGGCTTGGTGGGCGCGAGGTTGAAGTCGGGGCCGGTGTCGGCGAACAGGTCGCCGAGATCGGCCTCGAAGTCGTCGACGAGGGTGGTCGGGGTCCGGGACGTCGCGTAACGGCCGCACATGCGACCCAGCCTAGGCGCGACGACCGACGCTCCGGCCGCCCGGCGGGTTCCGCCACACCCGAGATGGGGGCGGACCCCGCCGGTCAACCGGTGAGTGCGTCGAGCACCCAGGTCACGTCCTGTGCAACCGGCGGCAGCAGCTCGAGCCACACCCGCGGTGGGGGCGACTCGAACGTCCGGCGCAGCAGGACGGTGACCAGGCTCAGCGTCGGCTGGTCCAGCCGACGACGTTCGGCCAGGACGCAGAAGCGTCGTGGGCTCAGCTGCGCGATGACCTCGTCGCCCGGGAACGCCGTCCGCAGGGCGACACTCACGTCGACCGCGTGCAGCGCCTGCTCGAGCACCTGGCCGGCCTGCCGGGGCAGCTCGACCACGACGAGACCATGACGATCCGTGACCGTGGAGTCGTCCCTGATCGCCCCGCGGTACAGCCCGTCCAGGCTGTGCCGCAGGTGCGCCAGGGTCGACAACTGGGTCAGCGGGTCCTCGCACGACGTCTCGAGCTGCAGCGCCCGGGACGTCTCGGCCCACGCCACGGCGACCCCACGGACCATCGCGAACGACGGTTCGAGGCCGTCGAAGGCCCTCTCCACGCGGTCGAGGACCTCGTGGAGCGGGACTCCGAGAGACGCTGCACTCGCTCCCACCTCGTGTGCAACGTCCACTGCGTCCACCCGGCCGGCACGGACAGCCGAGTCCAGGTCGACGTAACTGACGTCGAAGGGGTTCATCCGTGCCTCCTCTCGCAAGGGCCGGGCGTGGTCGCCGTGTGACACCTAGGGGACGGGCCACCGGTTGCCCCATGACGCGACTTTCCGCACCGATCGTGGGTAACGGTGAGTTCACGCTGTCGGCACCGGCAAAAACAGGTCCGATCGGCTAGTCACAAAGGGCCACCGGAACCACGGACAGCAGCGCGGCGGGCACCTAGACTGAGGACCGTGGCCGACCGAGGTCACGCGTGGGCACCCACGCGACCACTCGGGAAAGGGGCAGGCAGTGACACTCGACGCCTCCTCCCCTGCCCTGGGTCACGAGCGCAGCGACGCCGACCTGCTGACCGCGGTCCGCGAGGGCGACTCGGCTGCCTACGGCGACCTCTACACCCGCCACCAGGGCGCGGCGCTGCGCCTGGCACGCCAGCTGATGCGCGGTGCCGACGCCGACGACCTCGTCGCCGAGGCGTTCACCAAGGTGCTGGTCACGGTCCAGAAGGGCGGCGGACCGCAGGAGTCCTTCCGCGCCTACCTGCTCACCGCGGTCCGCCGGCTGCACGTCGACCGCATCCGCGCGGTCACCCGCGAGCGCCCCACCGACGACCAGTTCGAGCTGGACGGCCGGGTCGACTTCGTCGACACCGCCGAGCTGGGGTTCGAGCGCACCACCACCGCCGAGGCGTTCGCCTCGCTCCCG
The DNA here is from genome assembly GCF_900167475.1 of Aeromicrobium choanae. Lineage (NCBI taxonomy): Bacteria > Bacillati > Actinomycetota > Actinomycetes > Propionibacteriales > Nocardioidaceae > Aeromicrobium > Aeromicrobium choanae. The sequence goes on along the minus strand of NZ_LT796768.1, from coordinate 2,606,965 downwards.
GAGCGCTGGCAGATGGTGCTGTGGCACCTCGACGTGGAGGGACAGAAGCCGGCCGAGATCGCGCCGATGCTGGGGATGAGCGCGAACAGCGTCTCGGCCCTGGCGTACCGGGCGCGTGAGGGCCTGCGCCAGGCCTATCTCCAGAAGCACCTCGTCCCCACGACGACGCCCGAGTGCCAGTTCGCGATCGGCAACCTGGGCGCGTTCGTGCGTGGCGGGCTGTCGCGCCGCGACGCGGGCAAGGTGCAGCGTCACCTCGACGACTGCCGCGCGTGCATGGGCCTGTACCTCGAGCTCCAGGACTTCAACCACGGCCTGGCCGGCATCCTGGCCCCGGCCATCCTCGGCACCGCCGCTGCGGGATACCTGCAGGGCACCGGTGCCGCGGGCGGCCTGGCCGCTGCCGGTGCCGGCGGGAACGGCAACGGCGGGGGCGGTGGTGGTGCCGGCGGAGGAGCGGGTGCCGCTGGTGGTTCGACGTCGGGCTTCATGGGGGTCCTGGGCACGATCGGCCCGGCGGGCATCGCCGCCGGCGCCGCGGCCAGCTTCGTCGTGATCGCCGGTGCGACCGCCCTCATCACCGTGGACCGCCCGCCGGCCGTGGAGAACACCACCCGCGCCGCGGCCCCCGGTGCCGCGACCCTGCCGGGCGGTGCCGCCGCGGATGCCACGGCCCCCGACGTGGGCGCCCTTCCCGATCCGATGGTGTGGCAGGACCCCGTCGAGGACGAGGCCGTCGACGACGGCGACGAGGAGCCGCCGGTCGACGATCCGGTGACCGACGAGCCGCTCCCCGACGAGCCCCAGCCCCTTCCGCCCGTGCCGACGACAGAGCCCACGGAACCGACCACGGAACCCACCACCGAGCCGACCACCGAGCCCACCACCGAGCCCACCACCGAGCCCACCACCGAGCCCACCACCGAGCCGACCACGGAACCGACCACGGAACCGACCACCGAGCCCACCACTCAACCGACCACGGAACCCACGCCGGAGCCGACCACCATCCCGACTCCGGAGCCGACCGAGCCCACCACGGTGCCGACCTCGGAACCCACGACCGAGCCGACCACGGAACCGACCACCGAGCCCACGACGGAACCGACATCGGAACCCACGACCGAGCCCACTGACGAGCAGCCGACCACGGAGCCGACGTCGGAACCCACGACCGAGCCCACGACCGAGCCCACGACCGAGCCGACCACGGAACCGACCACCGAGCCCACGACCGAGCCGACCACGGAACCGACCACCGAGCCGACCACGGAACCCACGACGGAACCGACCACCGAGCCCACCACCGAGCCGACCACGGAACCCACCACCGAGCCCACCACCGAGCCGACCACGGAACCCACCACCGAGCCCACCACGGAACCGACCACGGAACCCACCACCGAGCCCACCACTCAGCCGACTGATCCCGCCCCGACCGACACCACGGTGCGCGCCACGGCGACGACGAGCTGGCTCTCGACGACGTTCGCGTTCACGGTCGGCCCCGACGTCCGGCCCGGCCAGACGGTGCAGATGCGCGTCACGTTCACCGGCGGCTTCCCGGGCGTCGAGGTCATCACCGGGTGGTCCGGCTGGACGTGCACGCGCGCCGGCCAGTTCAGTCCCACCCTCAACTGCGCCCAGCCGGTCGCGGCGAACCGCACCCTCCCGGCGCTGCGGATCAACACCTTGTGGTTCCCGCAGGGCAACTACTCGGTCACCAGCGCCGGGACCTCGCTCTCGGGCACCTTCGGCTGAGCGCACCTCGGCAGCAGGCTCGCTCTGCGGCATGATGAACCCATGACTCTCCTGCGCGCGGTGGCCCGTCCGATGCTCGCCTCGATGTTCATCTCCGGCGGGGTGATGGCGCTGCGCAAGCCCGGCGCGCTCGCCCACAAGGCCCAGCCCGTGGCCGACGTGCTGCGCAAGGTCGCGCCCCAGGCGAACCTCTCGCCCACCAACCTCATCCGGCTGAACTCCGCGGTGCACGTGGCCGCGGGTGCCGCGCTGGCCACCGGCCACCTCCCCCGCACCTCCGCGCTCGTGCTGGCCGCCACGATGCCCGCCACCACGGTGGCCGGGCACCCGTTCTGGAACGAGTCCGACCCCGTCGCCCGCAAGAACCAGTTCACGCACTTCATGAAGAACGTGTCGCTCACCGGCGGCCTGCTGCTGTCGACCCTCGACCCGGATCCGCACAAGCCGTGGCTCGGCCGGCGTGCGAGGAACACCGCCGTCGCCGCCAAGGACACGATCGTCGACCAGCTCGACGACCTGCGGGGATGAGGATGGACTGGAACGCTCCCCATCCCTCGGCGGCCGTCGACGCCGACGTCCTGCTGCCGGGGTCCAAGTCCCAGACCAACCGAGCCCTCGTGCTGGCGGCCCTCGCCGACGGGCCCTCCACCGTTCACCTGCCGCTCGCCGCCCGTGACACCGAGCTGATGGCCGACGCGCTCGTGTCGCTCGGAGCGCGGGTCGAACGTGGACCGCAGTCCTGGTCGGTCACCCCGATCGAGCCGGTCGGATCGGCCGAGGTCGACTGCGGCCTGGCGGGCACGGTCATGCGCTTCGTGCCTCCCGTCGCGGCTCTCGGCACGGGGCCGGCACGGTTCGACGGCGACCCGCGCGCCCGTGAACGGCCGATGGCCACCACCATCTCGAGCCTGCGCGACCTCGGCGTGCGCGTGGACGACGACGGGAGGGGCAGCCTGCCGTTCACGGTCCACGGGTCCTCCAGCGTCCGCGGCGGCGACCTCACGGTCGACGCCTCCGCGTCCAGCCAGTTCGTCTCGGCGCTGCTGCTCGTCGCTCCCCGCTTCACCGAGGGACTCGACCTGCGCCACGAGGGCGGCTCGCTGCCGTCGCTGCCGCACGTCGCGATGACCGTCACCGAGCTGCGCCGCCGCGGCGTGGTCGTCGACGAGGCACCGGGACGATGGCACGTCAGGCCCGGACCCGTGAAGGCGCTCGACGTCACGATCGAGCCGGACCTGTCGAACGCCGGCCCGTTCGTCGCGGCCGCGCTCGCCACGGGCGGCCGGGTGCGCGTGCGGAACTGGCCCGAGCACACCGACCAGGCCGGCGACGCCTGGCGCGATCTCGCCGCGGCCTTCGGAGGGCGCACCGATCGCGACGGCAGCGACCTCGTCGTCACCGGCCCCGAGCGCCTCGCCGGGGTCGACCTCGACCTGCACGACGTCGGCGAGCTGACCCCCGTGGTGGCGGCGCTGGCCGCGCTCGCCGAGGGCCCCAGCCGGCTCGCGGGGATCGGCCACCTGCGCGGTCACGAGACCGATCGCCTCGCCGCGCTGGCCACCGAGATCAACCGCCTCGGCGGCTCCGTGCAGGAGCAGCCCGACGGCCTCACCATCGCGCCCGCTCCCCTGCACGGTGGGCGCTTCGAGACCTACGACGACCACCGCATGGCCCACGCCGCCGCCGTGATCGGCCTGCGGGTGCCCGGGGTCGTCGTGGAGAACATCGGCACCACCGCCAAGACCTACCCCGGGTTCGCCGACGACTGGGGACGGTTGGTGCCGTGAGGGACGAGGACGCCCAGTACGAGCGCCCGCGTCGGCGCACCCGTCCACGCACGAAGGACCGGCCCGACTACTCCGACGCGGTCGTGGCCGTCGTCACCACGGTCGATCGCGGCCGCTACACCCTGCTCTTCGACGAGGGCACGGTCGTCACGGCGATGAAGTCGCGGCCGCTCGGACGCCAGGGTGTCGTGGTGGGCGACGAGGTGCGCGTGGTGGGCGACGTCTCGGGCCAGCCGGGCAGCCTCGCCCGGATCGTGGAGGTGCGCGACCGCCGCACGGTGCTGCGCCGCAGCGCCGACGACGACGACCCGATCGAGCGTGTCGTCGTCGCCAACGCCGACCAGCTGGTGATCGTCACCGCGCTGGCCGACCCGCCGCCGCGACCGGGCCTGATCGATCGTTGCCTCGTCGCGGCCTACGACGCCGGAATGGACCCGGCCGTGTGCCTCACGAAGGTCGACCTCGCGCCGGCCGACGAGATCGTCGCCCAGCTCGAGCCCTTGGAAGTGCGCACCGTGACGACCCGCCAGGACGGCGACCTGGAGCCGCTGCGCGACCTGCTGCGCGACCGCACCAGCGTGCTGATCGGCCACAGCGGGGTGGGCAAGTCCACCCTCGTCAATGCCCTCGTGCCCGACGCGCACCGCACCACCAGCCACGTCAACGAGGTCACGGGCCGCGGCCGCCACACGTCGACCTCGGCGATGATCCTCCCGCTGCCCTTCGGCGGCCGGATCGTCGACACCCCCGGGTTCCGCTCGTTCGGCCTGGCCCACGTGGACATCGAGCGGATCCTGCGCGCCTTCGCCGACCTCAACACCGCGGCACGCGACTGCCCCCGGGGCTGCACGCACCTGGCCGGCGAGCCCGAGTGCGCCCTCGACGTGGCCGCCGCGAACGGCGAGATCGACCCGGCGCGGCTCCAGTCGTTCCGGCGCATCATGGCCAGCCGCTCACTCGCTGACGAGTACTGACCTGCGCTCCGCGGCCAGACCGTAGGGTGGGCCCATGGCCAACCCGTACCTGGACGACCTGCGCCTGGCCCACGTCCTGGCCGACTCCGCCGACAACCTGAGCATGGACCGCTTCGGCGCCCTCGACCTCGAGGTCTCCACGAAGCCCGACATGACCTACGTGACGGAGTCGGACCGCGCGGTCGAGGACGCGATCCGCCGCACGCTCAAGACCTCGCGCGGACGCGACATCGTCCTCGGCGAGGAGTCCGGCGAGGTCGAGGGCACGGCGGAGAACGCCGACCGGCGCTGGATCATCGACCCGATCGACGGCACCTCGAACTTCGTCCGCGGCGTCCCCGTGTGGGCCACGCTCATCGCCCTCGAGGAGGCCGGCGAGGTCGTCGTCGGCTGCGTGTCGGCACCCGCGATCGGCCGCCGCTGGTGGGCCATGAAGGGCGACGGCGCCCACACCGGCAAGTCCTTCCGCCAGACCCGGCCCATCCACGTGTCCGGGGTCCGCGAGCTGACCGCCGCGTCGCTGTCGTACTCGTCGGCCCCCAGCTGGGGCCAGATCGGGCGCCAGGGCGAGTTCGACGCCCTGCTGCGCCAGTGCTGGCGCACGCGCGCCTACGGCGACTTCTGGTCGTACATGATGGTCGCCGAGGGCGCCGTCGACATTGCCGCCGAGCCCGAGCTGAACGTCTGGGACATGGCGGCGCTCGACATCATCGTGCGCGAGGCCGGCGGCCAGTTCACGAGCCTCGCCGGCGAGCCGGGGCCGTGGGGCGCCAACGCGGTGGCCACGAACGGACGCCTGCACGATGCGGTGATGGCCTACCTCGGACACTTCCCCGACGACGAGCCCTCGTGGCCCGACGAGCCCGAGGACGGCGACGGCGAGCAGCTCGCCGACAACGTCACGCGACTGCGCTTCACCCGCGACGACTGACCCTCGAGATCGGCACCTGCGCCCGGGTGTGATGCGGGCTACACTGCCGATCACATCGAGGAGGCAGCATATGCGTGTTCGTGACGTACTCAGCGCCAAGGGCAGTTCGGCGGTGTTCACCATCTCGCCCGATGCCACGGTCGACGAGCTGCTGGACCTGCTCGCCGAGCACAACATCGGCGCCCTGGTGGTCAGCCCCGACGGGAAGTCGATGGCGGGCATCGTGTCCGAGCGCGACATCGTCCGCAAGCTGCGAGCGCTGCCCGATCCCCGCGAGGCGACCGTCGAGCAGATCATGACCACGGACGTCCAGGTGTGCACGCCCGAGGACTCGTTCGGATCGCTCATGAGCTCGATGACCGAGCACCGAGTCCGGCACATCCCCGTCCTCGAGGACGACGAGATCGTCGGCGTGCTGAGCATCGGCGACGCCGTGAAGTTCCGGATGGACCAGCTGGAGTTCGAGCGCGACCAGCTCACCCACTACGTCCAGAGCTGAGCCGCGACCGCGTCGTCGCGGCGCACCCGTGTGCCCACGCTCACGTTGCATCTCGATATAGATTCGATATATCGTTAATGCATCGGCGCCAGAGTGGTGCCGAGGTAACACCGAAAGGGGACGAGCATGCACAGCACTCCTCCCAACCCCGCCGGCCAGCACCGGCACCCCCGCCGCGGGCGTCGCCCCGGTGGACCCCGCGACTTCGACTGGGACCTCGGTCCCGGCCGGACGGGCCGCCCCGGACCTCGTGGTCCGCGCCGCGGCCGCAAGGGTGGCGACGTCCGCGCCGCCGCTCTCCTGCTCCTGGACGAGGCGCCCGCTCACGGGTACCACCTGATCCAGCAGATCGCCGCGCGCAGCGAAGGCGCCTGGACACCGAGCCCCGGCTCGATCTACCCGGTCCTGCAGCAGCTCGAGGACGAGGGCTTCGTCGAGTTCGAGCGCGTCGACGGTCGCAAGACCGCCACGCTCACCGACGAGGGGAAGTCCTACGTCGAGGAGCACCGTGAGGCGCTCGGCGAGCCGTGGAACCCCGAGCAGCTCCGACGCGGCGGCGACGCCGAGTCGACTGCCCTGATCACGTCGCTCAAGACGCTCTCGGCGGCCACCCGCCAGGTCATGACGGTCGGCACGCCGGCCCAGCAGGCCAAGGCGGTCGACGTCGTCAACGAGGCCCGGCGCCAGCTGTACGGCCTCCTCGCGGACGATGACGCCTGACGGTCGCATCCGGCTGCCCGAGTCGGAGCTGAGCTGGCGCTTCAGCCGCTCCTCCGGCCCGGGCGGCCAGCACGTCAACACCACCGAGACCCGCGTCGAGGTCCTGTGGTCGCCCACGGACAGCACCGTGCTGACCCCCGACCAGAGGGACCGAGTCGCCGCCCGCCTGCGCGGCCGGCTCGTCGACGGCAAGGTCTCGGTGGTCTCCTCCACCCACCGCTCGCAGCTGCGCAACCGTGAGGACGCCGTGCTGCGGCTCGAGCAGCTCGTGACCGAGGCCCTGCGCCCGGCGAAGCGACGCCGGCCCACCCGGCCCACGCGCGGATCGGTCGAGCGTCGCCTGGACGCCAAGAAGCGGCGCAGCCAGGTCAAGCGCGACCGCCGCGACTGGTGAGCCCGGCTCGGCACCCTTGCCAGGAGCCCGCGTACCGATAGCCTGCGCTCCATGGAATGGGGCACGCTGATCTCGCTGGCCGCCGTCGTCGCCATCATCACGATCAACATCGCGGCGATCGGCATCATCCCGGAGGGTCGCCGTCCGCAGACGGCGATGGCCTGGCTGATCCTGATCGTCTTCGCGCCTTTCCTGGGCCTGGTGGCGTTCTTCTTCTTCGGCAGCGCGCGCATCGGCCACCAGCGCCATCGCCAGCTCACCGCCGGCAACGCCGTCATCGCCCGCCAGACCGAAGGGCTGACCAGCAAGGTTCCGGACGACGCGCCCGACTACCTGGGGCCCATCGTCCGGCTCAACCACCGGCTGGCGTGGATGCCGCTCACCGCGGGCAACCACGTCACCCTGCTTCCCGACTACCAGGAGTCGATCGACGAGATGGTCGCGGCGATCGACACCGCGGAACGCCACGTGCACGTGGAGTTCTACATCATGGCGCTCGACGAGATGACCATCCCGTTCTTCGACGCGCTCGACCGCGCCACGGCCCGCGGGGTCACGGTGCGCCTGCTCTTCGACCACCTCGGCACCCGCGGCATCCCGGGGTACAAGGAACTGAAGAAGCGCCTCGCCGCCTCGGACATCCAGTGGCACCTGATGATGCCGCTGCTCCCGCTGAAGCGACGCTTCCGCCGGCCCGACCTGCGCAACCACCGCAAGCTGCTCGTGGTGGACGACGTGGTGGGCTTCACCGGGTCGCTCAACCTGACGCACCCCTCGTACAACAAGCCCAAGAACCTCGCGGTGGGCCGCGCCTGGGTGGAGCTGTGGATGCGTCTCGAGGGGCCCGTCGTGGCCACCATCGACGCCCTGTTCGCGGCGGACTGGGCGCTGGAGACGTCCGAGATGCTCGACGTGCAGACGCAGGAGGTCGACCAGGTCCCGCACTCCGAGCGCGACGTGGTCGGCGTCCACGCCCAGCTGGTGCCGAGTGGGCCTGGCTTCGAGGCGGAGAACAACCTGCGCCTGTTCACGTCGCTGATCTACAGCGCCCGGCACCGGATCAGCCTGACGAGCCCCTACTTCGTGCCGGACGAGACCTTGCTCTACGCGGTCACCACGGCCGCCCAGCGCGGCGTCGACGTGGAGCTGTTCGTCAGCGAGCAGGCCGACCAGTTCATGGTCGGTCACGCCCAGGCGTCCTACTACCGCGAGCTGCTGGAGGCGGGCGTGCGCATCTGGCTCTACCCCAAGCCGTTCGTCCTGCACGCGAAGCACTTCAGCATCGACGAGGACATCGCCGTGGTCGGCACGAGCAACATGGACATGCGATCGTTCGCGCTCAACTACGAGATGAGCCTGATGGTGCCCGACCGCGGCGTCGTCGAGCGGATCCGCGTCGTCGAGGACGCCTACCGCGACCTCTCGCGCGAGCTGCTGCTCGACGAGTGGTTGCAGCGGCCCGCCGGCACGCGCTTCGTCGACAACGCGATGCGGCTGACCGCGACCCTGCAGTGAGGGATCAGGCAGGGCGCCCGAAGACCTGCACCGTGTAGGTGCGTCCCCCGGCCTTGGCCACGCCGATCCCCAGGCGCGTGAACTTGCGGTTCAGCAGGTTGCGCCGGTGGCCCGGCGACTTCAGCCAGGCCTTCACGTTGGCCTTCGGCGAGGTGAAGCCCGTGGCGACGTTCTCCCCCACCGAGCTGAGCTTGCACCTGCGCAGGATCGGGCCGAGCTCCTGGTGGTAGATCTTGCGCTTCTTCGCCATGCGGTTCGCCTGGCGCTGCGCGTAGCGATCCACGCACTTCTGGTACTTCAGCTTCTTGATGTCGCGGAACGCGCGGGACGCGTTCGTCTGCTGGTGCAGCTTCTTGCCGAACGCGGCGTTGGACATCGCCGTCGCCTGCGGGGCCGCGGGAACGGTCACCAGCGCGAGGGCTACCAGAAATGCCGCGAGAATGTGGCGCATGCGCTCAGTGTGACCAGAAGCACGGCTCTCGACAACCCTCAGGCTGAGATGACGGGGTTCAGGCCCCCGAGTACCCGTTCAGCAGCGCGAAGAACACGGCGATCGCGATGCCCGCGGCGACCAGCCCCACGAGGGCGCCGATGCCCACGAGGCGAGCCCGGCTGTGGGGTCGGCTGGACACCCCGGGGACGAGCGCCCACATCAGCATGCCCGCCACCACCATCACCGCGATGAACAGCGGCAGGATGAGGTTCTCGGCCGTGTCGTCCAGCACCGCCGCGGTGGCCGGGAACAGGCCGAGTGCGAGCAGGAAGAGGATGCCGGCGACGGCGAAGCGCCGATAGCCCCGGCGCTCGGTGGGCGAGTACTGCTCCATGCCCCGAACCTACTGCGCCCCGCGGTCGCTCCGCACCCGCTGCGCAGGGCTGCGATCCGGCCGCGGCTGGGGCAGGATCGAATCAGACCGAAGGAGGCACCATGACCACGAGCCCCGACGAGCCGCTGCACGGCAGCCCCCTGCCCGACAGCCCGCTGCACGACGGCGATCCCGACCTCGAGCCGGCGGCGGAGCCCGCCGACGCGGTCGACCAGCGACGCGAGGTCTGGGAGAACGACGACGACCTGCTCGTCCCCGACGCCGATCGTCCGGTCCCGGTGGACGAGGACGAGGTCGACTGACGGGCTAGACCATGCCGGAGGTGTCCAGCGCCTGGCCGATGGCGTGGGTCAGCACGAGCGCGAGCGCTCCGCCGACCACGAGTCGCAGCGCGGCGCGGCCCTTCGGCCCACCGCCGATGTGCGCCGCGACGGATCCGGTGAGTGCGAGCGCCATCAGGACCGCCACGAAGGTCACGCCGACGCGCCACTCGAGCCCGGTGAGCAGCATCGCCGCCAGCGGCAGCAGACCGCCCAGCGTGAACGCCACGGCCGACGAGAACGCCGCGTGCCACGGACTGACGAGGTCGTCCTGGTCGAGACCCAACTCGACCTCGAGGTGGGCGGCCAGGGCATCGTGCTCGGTCATCTCGCGGGCCGCCACCCGCGCGGTGGCAGCGCTGATCCCGCGGTCCTGCAGCATCTCGGCGAGCTCGTCGAGCTCGCCCTCCGGATCGTCGCGCAGCTCGTGCCTCTCGATCGCGATGAGGTTGCGCTCGGAGTCGCGCTGGCTGCTGACCGAGACGTACTCCCCCAGCGCCATCGAGATCGCTCCGCCCACGAGCGCCGCGGTGCCCGCCGTGGCGATCGCGCTCGTGTCGTTCGTGGCGCCGGCGACGCCCACCACGAGCGACGCCACGGACACGATGCCGTCGTTGGCCCCCAGGACACCGGCCCGGAGCCAGTTCAGCTTCTGCGACGTGACGCCGGCGTGTGGCTCCTCGACGGACATGACCGCAGGCTAGCCGCTCACAGGCGCACCGACAGCACCGCTCCCAGCCACACCATCGCGGTCACCAGGGCCATCGCCAGCTCGACGAGGATCGAGATCCCGGTGGCCCTCATGGCGTGCGCCGTGGCCTGTCGCGCGGCACGGGGATCGCGCAGCCGCTGCAGCTCGGCGAGGTACGTGCCACCGATGAAGCCGATGAACAGTCCGACGAACGGGATGACGAAGAAGCCGATGATGCCCAGCACGGCACCGACGAGCAGGCTGCGGTTGGGCACGCCGCGCCGCTTCAGGTAGCGACCGGCGAGCAGGTACTTCAGCACGAGCGCCGCCGCGGTCAGGATCACCGCGACCGCGGCGACGGACCAGCCCAGCGTGCCGCCGGTGACCGCCCCCCACACGAAGACGGCGGTGCCCACGACGAGCCCGCCGGGGATGACCTGCACCACGGCGCCGACCAGCCCGGCGAGGATGGCCAGCGCGACCAGCAGGTCGAGCACGGTGCCGCTCACGAGAACGCGCTGATGCCGGTCTCGGCGCGACCGATGATGAGCTTCTGGATCTGGCTGGTGCCCTCGTAGAGCGTCATCACGCGGGCGTCGCGCATGTACTTCTGCACGGGGTACTCGTCGACGTAGCCGTAGCCGCCGAAGGCCTGGATGGCCAGGTTGGCGGCCTTCACGGCGGCCTCCGAAGCGAACAGCTTGGCCTTCGAGGCCTCGACGCTGAAGCGCTCGCCGCGCTCGATCAGGTCGGCGGCGCGCCACGTGAGCAGCCGCGCGGCGTCGGCGTCCACCGACATCTCGGCGATCATGTCCTGCACCATCTGGTAGCTCGCGATCGGCTTGCCGAACTGCTCGCGCGCGGTGGTGTACTCGACCGTGGCCTCCAGGCAGCCCTGCACGATCCCGACGCAGCTGGCGGCGATGCCGACCCGGCCCTTGTCCAGCGCCGTCATCGCGATGCGGAAGCCCTGGCCCTCCTCCCCCAGCAGCGCGTCGGCCGGCACGCGGACGTCGTCGAACGACAGGGCCGCCGTGGCCTGGCCGCGCAGGCCGAGCTTGCCCTTCACCTCGGTGGCCTCGAAGCCGGGGGTGTCGGTCGGGACGAGGAACGCCGAGACCCCCTTCGCGCCCGGTCCTCCCGTCCGTGCGAAGACCAGCGCGACGTCGGCCCACGTGCCGTTCGTGATGAAGATCTTGGAGCCGTTGATGACCCAGTCGTCGCCCTCGCGCACGGCGCGCGTCTTCAGGTTGCCGGCGTCGGAGCCGTGGTCGGGCTCGGTCAGACCGAAGCAGCCGAGCTCGCGACCCGAGGCGATGCCGGGCAGCCAGCGCTGCTTCTGCTCCTCGGTGCCGAACTGCAGCACCGACTTGCCGCACAGGCCCATCGAGACCGAGACGATGCCGCGGATGGCCGAGTCGGCGCGGCCGAGCTCCTCCATCGCGAGGACGTACGTGACGTAGTCGCCCCCGATGCCGCCGTACTCCTCGGGGATCGTCAGGCCGAGGAAGCCGATGTCGCCCAGCTTGGGGATGATCGCGGTGTCGACCGACTCCACGCGGTCCCACTCGGCGCGATACGGCACCACCTCCTTGTCCAGGAAGTCACGCGCGAGCGCACGGAAGCTGCGTTGGTCCTCGTTCAGGCTCAGGTCCATGCCCTGATCCTGCCATCGACCTACGATGCAGAGCATGATGCTGCCCGCGCCCCGCACGCCCGATCCTCGCGACGCGCCGTCCCTGCGGTGGGGCATCCTCGGCGCCGGGGGCATCGCCGCGGTGATGACCGCCGCCCTGCTGGAGGGCACGACGCAGCAGGTCGTGGCGGTCGGCTCACGCGATCTGGCGAAGGCGCGCGCGTTCGCCGAGCGGTTCGGGATCGCACGGGCGCACGGCTCGTACGAGGATCTCGTCGACGATCCGGAGGTCGACGCGGTCTACGTCGCGACGCCGCACTCGGCGCACCTCGAGCACGCCCTGCTCGCGATCGGCGCCGGCAGGCACCTGCTCGTCGAGAAGGCCTTCACCCGTAACGCCGCCGAGGCCGACGCGGTGCTCGAGGCCGCCGAGGACGCGGGCGTGACGTGCGTCGAGGCGATGTGGTCGCGCTTCCTGCCGGGGTTCGACGTCGTCCGGCGGGCGGTCGCGGACGGTCTCCTCGGCGACGTCCGGCTCGTCCAGGCCGACCACGGGCAGCTGCTGTACCCCGATGGTCCCGTGCGGCTGGCCGAGCCCTCGCTCGCCGGCGGCGCCCTGCTGGACCTCGGCGTGTACCCGCTGCATCTCGCGGCGATGCTCATGCCGCAGGTCGTCGAGCTCCGCGCCACGGGCACCCTCACGCCGCTGGGGGTCGACGAGCAGGAGACCATCGGCCTGCGCGACGCGTCCGGCGCGATCGCGGCGATCAGTGCCTCCATGTCGGCGACCTCGCCCACCGAGGCGAGCGTGACCGGCACCGAGGCCCGGCTCGAGCTCGACGGGCCGTTCTACCAGCCCTCGTTGATCCGCCTCGTCGATCCCGCCGATCGCGTGCTCGACACGTGGGAGTCCGCCTCGCCCGACGCGCACCTGGGCCTGAGGTTCGAGGCCGTGGAGCTCGCCCGGCGCGTGGCCGAGGGGCAGCCGGAGTCACCGCTGCTGCCATGGTCGGAGACCCGGCGGGTCATGGGCCTGATGGACGAGGTGCGCGCCCAGCTGGGCGTGGTGCTGCCCGGGGAGTAGTCCCTCGCGGCGCCGGGCCCTCGGTCTACGGTGGAGCCCCATGCGTCCCGATCGATCCCGCCGCCGCGCCGCGCCCGCGCTCGTCGCCGTGGCGATCGTCGTGGGGGTCGTGCTGATCGCGCGGCCGCTGAGCGCCATGGACGTCCTGCTGGTCGTCTCGGTCGCTTCCCTCGCCGTGATCGGCGCGCACGAGGCGCTGACCGGATCCCGCCTGCGCGACCGCGTCGTGGGCGGCGTCCTGCTCGTCACCTCGGTGGTCCTGGCGCTCCAGCCGCACTGGAACGTGCGCGTCCTCGTCACGGTGTTCGCCGTGGTGCTGCTCGGCGAGGGTCTCGCCCGGGTCAGGCGCCGCCGCTTCCGGTCCGAGCTGGCCCTCGGCATCGGTCTGGCGATCCTCGGCGTCCTCGCGCTGGCCTGGCCCGACGTGACGGTCTTCGTGATCGGCGTCGTCCTGGGGCTGCGTCTCGTGCTGTTCGGCTTCCCCCGGCTGGGGGCGCGGATCCCCCGGCCCCTCGTCGCGACCGTCGTGCTGGCGACCGCGGTCGCGCTCGCGGGCTACACGGTCGCCGTCACCGTGATCGCGCCGCAGCCCGACAGCTTCTACACCGCACCCGACGAGACGCCCCGCTCCCCCGGCCTGCTGCTACGGGCGGAGCCGTTCACGACCGACGTGCCCGAGGGCGCCCGGGCGTGGCGCATCCTCTACAGCACCACGCAGGCGGGCGACGAGCCCACGGTGGCCAGCGCCCTGGTCGCGGTCCCCCGGGAGCGGTTGCGTGCCCGCCCGTCGGTCGTGGCGTGGGCGCACGGCACGACCGGGTTCGACCGCCGGTGCGCGCCCAGCCTGCGCCGCACTCGCACGATCGGCGCGGGCGGGATCGAGGCCGTCCACGCGGCGCTCGACGAGGGCTGGGCGGTCGTCGCTCCGGACTATCCGGGCCTGGGCACGCGGGGCGTCCAGCCCTACCTGATCGGCTCGGGCGAGGCCCGCTCGGTGCTCGACGCCGTGCGCGCCGCACGCCGCATCCCCCAGCTGTCGCTCTCGAGCGAGACCGTCGTGTGGGGCCACTCGCAGGGCGGCCACGCCGCCCTGTGGACCGCGATGACGCAGCCGGGCTACGCGCCCGACGTGCCCCTGGCCGGTGTCGCGGCGATGTCCCCGGTGAGCAGTCCGGCCACCTTCCTGCGCGACCTCCAGCGCCGTCCCGTCGGCACGATCTTCGTCGCGTACGCCCTGGCCGCGTACGCGGGGACGTACCCCGACGTCGAGCCGGGCGACCACGTCCGCGCCAGCGCGCGGCTGCCGATGGAGCGCATCGCCGACCGGTGCCTGCGGTCCCCCACCTCGAAGGTCTCCTTGACCGAGGCGCGGATCATGGCCGACCGGTTCGTGGCGAACTCGCTCTACGAGGGCGGCCTGGGCCGGCGGCTCAGCGAGAACGACGCGACCGGGACGATGGAGGCGCCCGTGCTGATCGCGCAGGGCGAGAGCGACCGGGTCGTCACCCTCGGCCTGCAGGACGCCTACGTGCGCGAGCGCTGCGCGGCCGGCCAGTCACTGGACTACCGCACCTACGCGGGCCGCGGCCACGGCGACCTCCTGCGCGAGGACTCGCCGTTCGTCGACGAGCTGCTCGCCTGGACGGCCGACCGCTTCGCCGGCGAGCCCACGACGACCACCTGCTGACCTCGCGCCTCAGGCGACGGAGCCGGTCTGCACGCTCCAGAGGGCGGCGTAGGCGCCGCGGGCGGCGACGAGCTCGTCGTGGGTCCCGGCCTCGATGATGTGGCCGGCGTCCAGCACCCAGATGCGGTCGGCGTGGCGCACCGTGGAGAGGCGGTGGGCCACCATGATCGCGGTGCGGTTGCGGGTGGCGGTCTGCAGCGACACCTGGATGGCGGCCTCGGTCTCGTTGTCGACCGCGCTGGTCGCCTCGTCGAGGATCAGCACGGCGGGGTCGCGCAGGAGCGCACGGGCCAGGGCGAGCCGCTGGCGCTGGCCGCCCGAGAGCGTGACGCCCCGCTCCCCCACCCACGTGTCGTACCCGAGCGGCAGCGCCTCGATGAAGCCGTCGGCGGCGGCCTGGCGGGCCGCCTCGGCGACGGCCTCGCGGTCGGCTCCCGGGCGCCCGTACGCGATGTTCTCCGCGATCGTCCCGGCGAACAGGAACACGTCCTGCGAGACGTAGCCGATCGAGCCGCGCAGCGACTCCCACTCGAGCTCGCGCAGGTCGCGGCCGTCGAGGCTGACCTCACCGGAGCGCGGGTCGTCGAAGCGCAGCATGAGCCGCAGCAGCGAGGACTTGCCCGCACCGGTGGGGCCGACGATCGCGTGCGTCTCCCCCGCCGGGACCACCAGATCGATGCCGTGCAGCACGTCGGGTCCGTCGGCGTAGCCCGCGCGGACGCCCGACAGTTCGAGGCGCCCCGCCACCGGCGACGGCAGCGCGACCGTGCCCGCGGGGACGTCGATGGGCTCGTCGAGCAGAGCCAGGATGCGCGCGGTCGACGCCCGGCCGCGCTGGTAGAGGTCGAGCATCTCGGCGATCTCGGTCAGCGGCCACAGCAGGCGCTGGGTCATGAACACCAGGACCGAGTAGAGGCCGACCTCCAGCTCGCCGTTCAGGGTCGCCCAGCCGCCGAAGAGCAGCGTGCACGTGAACCCGACGAGGATCGCCATCCGCACCAGCGGGACGAACGCCGCCGATGACCGGATCGCGTCGACGTTCGCCTGGCGGTACGCGGCCGACGCCTGCTCCACCCGGTCGCGCTCGCGATCCTCGGCCGTGAACGCCTTGATCGTGGTGATGCCGCCGAGGTTCGCCGCGATCAGCCCCGAGAGGTCGGCGACCCGCTCGCGCACCGACGCGTAGAGCGGCTCGAGCCGACCCTGGAACCACAAGGACCCGAACACGATGAGCGGGATCGGCAGGAACGCCAGCAGCAGCAGCTCCCACGACGCGACCGCGAACACGGCGCCGACCAGCAGGATGTTGAGCGCGGTCTGCAGCAGCGCCGGGGCGCCGATGTCGAGGAAGCGCTCGAGCTGGTTCACGTCGTCGTTGATGGTGGCCAGCGTCGACCCCTGCGGGCGGCCCTCGTGCCAGTGCACGTCCAGCCGCTGCGCGTGGTCGTACGCCTCGACCCGTAGGTCGTGCTCCACGGACTGCGCGAGGCCCCGCCACGTGACGGCGGCGAAGTACTGCGACGCGGACTCGACGATCCACACGACCGCGTTGATCGCGGCGAGCCAGCCCAGCTGGGCGAAGCGCGACTCGACGCCGAGCACCTCGGCCACGAAGGACCCCTCGCCGCGGACCACCACGTCGACCGCGGCGCCGATCAGCAGCTCGGGCACGACGTCGGCGACCTTGTTGACCGTGGACAGCACGACGGCGAGGACGAGCCGCTTGCGGTACCGGTCGTACCGGCGCCACAGCTCCTCGAGTGGCGCGCGTTCGGCGCGGTCGGACATCGGGTTCTCCTCGGGTCGGTGGCTCGGGTGGGTCTCAGGCATGGGGCTCGGGGAATCGGGGCAGGTGCCAGTGCCAGCGCATCGCCCCGGCGCGGATCACCAGCACGAGCGCCCCGGCGGACAGGCCGGCGGCTCCGTCGGGCACCGTGGTCTCGCGCAGGATCACGTAGAGCGCCGCACCGGCGATGGACGCGAGCGCGTAGATCTCACCCACGAGGACCTGCGGCTTGCGGCGCACCAGCACGTCGCGGATCACGCCGCCGCCGGTGCCGGTGATGACGCCGAAGACGACCGCCACCCACGGGCGGACGCCCTCCGCGAGCGCGATGGACGCCCCGGTGACGGTGAACGCGGCGAGCCCCACCGCGTCGGCGTAGAGGACGATCCGCCACGAGTCGACCTTGGACTGTGGATGCCGGGCCGCCACGGCAATCACCACGAGCGAGGTCGCCGCCGCGACGACGAGCATCCCGGGCGCGCTGACCCACCACACCGGCTCGATCCCCAGCATCAGGTCGCGCAGCGTGCCGCCGCCGACCGCCACCACGACGGCCAGCACGACGACGCCGAGCCAGTCCATCCCGGCGCGAACGGCCGCGTACCCGCCCGACACCGCGAAGGCGACGATCCCGATGACCTCGGCGGCCGCGAAGAGATCGTCGTTCACGCATCCACCGTAGGGGGCGCTCCAGCCAGTAGCGTGCGCAGCATGGCCCGGACTCCCCCGCCGACCGACCACGCCGCTCGCGTCCTCGCGACCCGCTGGCTGGCCCTCGCCGCGTTCGCGCTGCTCGTCATGACCACGCAGGTCCTGTGGCTCACCTTCGCCGCCGTGACCCCTCAGACCGCCGAGCACCTGGGCGTCTCGGAGGGCGCCGTCGGCGACCTGGCCGTGGTCAACGCCGCGGCCTTCGTCCTGCTGGCGATCCCGGCCGGGCGCTGGATGGACCGCTCGTACGAGCGCGCCCTCGCGGCCGGTGCGTTGTTCACCGCGGCGGGAGCGATCGTGCGCGCGTTGGATCCGTCGTCGTACGGCACGATCCTGGCGGGCCAGCTGATCATGTCGATCGGGCAGCCACTCGTGCTCAACGCGCTGACGAAGGTGGCGGCGCGTCACTTCCCGCCGCGCGAGCAGACCACCGCCATCTCGGTCGCGGCGGGCGCGCAGTACGCCGGAATCCTCGTGGCGGTGCTGACCTCGAGCCTGCTCGTCGACGCGGGCGGCTTCCGCCTGCTGCTGGTGTCCCACGCCGTCCTCGCGACCGTGGCCGCGGCAGCGGTGCTGGCGAGCCTGAGGCTGCCGGCCCACTCCGTCGACGCCCTCGGCCGGGCCGGACTGGGGGCGCTGCGCTCGGACCGGCTGGTCTGGAAGATGGCGGGACTGCTGTTCCTCGGCTTCGGGATCTACAACGGGATCGCGACGTGGCTCGACTCGATCCTGGTGGACTTCGGGCACCCCGGGCTGGCCGGACCCGTCATCGCCACGATGACGCTCGCGGGCATCGCCGGCGCGGCGGTGCTGCCGAGCCTCGCGGCCGCGCGGGACGCCCGGCGGACGGTCGCGATCGGCGCGACGGCCACGCTCGCGGTGGTGATGCTGACGCTCGCGGCGACCCAGCCGGTGTGGCTGGTCTACGTGGGGCTGGCGCTCGTCGGCTTCATGCTGATGGGCACGCTGCCGGTGGTGCTCGACTGGTCGGAGGTGCACGTCGGCCCCACGCGCGCCGGCACCGTCACGGGCCTGCTGCTCCTGGCGGGCAACCTCGGCGCGGTGCTCGTGGTGCTGACCGTGCAGCTGGCGATCGGCGACCCCGCCACCGCCTTGCTGGTGATGGCGCTGTGGGCGGTGCCCGGACTGGCGGTGGCGCTGCTGCTCCCGCGCTCGGCGGAGTCCCACACGGAGGCCGCCGACGCGGTCTAGCCGCCGCCCGACCCGCTCATCCCAACTTTTGTGACGCGATTCGGGTCCTCGGGCGCGCTGGGGCCGAACTCCGTCACAAAAGTTGCTCCTGGGCGGCCCGCGTGCGGGCGTCAGCGCAGGGTCGCGGCGGGCTCGATGCGGACGACGACCGCCTTGGAGACCGGGGTGTTCGAGTCGCGCGCCGTGGAGTCCAGCGGCACCAGCACGTTGGCCTCGGGGAAGTAGGCGGCCGCGCAGCCGCGGGCGGTCGGGAACGCCACCGCCCGGAATCCTCTGAGCACCCGGTCGGGCTGGTCGGGCCACTCGCTGGACACGTCGACGAGGTCACCGTCGGCGAGGCCGCGCTCGGCCAGGTCCTCGGGATGGACGAACACCACGTCGCGGCCCGACTTGATGCCGCGGTAGCGGTCGTTGCGGCTGTAGATCGTGGTGTTGAACTGGTCGTGCGAGCGCACGGTCTGCAGGAGCAGGCGTCCCGGCGCCAGCGTGATCGGCTCGAACCGGTTGGCGGTGAACATGGCACGCCCGGTGGCGGTGTCGAAGGTGCGCGAGTCGCGGGCGCCGTGCGGCAGCACGAACCCGTCCGGATCGGTGACCTTGCGCTCGTAGTCCTCGCAGCCCGGGACGACGCGGCTGATGTGGTGCCGGATCGTCCGGTAGTCCGCCTCGAACCCCGCCCAGTCGATCGGCTGCCGCTCCCCCAGCGTGGCCCGCGCGAGGCGGCTCACGATCGCCACCTCGGACAGCAGCGTGTCGGCGACCGGCTCCACCCGGCCGCGCGACGCGTGCACGGCGCACACGGTGTCCTCGACCGTGACGAACTGCTCGCCCGAGGCCTGACGGTCGATCTCGGTGCGGCCGATCGTCGGCAGGATCAGCGCGGCCTCGCCGGTGACGCCGTGCGAGCGGTTGAGCTTCGTGGAGACCTGGACCGTCATCGCGGTCCCGCGCAGGGCCGCCTCGGCCGCGGCGGTGTCCGAGATCGCGGAGACGAAGTTGCCGCCCAGGGCCATCCAGAAGCGCACGTCGCCGCGCTGCATCGCCCGCACCGCGTTGACGGAGTCGAAGCCGTGCCGGCGCGGCGGCTCGAAGCCGAACTCGGCGGCGAGCCCGTCCATGAAGCTCTCGGGCATCTTCTCCCAGATGCCCATCGTGCGGTCGCCCTGCACGTTGCTGTGGCCGCGGATCGGCGAGGCCCCCGCGCCCGGGCGCCCGATGTGACCGCGCAGCAGCAGCAGGTTGATGATCTCCTTGATCGTGGCGACGGCCTGCGTGTGCTGGGTCAGCCCCATCGCCCACGTGACGATGACCCGGTCGGCGGCGAGGTAGCGGCGGGCGAACTCGTCGATCTCCGCGGTGGTCAGCCCCGTGGCCGTGTGCACCGCGGCGTCGTCGAGGTCGGCCACGCTCGCGCGCAGCTCCTCCAGTCCCGAGGTGTGCTGCTCGATGAACGCGTGGTCCAGCACCGTGCCGGGGGCCGCGTCCTCGGCCGCCAGGACGCGTTGGATCACGGCCTGCAGCAGCGGTCCGTCGCCGCCGAGGCGGATCTGGCAGAACTGGTCGGCCATCGTCGTGCCCTTGCCGATCACGCCCCGCACGTTCTGCGGGTTCTTGAACCGGATGAGCCCCGCCTCGGGCAGCGGGTTGACCGCGATGATCGACGCGCCGGCGCGCTTGGCCCGCTCCAGCGCCGACAGCATGCGCGGATGGTTGGTGCCCGGGTTCTGGCCCATGATGATGATCAGGTCGGCCTGCGGGACGTCCTCGTACGTGATCGTGGACTTCCCCACGCCGATCGTCTCGATCATCGCCGTGCCGGTCGACTCGTGGCACATGTTCGAGCAGTCGGGCAGGTTGTTCGTGCCGAAGGCGCGCACGAAGAGCTGGTAGACGAAGGCGGCCTCGTTGGAGGCACGACCCGACGTGTAGAACGCCGCCTGGTCGGGGTGATCGAGGCCGTTGAGCGCCTCGGCCGCGAGCGCGAACGCCTCGTCCCACGACACGGGCCGGTAGTGGTCCTGCCCCGGCGCCTTGTAGACGGGCTCGGTGAGCCGGCCCTGCTGGCCCAGCCAGTACTCGCTCCGGTCCGCCAGGTCGTGCACCGAGTGCTGGGCCCAGAACTCCCGCGGGACGGTGAGGGGCGTCGCCTCCCACGTGACCGCCTTGGCGCCGTTCTCGCAGAACTCGGCGGAGTGACGCCGGCCCGGGTCGGGCCACGCGCAGCTCATGCAGTCGAAGCCGTCCTTCTGGTTGATCGACGTGAGCAGCTTGGCCGTGCGCGCCACGCCCATCGCGCTCAGCGCCGGACGCATCGCGTGCAGCACCCCAGGGAGGCCGGCGGCCCAGCTCTTCAGGCCGGTGACCTCGATGGCGTCGTCGTTCGGGTCGTCGACCGGCGGCTGGCGCACCATCACGCCACCACCCGGTCGGGTCGGGAGTAGACCACCATCGACGGTCCGCGCAGGAAGCCGATCACCGTGAGCCCCGCCTCCTCGCCCAGCTCCACCGCCAGCGACGAGGGTGCGGAGATCGCCGCGATCATCGGGACGCCCGCCATGGACGCCTTCTGCACCAGCTCGAAGCCGGCGCGACCGGACACGAGCAGCACGCAGCCCGCGAGCGGCAGCTTCTCGTGCTCGAGGGCCCACCCGACGACCTTGTCCACGGCGTTGTGCCGGCCGACGTCCTCGCGCACGACCAGCGGCTCACCGGTGCGCCCGTCGAAGAGGCCTGCCGCGTGCAGTCCGCCCGTCTGGTCGAACACCTGCTGGACGCCGCGCATCCGGTCGGGCAGGCCCGACAGCAGCTCGGCCGGAACGCGCAACGAATCGCCGCCGACGTCGAACGCCGAGCTCGTGGTGACCGCCTCGATGCTGGTCTTGCCGCAGACCCCGCAGGACGACGACGTGTAGCCGTGACGCTCGAGGGCGAGATGGTCGACGTGGGCGTCGGCCTCGACCTGGACGTCGAGCACGTTGTAGGTGTTCAGCCCCTCCTCGGTCGCGCCGGCGCAGTACCGCGCCGAGCGCACCTGCTCGCGCCGGGTGATCACCCCTTCGGACACGAGGTAGCCCAGCGCCAGCTCGACGTCGTGGCCCGGGGTGCGCATGGTGACGGCCAGCGAACGGCCGTTCAGACGGATCTCGAGCGGCTCCTCGCCGGTCAATCGGTCCTCACGGACGCGGGAGCGGCCCTGCTCGACCACGGTGACGCGGCGGCGGACGGCTGGCTTGGTCATGGAGCCACGGTATGCCAGAACCCGGCGGCGGGCCGGGTGATCGTGGGGCGGCGGCGGGGGTTCGGCCGGAGTCGGTGCCCCCGCCATCGGGGGGTTGTGCGGAGGCACCGACTCACTGACAGACACGACTCGGCTGGGGGACCGAGTACTCCCTCCGGCTGACTCGAGTGGTGTGGGCTCGAAGCCTGCCGCACGCCAAAAGTACCGGACCGGTACACAAGTCCGCCCGAAAATGGAACAAATACTTACTAACCAATTTCCTGACTGGAATCGCAATCAGAATCGGCGAAGGGTCACACCGGGCGAAGCAGGGCTGAGTGGATCGCGACCACCGGGGGGACGACGCTGGCGAGCCGGAGGCGGCGGCGCGGATCCGTGGCGCGGATCTGGCGTGCGACCAGCTCCTCGGTCGCCCCGATCGCGCCGATGACCTCGAGCTCGGAAGGGACGCGGACCTCGGCCCCGGCCGCCGCGGCCAAGGTGGCGACGCGTGCGAGGCTGCGGGCGTGGCGCTCCACCACGAGGTCGCGCTGGCGCCGCACGCGATCGCCCGCGCTGTGGACCTCCACCATGAAGCTGCGGGCGAACGTGGGCCTGGCCTCCAGGCAGGCCATCAGGCCCTGGACGCCGAGCTCGATCCGCTCCTCCCACGCCGCGTCCGACGTCCGCATCGCCTGGTCGCGGAGGAACTGGACCAGCTGCTCGCTGATGGCCTCGTGCGCTGAGGCGAAGGCCTCCTCCTTGTCGGAGAAGCACTGGTAGAAGGTGGTGCGCGAGACCCGGGCCCGCCGGGTGATGCCGGAGACGGTCGTTCGCGCGTACCCCGCGGCGGCGACCTCGTCACAGACGGCCTGCAGGATCCGGCCCCGCTGGGAGGCCTCGACCTCGCGCTCCGGCAGCGCCGCCCGGCCGCGCGGCAGGTCCAGCCGCTCGGGCAGCAGACTCAGGGCGTCGTCGGGCACCGGGTCAGGCTAGCCCTGCAATTCCCGGGTGTCTCCTGTTCCTCGCGCACTTTTTCGCTGGTCCTGCCGGCCCGCGACGACGCGTGCGTGGGGAATCGTTGCTCGGACCCCGCTCAGACGCAACGTTTCGCATCCGAGATCGCAAGAAAACGCGATTGTTTGCACCACAGGCGCTGCGTAGCGTTGGCTTCATGAGCTCTGTGCCCTTCCTCGACGTCTCGAACACCGTCCGCTGGGTCCGCACCCGCGGCGCCGAGGCGGTCATCGCCGGCATGACCGACGCCGTCGAGGCCGACTTCCGCCGCTGGACCGCCTTCGACAAGACGGCGCGCGTCGCCGCGCACTCCCCTGAGGGCGTCATCGAGCTGATGCCCACGAGCGACGGCGTGGCCTACGGCTTCAAGTACGTGAACGGCCACCCCGCCAACCCGGCGCGTGGCCTGCAGACCGTCACGGCCTTCGGCGTCCTGGCCGACGTCGCCTCGGGCTATCCCACGTTCGTCGCCGAGATGACGGTGCTGACGGCGCTGCGCACGGCGGCCACCTCGGCGATGGCGGCTCGCCACCTGGCCCGGCCGGACGCGCAGGTCATGGCGATGATCGGCACCGGATCGCAGGCCGAGTTCCAGGCGCTCGGCTTCCGCGCCGCCCTGGGCATCAGGTCGCTGCGCGTGTGGGACGTCGACCCGGCCGCGATGGCGAAGTTCGTGCGCAACGTCGAGCCCCTCGGCTTCGAGGTGCACGTCGCCAGCAGCGCCGCGGACGCGGTGCTCGGGGCCGACGTGATCACCACCTGCACGGCCGACAAGCAGCGCGCCGTCGTCCTCACCGACGACATGGTGGCTCCCGGGGTGCACGTGAACGCGATCGGCGGCGACTGCCCCGGCAAGACCGAGCTCGACCCGGCGATCCTGCACCGCGCCGGGGTCTTCGTGGAGTTCGAGCCCCAGACCCGCATCGAGGGCGAGATCCAGGCGGTCGCGGCCGACCACCCCGTGACCGAGCTCTGGCGCGTGATCGCGGGGACCGCCCCCGGGCGTCGCGACGCGGCGGACGTGACCGTCTTCGACTCGGTCGGCTTCGCCGTGGAGGACTTCGCGGCCCTGCGGTACGCGCACGAGTCCGTGGCGGGCACCGACCTGGTGGGCTGGCTCGACCTCATCGCCGACCCGGCCGATCCCAAGGACCTCTTCGGCCTGGTGGCCGGCGCGGACCACCTGGTCGCGGCCTCCTGAGACCACACGTCGACCCCTTGCACGGCACATGCCGCGCAGGGGGTTGACGTCTGTCCGGGCCCGGGTCTAACCTGCAACCAAATGGTTGTAGATACTCAGAACGAGCTGACCGACGCCGAGGTCGACCGCATCTTCCACGCCCTCGCCGACGCCACCCGACGCGACATCGTCCGACGCACCCTCGTCGGCGAGGCGTCCGTGTCCCGACTGGCCGACTCGTACGACATGTCGTTCGCCGCGGTGCAGAAGCACGTGGCCGTCCTGGAAGGGGCCGGACTGGTGACCAAGCACCGACAAGGCCGCGAGCGACTGGTCCGTGGCAATCCCGACACGATCGCCCGGGCCCAGCACCTGCTCGACGAGTTCGAGCTCCTGTGGCGCTCGCGCGTCGAGCGCCTCGACGCCCTGCTGGCCGAAGACCCCGACCCCTCCTGAAAGGCACCACCATGCCCATCACCTCCGTGTCCAAGGACACCGACGACCTGACCATGACCGTCGTCGCCGACTTCCCCGTGCCGGTCCGCCGGCTGTGGGACGCCTACGCCGACCCCCGTCAGCTCGAGCGCTTCTGGGGGCCCGTTGAGTGGCCCGCCACGTTCAGCCGCCACGACATGACCCCCGCCGGCGAGTCGCACTACGTGATGACCGGCCCCGAGGGCGAGTCGAGCGCCGGGTACTGGAAGTTCCTGTCCGTCGACGAGGGCAAGGGCTTCGAGGTCGAGGACGGCTTCTGCGTCGAGCCCGGCGTGCCCAACCCGGACATGCCCTCGATGCGGATGACCTTCGCCTTCGAGGAGACCGGCAAGGGCTCGCGGGTCACCACCACCACGTGGTTCGCCTCGCTACAGGACCTCGAGCAGCTGATCGCCGGCGGCATGGAGGAGGGCATGAGCTCGGCGATGAGCCAGATGGACGACGTGCTGGCCGACCTCGGCTCCTTCGCCGCCGGGTCGGGCACGCAGACCCAGCTGCTCGACGACACGCACGTGCGCGTCACCCGCATCATCCGCGGCACCGTCGAGCAGGTGTGGCGCGCCCACACCGAGCCCGAGCTCATGAAGCGCTGGCTGCTGGGACCCGACGGCTGGACGATGCCGGTCTGTGAGGTGGCCACCGAGGTCGGCGGCACCTACCGCTACGAGTGGGAGCAGGAGGGCGGCGGGAACCGGTTCGGGTTCACCGGCGAGCTCCTCGAGGTCCACGCGCCGATCCGCACGGTGACCACGGAGCGGATGATCGGCATGGAGGGCGAGGGGACGCTCAACGAGCAGACCCTCACTCCCGTCGAGGGCGGCACCCTGCTGACCGTGGTGATCACCTACCCCAGCCGCGAGCTGCGCGACCAGATCCTGGCCACGGGCATGACCGACGGCATGGAGACGAGCTACGCACGACTCGAGCGCGAGGTGCTCACCCCCGCCTGACGCAGGAGCCTCATCGCAGCCGCAGCGGCACCGCTGCGGCTGCGACGGCGCCCGAGGCGAGCACGAGCAGAGTGGCTCCCGTCGCCGGCGACGATCCGACGAACGCGGCGAAGACGACCGCGCCCAAGGCCATCGCGAAGGCCTGGACGAGGGCGTCGTTGAGCTGCAGCGACGAGGAGACCCGCCCCGCCTCGCCGTCGTCCGCGGTCGCGAGCGCCAGCACCGCGAGCGTCGAGAACGCCATGCCGATGCCGAACCCGGCGACGGCCCACGCCGCGACGGGAAGCACCAGCGGGACACCCGCGACCCCCACGGTTGCGGTGGTCGCGACGGCCACCGCGACCAGCGAG
Source organism: Aeromicrobium choanae (assembly GCF_900167475.1). Taxonomy (NCBI): domain Bacteria; kingdom Bacillati; phylum Actinomycetota; class Actinomycetes; order Propionibacteriales; family Nocardioidaceae; genus Aeromicrobium; species Aeromicrobium choanae. The sequence goes on along the minus strand of NZ_LT796768.1, from coordinate 2,581,221 downwards.
GTGCCGAGCCGGACCCGGAGCAGCTCGTCGCTGAGCGACGGCACCCGTGCGGCGGCCTGCGCCCCGAGGCACCACGCCACGGCGGCAGCGGTCAGCACGAGGCCGGCCTGCGAGAGCGAGAGCCCGCGCTCGGTCGTGAGCAGCAGCGGCAGGTACGCCTCCGCGCCGGCGAACGACGCCCCGACGAGGCCCCGTGCGACGAGCACCGCCGGCAGTCCCGGCCGGGCCCGCCAGGTGCCGGGAGGCAGCAGGCGTCCCGCGGCGAGGAGGGCGGCCCCTGCGCCGGCCACCACCAGGAGGAGCCATCCGTCGAGCTGGCGCTGGCCGCCGACGGCCAGCGCGGAGACGCCGGTCGCCGCGAGTACGGCCCAGCCCAGTCGCCGTCGGTCGACCGCGACCGAGGACTCCCCCGGCGCCGCGGCGGCCGACCGCACGAGCCACCACGACGCGAGCGCCACGGCGGGAACCGCGAGGAAGACCCACCGCCATCCCGCCAGGTCCGCGATGACTCCCGCGAGCAGTGGTCCCACGAGGGCCGGGAGCACCCAGGCGGCGGTCATCACCGCGAACACCCGAGGTCGCAGGCCGGCCGGGTACGACTCCGCCACGACGACGTAGAGCGCGACCCCCATCACGCCACCACCCAGGCCGTGGACGAGCCGGCCGGCGAGGAAGACCTCCATCGACGGCGCGAGCCCGGCGAGCACGACCCCGACGCAGAACACCAGCACGCCGACGACCAGCGCCCGGGCGGTGCCGTGCCGGTCGACCCACTCCCCGGCCACCGACAGCGCCACCACGGAGGCGGCCATGGGCGCGGCGAAGGCCAGCGCATAGAGCGGGAGGCCGTCGAGGTCCCGGGCCACCTCGGGCATCACGGTGGCGACGGCGAGGGCCTCGAAGGCGAACAGGAACGCGAGCGAGAAGACGCCGACCGTCGTCCGCAGGTGCGGCCTCGCCCACGGGGAGCCGGGCGGCGCCGTCCTGAGCGCGCTGCTCATCGCAGCCGCAGGCTGACCACGGCGGCGGCCATGAAGCGGTCGTGCTCATCGGGCCGGACGTGACCGTCGACGAGGCGTGCGCGGGCGCAAGGGAACGGGCGGACCCGGCGGCGCCGGGAGGGCTTCGGCTGGAGCATGGCTTCATGGAACAACCTCAACTACGGTTGAGGTCAATGACCGTCCTCCTCACTCCGTCACAGGTCGCCGAGCGCGCCGGCGTCGCCGTCTCGGCGCTGCACTTCTACGAGCGCGAGGGACTCATCACGTCCACACGCAGCGCGGGCAACCAGCGGCGGTACACCCGCGACGTGCTGCGCCGGGTCGCCTTCATCCGCACGTCGCAGCGCGTGGGCATCTCCCTCGCCGAGATCCGGGAGGCACTCTCGACGCTCCCGGTGGACCGGGCGCCGACGAAGGCCGACTGGTCGCGGCTGTCCCGACGCTGGCGCACCTCACTCGACGAGCGCATCGCCCGCCTGCAGCGGCTGCGCGACGACCTCGACGGCTGCATCGGATGTGGGTGCCTGTCGCTGAAGACGTGCCGCCTGCAGAACCCCGACGACGCCCTCGGCGCACAGGGACCAGGCGCCCGCCTGCTCGACCCCTCCTGAGGCCCGCCAGCCGCACTCGGGAGAAGGACAAGCCGGTGCCCCCGCTTTCGGGGGGTCAACGAGGGCACCGGCCTGTCGACGGGGCTCGAGGGGGGAGACGAGCCGCACCGTCAGACGCAAAAGTACACGTTCAGTACATCTGTGTGCACCGGACGCGCGGAGCGATTCTCACGTGTCGTGCATCACGGCCCGGACGATCCGGGTGACCGGTGGCACCACCGACTGCAGGTCGAGGCTCTCGCCGTGGCGCCGGCAGCGCACCCGGCGTGCCGCGAGCTGGTCGAAGGCGCCGATCAGGCCGCGCAGGACGTCAGGGTCATGGAGCCGGATCGTGGGGTCGCTCTCCTGGGAGACCTTCGCGAGCTCGTGCAGGATCTGCACGTGGCGTTCCAGCATCTGCTCACGCTGCGACGCCAGCCGCTCCCCGGCGGCGAGGATCTCGACGAAGAAGCAGATCGTGAAGGATGGAGCGGACTCGAGCACCTCGACGTACGCCGAGAGCACGCTCGCGATCCGATCGTCGAAGTCCAGGTCGGGGCGCGAGAGCGTGGGCTCCCACACGCGAGCCACGGCCAGGTCGCTCGCGCTCCAGTGGGCGCTGGCGAACGCGTCCTCCTTGTCGGTGAACGCGTCGTAGAACGAGGTGCGCGAGACCCGCGCCCGCTTGGTGATGGCGGCGACGGTGGTGGCGTGGTAACCCGACTCGGCGACCTCGTCGAGCGTGGCCTGCATGATCCGGCCGCGACGGGACGCCTCCACCGCAGACTTCGAGAGGGCCGAGCGTCCCCGGGGCAGGTCGAGGCGATCGGGCAGCAGGCTCAGCAGACCGTCATCCTCCACTCTCGCAGGATAAACGCGTGATGCCGCCGTGTCCGGTGGTTCAGCAGTGACGTGCGTCAGACCCGCGTCTCCACGCGACTCCACCCGTCGGCGGTGCGCTCGACGGCGAGCTGCGCCGGGATCCGCTCCCTCATCGTCTCGACGTGGCTGATCAGTCCGATCGTGCGGCCGTTCTGGCGCAGGGCGTCGAGCGTGTGCATCGCGACCTCGAGCGTCTCGGCGTCCAGCGACCCGAAGCCCTCGTCGATGAACAGCGTGTCCAGGGTGATGCCGCCGGCCCGGTTGGTGACCACCTCGGCCAGCCCGAGCGCCAACGCGAGCGAGGCCAGGAACTTCTCGCCGCCGGAGAGCGACTCGGGACTGCGGGTGATCCCCGTGTAGTCGTCGCGGACCCGGACCTCGAGCCCCGAGTTGGACCCGCGGGTGGCGGCGACGTCGCTGCGCTCGAGGGCATAGCGGCCGCTCGACATCGCGTGCAGGCGCAGGTTCGCCGCGGCGACGATCTGCTCGAGCTCGGCCGCGAGCACGTAGCTCTCGACCCGCATGCGGCGCGTGTTGGGCGACTCGCCGTGCAGCGACCGCGCGAGCCGGTCGAGCACCTCGTAGGAGGCGCGGGCGCGGGCGTGGGTGGCCCACTCGCGCCGGATGACCGCCGCCACCCGGTGGGCGCTGGCGGCGCTCTCCTTCGCGGCACCGTGGCGCTCGGTGGCGGCCTGGCACACCTGACGGGCCTGCGCGTGGAGCTGCTGCGGGCCCGCGACGTCGGCCGGCTCGGCGGGGAGGTCCTGCAGCTCGGGAGCGGCGAGGGCGGTCTGGCTGGCGACCCGCAGCGCCTCGTGCTTCTCGATGCGGCGGGTGAGCTCGGCGATCGCGGAGGCGTCGAGGCGCGTCTGCAGGAACTCGTCCTCGTCGGCGAAGCCGTGGTGGTCCAGCGTGGTGGCGAGGGTCTCGTCGCACTCGCGGAGCCGCTCGCGTGCCGTCTGCTCGGTGGCGCGTGCCTCGATGAGCTGGGCGGTGGCGTCGACGTGGCGCGTGACGACGGCGATGCGCTCGACGACCGACCCGGACTCGCCGCGGATCCGCGCGACGGTGGCCGCCAGCGCGGCGATCTGCTGCTCGGTGGCGACGGCACGCTGCTCGACCGTGGCGCGCTGGACGCTGAGGTCGGTGAGCGCGGCGTCGATCCGCTCCTTGGCGGCCCGCGAGTTCACGCGCTCCTGCTCGGACTGCTTCGCGCGCGTGAGCACGGCCTCCGCGTCGGCCACCGCGGTGGTGAGCTCCTCGAGGGGCCGGACCTCGGCCCAGCCCTGCACCGTGGCGCGCAGGGCCGCGGCCCGCTCGCCCGCGCGGCGGGCCAGACGGTCGGCCCGGTCGAAGGCCTGCCTGGCGCGATCGAGCGCCTCCTCGGTGACGTGGTCGTCGGCCAGGACCGCGGGCACCGGGTGCTCGGCCGAGCCGCAGACCGCGCAGGCCTCTCCGACGACGAGCTGCTGGGCGAGGGTGCCGGCGTACTCGGCGAGGCGACGCTCGTTGAGCGAGTCCAGGGCCGTGGACGCGGCCGTGCGGGCCTTGCCGCTCCGCAGCTCCTCGAGCTGGGCCTCGGCGAGGTCGCGCTCGGCGGCGGCGCGCTTGCGCGCGAGGTCGAGCTCGTCGCGGAGCCGCTCGAGGGCCGATCCGGCCTGCTCGGGCGTGATGTCGATCTCGCGCTCGAGGATCGCGTCGTGGTGGCGGCACTGCACCGTGAGGTCGTCGGCCCGCAGCGCGAGGTCGTCGAGCTGCTCGGTCAGGGTGCCCGCGAGCGCGCGCAGCCGCTCCAGCTCCTGCTCGTCGGCGAGCCGCGCCGTGAGCACCGCGAGGTCGGCGGTGAGGGCATCACGGTGGGCGGGCAGGTCGGTCGGCGAAGGGCCGTCGACGGCGTCGGCGAAGAGCGCCTCGGCCGCGGCCAGCCCGGCCGTGGCCTTCTCGGCCCGACCAGCGGCGGCGACGCGGGCGCGATGGGCGACCTCGACCGACTGCGCCGCCACGGCGAGGTCGCGCCGAAGGCGGTCGGCCGCGATCCGCGGCTTCTGCTCGACGACGAGGGCCATCGCCTCGGTGGCGCGGGCGAGGCGACGCTGGCGCTCGGCCAGCTCGGTCGCCTGCTGGAACAGCTCGGCGGCCGCCTCGACCTCCTTCGTGGCCTGGTCGAGGTCGGTCCTGGCCAGCTCGACGTCGGCGTCGAAGGCGACGAGAACCTGGGCGACCCACGCCTCGTCGGCCTCGGCAGGGGCCTGCTGTCCGGCGTGCTGCGCGAGCGTGGAGATCGTGGAGGCGATGCCGGACTCGGCCGCGCGCAGCTCCTGGCGCAGCTCCCCGGCGCGGCGTTGCAGCTCGGTGTCGTAGTCGGAGAACCGCTCGCTGCGGAACAGCGTGCGCAGCAGCCGCTGGCGCTCCTCGCTGGAGGCCACCAGGAAGCGCTGGAACTGGCCCTGCGCGAGCAGGACGACCTGGAGGAACTGGTCGCAGCTGAGCGGCAGGATCTCGTGCAGCTCCTCGCCGACCGTGCGGGGCTGGGCTGCGATGCCGACCCACTGGTCGCCCTCGCGCACGGACAGCTCGGCAGTGGCCTTCTCGGGCGTCATGCCGGTACCGCGCACCTTGGGCCGCAGATACTCGGGGGTGCGCACGACGCGGTAGGTGCGGCCGGCCGCGCTGAAGACCAGCTCGACGCGCGTGGGCTCGTTCGGTCCGCAGTGCGTGCTGCGGACCTGCTTTCCACCCGCCCCGGCGTAGCGCGGCGCCGCGTCGTAGAGGGCGTAGACGATCGCGTCGAGGATGCTGGACTTGCCCGCCCCGGTGCGGCCGGTGATGAGGAAGATCCCGTGGTCGGAGAACGCGTCGAGGTCGACCGTCTGGGCCTCGCGGTACGGGCCGAAGCCGGTCATCGACACCTGGTGGATCCTCATCGCGCCGCCTCCGTCCCCGCGACGTGGCCGACGAGATCGTCGAGGATCCGGGCCTCGGCCTCGGTGGGACCCTCGCCGCCGCGCACGAACGTGAGGAACTCGGCCATCACCTGCTGGTCGGTGAGGGAGGCCAGGTGCTGCGGGTCGGTGGGCGCCGCCGACGCGTCGACGTGGCTGGGCCGGAATTCCAGCAGCGCGCAGTGCGGGAAGCGCCGCTGCAGTCGGCGCATCGGGTCGTCGGGGCGTGCGACGTCGGTGAGGATCGCGCGGACCCAGTGCGACTCGCGGTCGGTGAGCGCAGGGTCGGACAGGAGCTCGTCGAGCGTGCCGGTGAGGGTGGCCAGCGCCCGGGGCACCGGGAGGTCGAGCCACTCGACCGGGCCGAGCCCGTCGGCGTCGAGCGTGACGAGCCACGCCCCGCGCGGCTTGTCCTGCTCGGAGAAGGACAGGTGCAGCGGCGCCCCGCTGTAGCGGACGTGGGGCGCGAGGGTGTTGCGGCCGTGGATGTGGCCCAGGGCGGCATAGGTGACCCCGTCGAACACCGGCACGGGGACGCGGTCGAGGCCGCCGGCGGTGATGCCGCGCTCGGACTCGCACGACTCGCCCTCGGCACCCGAGACGAAGGTGTGCGCGAGCACGACCGAGCGACCGCCGCGCGTGGCGAGGTCGGCGCGGATGTTGTCGAGCGCGAAGCCGATCGCGTCGGCCTGGTGCGCGAGGCGCTGATCGGGCCACACGTGCCGGATGAGCGCGGGCTCGAGGTAGGCGATGCCGTAGAAGTGCACCGGACCGTGCTGGTCCTCGATCGTGATCGGCGTGGCGTGGTCCTGCGGGCGCGTGACGATGTGGACGCCGGCCTCGTGCAGGAACGCCGCCTTGGCCCCCAGCCGCGCCGGCGAGTCGTGGTTGCCGCTGGTGACGATCACCCGGGCGCCGGTGGCGTGCAGGGCGACCAGGACGCGGTCGAGCTCCTCCACCGCGGCGGCCGACGGGGTGGACGAGTCGAAGACGTCGCCCGCCACCACCACGACGTCGACCGCGTGCTCGCGGACGGCCTCCACGAGCGCGTCGAGCACCGAGGCGAGCGCCTCGGCGGTCGAGTGCTGGTGGAACGTGCGACCGATGTGCCAGTCGGACGTGTGGAGGATCTTCACGTCTTCGACGCTAACCAGCGGCTCCGACAATTCCGCGGAGCCGGGCCGGGCGGGTCGTCGCCGATCGCCCAGCGGTGTGCGGCGTGCGCCACAGCGGGTCCCGCTAGGGTCGGAGGCATGTCGATCGTCCTGCTCGTCCGGCACGGACGGTCCACCGCGAACACCTCGGGCACGCTGGCCGGCCGGCTCCCCGACATCCACCTCGACGAGCTCGGTCTCACGCAGGTCGAGGCCACCGGCGCACGGCTGGCCGACCTCACCCTGGCCGACGTCGTCACCAGCCCTCTCGAGCGCTGCCGCGAGACCGCCGCCGCGATCGCCGGTCGCCACGGCATCGAGCCCACGGTCGACGAGGCCATCACCGAGTGCGGGTACGGCGACTGGCAGGGCCGGACGCTGAAGGACCTCGCCGCCGAGGATCTGTGGAAGACGGTCCAGCACCATCCCGCCGCGGCCGCCTTCCCCGGCGGGGAGTCGCTGGCCGCGATGCAGGCACGCGGCGTGGCGGCGATCCGCGGGCACGACGCCCGGATCGAGGCCGAGCACGGCGCCCACGCCGTGTGGGTCGCCGTCTCCCACGGTGACGTGATCAAGGCCGTCCTGGCAGACGCCCTCGGCATGCACCTCGACCTGTTCCAGCGGCTGCACGTCGATCCCGCCTCGGTGTCGATCGTGCGCTACGGCGCCCGCCGGCCCGACGTCGTGGCCGTCAACACCTCCGCCGGCGACCTGTCGTGGCTGCGTGCGCCGGCCCCTGCGGAGGACGCCGCCGTCGGTGGTGGCGCGGGCCGCTGAGACCCCGCGGCCCAGCGCTCTCGCGACCGGGCTCCTAGCATGGGCACATGGCTCAACGGGTGCACGAGTTCGACTGGCCCGACCGTCTCGTGATCGGCACGGTCGGCCGTCCCGGTGAGCGGTCCTTCTACCTCCAGGCGCGGGCGGGCGAGCACGTCGTCAGCGCACTGATGGAGAAGGAGCAGTCGGCCACGCTGGCCGAGAAGCTCGACGAGGTGCTCGACGAGCTGATGGCGCAGGACGGCAACCCGTTCAGCGTGCCGGCCGCGGCGCCCGAGGGTCTCGACGACCACGCACCGCTGGACGCCCCCGTGGTGGAGCAGTTCCGCGTGGGCATCCTCTCCCTGGGCTTCGACCCCACCACGGCCCAGGTCGTCATCGAGGCGTTCCCCCTGGTGGAGGACTCCCCCGAGTCGCTCCTCGAGCCCGAGCAGGACGGCCCCGCCGAGGTGCTGCACGTGAGGATCCCCGTCGGCGCGGCACGCTCGTTCTGCAAGCGCACGCGCGAGGTGGTGGGCGCCGGCCGCCCCGTCTGCCCGCTGTGCCTCGACCCGATCGACGACGACGGCCACGTCTGCCGTCCGGCCGACGACGACGCCTGGTGATGCTCGAGGGTGACCTCGAGCTGGAGGGCCGCGTCCTCCCGGCGTCGAACGCGACCTTCGTGGGCCGCATCGGGGGCGTGCGCGTGGTCTACAAGCCCGTCGCGGGCGAGCGCCCGTTGTGGGACTTCCCGGGCGTCGTCCTCGCGCGGCGCGAGATCGCCTCGCGGCTGGTCTCGGAGGCGACGGGATGGAACGTCGTGCCGCCCACGTGGTGGGCCGACGGCCCGCACGGACCCGGCATGCTGCAGCTCTGGCAGGACGCCGACCCCGACGCCGAGGCCGTCACGCTGGTCCCGGCCGACGACCGGCCAGGTGGCTGGTGCCACGTCCTCGACGGGCTGGACGCCGAGGACCGCCCCGTCTCCCTCGTGCACGAGGACTCCCTCGGCCTGCGGCGGATGGCCGTCTTCGACGCGCTGGTCAACAACGCCGACCGCAAGGGTGGTCACGTGCTCGCGATGCCGGACGGCCACCGGTACGGGGTCGACCACGGACTGACCTTCCACGAGGAGCCCAAGCTGCGCACGGTCCTGTGGGGCTGGCTCGGGGCGGCGCTGACCGAGGACGAGATCTCCGGGGTCAGCCGGGTGCGCGAGGGCCTCGCCGCCGAGCTCGGCGAGGAGCTCGAGGAGTGGCTCGGCGAGCGTGAGCTGGCGGCGCTGGTCCGTCGGTGCGACCGGCTGCTGGCCCAGCGCGTCTTCCCCTCTCCCGAGGGCGAGATGCCCGCCGTGCCCTGGCCGCCCTTCTGAGGCCACTGCCCTGACCCGGCATGGCAACGGCCGCCCGGTGGTACCGGGCGGCCGTTCCTCTCCTGCGGGTCAGATGGTGGCCAGCTCCGCCTCGCGGGTCTTCGCGTGCCGCAGGCCCAGCACCGAGAGCACGGCCAGCAGCGCGGCTCCGAGGAAGGAGGCGATGGCGGCGAGCCCGGCGATGAGGCCCATGGTGCCGAACGCGTAGGCGTTCAGGAGCAGCCCGCGCAGGGTGTTGCCCATGAAGAGCGACTGGCGCAGGGCGGCGACCTCCTGGCCGGCCTCGGACGCCTTCTCCTGGTCGGTCAGCTGCATGAACTCACCGCTGACCTCCTCGTACGTGCGGTTCCCGCTCGAGGCGTTCATGTGGGCGAGGATGTAGTGGTCGGCGAAGGCCCGGGCCTCGGCGCCGGTGTCCAGCGGGCTGCCGGCGTAGGGCTCGAGGGCCTTCCGGTCCGCGTCGGAGAGGCTCTTGATCGCCTCGCCCTCGGGCATCGTGATGCGCTGCGACACCAGTTGCGACTGCACCTGGTCCTCGATGAAGAAGTGGGCCCAGGAGGCCAGTCCACCGGCGACCACCAGCAGGGCTGCCAGGACCAGTCCGGTCCACGAGATGAGCTTGTCGAATGCCGAGCGGCGCATGATCTGTTCCTCCTGTGCGGTGACACCGCGTCGTTGCGGCGTCACCACCGACGCTACGGAGCCGCGCGCGTCGGCGGATGGGGCGAACGGACCCACCTGGCCGGGACCTTCGTCCCGGGTGCGTAGTGACCGCGCACGACGACGCCCGGCCCCCGCGAGGGGACCGGGCGTCGCTGTGCGCTGCGGGGCTCAGGCCTGGGTCTGGAACTCCGGCAGGTTGCGCTTCATGACCTTGCCCGTGGGGTTGCGGGGCAGCTCGTCGAGGAACATCACCGCGCGCGGCACGGCGAAGCGGGCGACGTGCTCCTTGGAGTACTCCACGACCTCCTCCTGCGTGAGGGTCTCGCCCTCGCGCGGCACCACGTACGCGGCGAGGCACTGGCCCCACTGCGGGTCCGCGATGCCCGTGACGACGACGTCCTGGACCTTCGGGTGCTCGATCAGCGCGTCCTCCAGCTCGCGGGGGAACACGTTCTCGCCGCCGGAGATCACCATGTCGTCGTCGCGACCGGCGACGAACAGGCGGCCCGCCTCGTCGAAGTAGCCGAGGTCGCCCGAGTGCATGAGGCCGTCGCGGAAGTCCTTCGTGCGGCCGTCGGTGTACCCGGCGAACATCATCGAGTTGCCGACGTAGATGACACCCGTCTCGCCCTGCGGCACCTCGTGGCCGTTCTCGTCGAGCACCTTGACCACGGTGTGCCACGGCACGCGGCCCGCGGTGCCGGGCGCGTCACGCAGGTCCTTCGGGTCGGCGATCGAGACCCAGCCGGTCTCGGTGGCGCCGTAGAAGTTGTAGACCGAGTCGGTGAACGTGTCCATGAAGTGCGTCGCGAGCTCGCCGGCCAGCGCCGAGCCGCTGGAGGCGGTGATCTGCAGGCTGGAGACGTCGCTGCTCTTGATCACCTCGGGATCGGCGTCGACGAGACGCTGCATCATGAGCGGCACCACGACCAGGACCTTGGCCCGGTGGGTGTCGATGTCGCGGATGACCTGCTCGGGCACGAAGCGGCGTCGCAGCACGTAGGTGGGCACCGTCGAGAGGCCGAACCCGAAGTTCAGCAGGCCCCACGAGTGGAAGAGCGGCGCCGCGATCACGACGGTGGAGTTGCCCTCGTACGGGATGGACCCGAAGAAGGTCAGCAGCGGCTCGAGGTTCTCGGGCTCCTTGCGCTTGGCACCCTTGGGCAGGCCGGTCGTGCCCGAGGTGAAGATCACGATGCCGCCGGGCTTCTCGGGCTTCGGGTGGTCCGCGGCCGACTTGCCGGCGGCGAGACCGCTCAGCGTGGGCAGGCCGTGGGTGTCGTCGTCCTCCCACGCCACGACCAGCAGGTCGCGGTCGATCTCGCCGGCGACGGGCAGGAACTCCTGGTCGAGGATGACCATCTTGGCGCTCTCGCGCTTGGTGAGCTCGCTGAGCTGGCCGGCGCTGGCCATCGTGTTGAGCAGCAGCATGCGGCCGCCCATCTGGCTGATCGCGACCATGGCGATCACCATGTGACGGTGGTTGCGGCACAGCACGGCGATCGGGTCGCCGGGCACGAAGCCGCGGTCCTTGAGTGCCTGCGTGACGCGGTTGACCGCGTCGCTGGTCTCACGCCAGGTCAGCTGACCCGCGTCGTCGATGATGGCGACCTGCTGAGGCTTGCGCGCCGCGGCGGCACCGACGGCCGACGGGAAGCCCGGGCCCCAGGCCGCGAGCTTCTTGCCTGCCTTCACCAGCCGGACGGGGTTCTGGGCCTTCAGCAGGCCGATCCTGCGCAGCACCTTCAACTTGTAACCGAGGTCGCCCATCATCTCTCCAGATTCCTGTGTGTACCGGCGGGTAGTGTGACGTAGGTTACCAGCGGGTCACTTGATCGCGTGAGCGCGTTGTCCAAGATGCGGCGTGGATCACACTTCGCCCGTCCAGGCAGCGCGGCGAGACTGTAACCGAGAGTGACGTTTCTCCCCCGAAACTCGCTCGAATGCCAACGGTTTTCAGATACCCGAGGAATGTCGCCGAAACCCTCGTGCCGACGGCCTCCTGCGCGCAGGATGGGCGGGTGGACGCAGAGACGTCCGGGACGGGAGTGCTCCGAGTGACTGGCACGGTGGCGGTGGTGACGGGTGGCGCGGGGGCCGTGGGACTGGCCTCGGCGAAGCTGCTCGCCCGCGACCACCACGTGGTCCTGAGCGACAGCCGGGGAGAGCGACTCAGCCGCGCGCTCGACGAGCTGGACTCCCTCGGCGTCTCGGCCGAGTCGATCGTCGCCGACGTCACCGACCGCGCGTCGGTGGAGGCGCTCATGCTCGCGGCCCGTCAGGCCGGGCCCATCGCCTCGGTGGTGCACGCCGGCGGCGGCGCCACGGCCGACGCCTCGCCCGAGGACATCGTGCGGGCTCGCGTCCTGGGCACCATGAACGTCACCGCCGCCACCCTGGCCGTCGCCGGACTCGGCACGACGCTGGTCCACGCGTCGGCCCACTCCCCCGCCCTCGTGCTCCCGGCCCTGCCGCGGTGGGTCTTCCGCCTCGCACCGACCGATCCCGAGGGACTCGTCACCGCCCTGACCCGTCTCGCGACCCTCGGTCCCGCACGGCGCGCACCGGCGGCGGCGCACGCCCTGAGCACCTCGTTCCTGCAGTGGTACGCCGGCCGGATGTCCGAGACGTTCGACGCCTGCGGCGCGCGACTGAGGTCGACCGCCGCCGAGTCGGTGATCGACCTCTGCCGCGCCGACCTGGCAGCGACGCCCACCCGCAGCGCCGTGGCCTGATCGGCAGGCCTGCGTCAGCCGCTCCTGCGCGCCAGCATCACGCGGTGGAACGGCGTCGTGGCCACCGTCTCGCACGAGGTGAAGCCGGCGCCGGTGACGATCTCCCGCACCCGGGCGGGACCGGCCTGCGTGCCGATCGCGGCCGCACCCTCCTGCGAGAGCGAGGCCGGCGTGCACAGCAGGGTGGAGAACCCGTAGTACGCGCGGCCGACCGGGTTGAAGTTGTCCTGCGGCGCGTCGCCGGCCATCGGCTCGACGATGAGCCAGCGGCCGCCGTCGGCCAGCAGGCGGTTCACGTGTCGCGCGGCACCGTCGGGATCGCCCATGTCGTGCAGCGCGTCGAACGTCGTGACGAGGTCGAAGCCCTCGCCGCCGGCCTCCGCCGCGAGCGAGGTCTCGAAGGTCGTGTTCGCGCCGACGCCGGCGTCCTCGGCCCGGCGACGCGCCACCTCGATCGACGGCTCGTGGTAGTCCGACCCGACGAAGCGGGACTGCGGGAACGCCTGCGCCATCAGCACCGTCGACGCGCCGTGACCGCATCCGATGTCGGCCACGCGGATGCCACGCCTCAGGTCCTCGTCGAGCTCGGCCGCCGGCAGCCACGCATCGACCAGGTACGCCTGGTAGGACGGCGCGAAGAAGCGCTCGCACCCGTCGATCACGTCGTCGCCGTGCTCGTGCCAGCCGACCCCCGTGCCGCGGCGCGCCGCCTCGGCCAGCCGGCCGGCGTCGGCCACGGTCCCGAGCGCGATCTGGAACAGCCCCGGCAGGTAGGCCGGGCTCGAGGGATCGGTCAGCGCCACGGCGTGCTCCGCGGGCAGGGTGAAGCGCCCCGACGCCTCGTCGAGCTCGATGAAGCCGCCGGCGGCCTGGGCATGGCACCACTCGCGGGCGTAGGGCTCGGCGGTGGAGGTGCGCTCGGCCAGCTCGGCGGCGGTGAGCGGCCCGTGCTCGGCCAGCGTGCGGTAGTAGCCGAGCTCGTCGCCGAGGACGACGAGTGCGGTGTTGAGGGTGGCGCCGACCTCCTCGACGGCGCGGAAGACGAACGCCATGAGGCGGTCCTGGTCGATCGTCGGGGCGGGGGTCTGCTGCGTGGTCATGGTGACTCCTGAGGGGCTCGTCCGGGGGCTCCCCCAGCATGCGTTCGCCCCGGATCCGCAGGCTGTTCCGGTGCTACAGTCCGATAAGTGGAACTGATGCGATCGGTTTCCTCGCTGCGCGTGCTCGCAGCCCTCGACGGTGCCGACTCCTTCTCCGCCGCCGCGGACCGGCTCGGCATGTCGCAGTCGGCCGTCAGCCAGCACGTCGCCGCTCTCGAGCAGCAGGTCGGCCTTCCCCTCGTCCAACGCGGCACCCGGCCCGTCGACGTCACGGTGGCCGGCCGGGTCCTCGCCGGCCACGCCACCGCCGTGCTGGCTCGGCTGGAGGCCGCCGGACTCGACCTGGAGGAGCTGGCGGGCCACCACCACCGCCGCCTGCGCGTGGGCGGCTTCCCCACCGCGCTGGCCACGTTCGTCCCCCGGGCGCTGGCGCTGCTGGCCATCCAGTCGCCGGACGTCACGTTCACGGTCGTCGACGACCACCTGCAGGGTCTCGTGCCACGACTGCTCAACCGCGAGCTGGACGTGGCCCTGGTGTTCGACGACAGCGTCGAGCGCCGGCTCCCGGGCCTCGACGACGGGGTGGAGCTGACATCGCTCTTCCTGGACCCCTACCGGCTGCTCGTGCCGCGGTCGCACCGGCTGGCCGCGCGAAAGGGCGCGCTGTCGCTGGCCGACCTCGACCAGGAGACGTGGGTCGGGGGCGGCTCGGCGAGCACCTGGTTCCAGATCGTCCGAGGTCGCTGTCGCGCCGTCGGGTTCGAGCCGCGCGTGGGCATCGCGTCGGACGACTACCTCGCCGTGCAGGCGTTCGTCGCGGCCGGCCTGGGCATCGCCGTGGTCCCGGGGCTCGTGGCGTCGCGCCGGATCGCGGGGGTCGAGGTGCGGATGCTGCAGGATCCGGCCCCGACCCGCGAGGTCATGGTCGCGTGCCCGGTGGACCCGTTCCGACCGGCCGCGGCCACCACGATGGTGGCGCTGCTCCGGCGCGTCACCGCCGGCCGTTCCTCACCCGGTTGAGACCGGGGGCGCCGCCACCACGTGCGGCAGGACGTCCTCGGCGAGCCGTCGGAGCTGGCGCGACTCGTCGCCCACGGGCCAGAAGTGCACGCGTCGGCAGCCCTGCGCGGCGTACTCGGACAGCAGCTCCGCGCACGTCTCGGCCGGGCCGACGCACACCCGACCGCGCAGCGTCTCGGGGTCGCGGGCGAGGGCGGGCGCCAGCAGGCTCGCCAGCACCCGCTCGGCGACCCGGGTGTCCTGCGTGACCCAGGTCCACATCGTGACGAGCGCGTGAGGCGGCTCGGCGCGGCCGAGCCGGTGGCACGCCTGCGCCAGGCTCTCGCGGGTGCGCCCGAACTCCGACGGGGTGGTGTGGAACGCCGAGGCCAGCCAGCCGTCGCCGCACCGGGCCACCCGGTCGATGCCGGCCGGCGAGCCCCAGCTGGCCACCCAGAGGGGCACCTGCGCCCGGGACCCGTGCCGGGCGAGCTGGGCCCTCAGCACCCCGAGGGCCGCGTCGAACCGTGTCCACCGCTCCTCCCACGGGACGTCGGCGAGGGCGTAGTCCGACCGCGACGATCCTGGCCCGACGCCCGCCACGACGCGTCCCGGAGCGAGCCGCTCGAGGGTCAGCATCGCCGCCCCGAAGGAGCGCGCGCCGCGCAGCACGGGCAGCGCCGCGCTGGTGACGAGCTCCATCTCGCCCGAGCGTGCGGCCGCGGCGGCCAGCAGCACGAGCCCGTCGGCCCACGGGCTCGGGAAGGTCAGGTGGTCGTTGGCCGACAGCGCGGCGAACCCCAGGTCGCGGGCGGCGTCGACCACCTCCGCGAGGTGGGAGCCGTCCAACGGCGTCGCGGTGAAGTCGATCTGCGGGAGGTGCACACCGGCATCCACCCGCCCACCGTCGCACGGGCCGGGGTCAGCTCCCGTCCTGATCGCTCCCCGGGCCCCCGCGCCCCCTGGCCACTTTTGGAACGGGATCAACGTCGATGTGTCCGGAGAACGTGCATCCTGATCCAAAAGTGGGCAGCGACGGGCGGCGAGGGGGTGGGCTGGTGCCGCGGGTCAGCCGCGCTTCTTGAGGTCGCGCCCGATGACGAGGCGCTGGATCTGGTTGGTGCCCTCGAAGATCTGCATCACCTTCGTCTCGCGCATGTACCGCTCGACGGGGAAGTCCTTCGTGTAGCCGGCGCCGCCGAGGACCTGCACGGCGTCGGTGGTCACCCTCATCGCGTTGTCGGTGGCGACGAGCTTCGCGATCGCGGCCTGCCGCGAGAAGGGGCGGCCGAGGTCGCGCAGCCGCGCGGCCGCCAGGTAGGTGGCCCGCGCGGACTCGACAGCCGCCGCCATGTCGGCCAGCAGGAACGTCAGGCCCTGGTGGTCGATGATCGGCACGCCGAAGGCCTCGCGCTCCTTGGCGTAGGCGACCGCGGCGTCGAGGGCGCCCTGCGCGACGCCGGTGGCGACCGCGGCGATCCCGAGCCGTCCCGAGTCGAGCCCGGCCAGCGCGATCGCCAGCCCCTGACCCTCGTCGCCGAGGCGTCGCTCCACCGGCACCCGGACGTCGTCGAACAGCATCGTCGCGGTGGTCGAGCCCATCAGGCCCATCTTGTCCTCGGGCACGTCGGCCGTAAGGCCCTCGGTGTCGGCGGGAACCAGGAAGCAGGTGATGCCGGCTTCGGCGCGCGCCATCACCTTGTAGTAGTCGGCCTGTCCACCGTGGGTGGTCCAGGCCTTCGCGCCGCGGATGACGTAGTCGTCGCCGTCGCGGCGGGCGGTGGTGCGCATCGCGCCAGGATCGGAGCCGGCGTGCGCCTCGGACAGGCAGTACGCCCCCAGCAGCTCGCCACCGAGCATGTCCGGCAGCCAGCGCTGCTTCTGCTCGGGCGTGCCCGCGTGGTCGAGGCCGAAGCAGCTCAGCGCGTGCACACTCGTGCCCACGCCGACACTGGCCCAGGCGATCGCGATCTCCTCGACGACCTGCAGGTAGACCTCGTACGGCTGACCGCCTCCACCGAGCTCCTCGCCGTACGGCAGGCCCAGCAGGCCGGCGCGGCCCAGCGTGCGGAAGATGTCGCGCGGGAAGGTGCCCGACCGCTCGTCAGCATCGACACGCGGTCGCAGCTGGTCGTCCACGATCTGGCGCGTCAGGGCGATCAAATCGTTCGCCTCGTCGCTGGACATCAGACGATCCACGGCCACGGCTGTCCTCCTGGGGTGCGTCGGTCTGGGTGAGTCGGTCGGCGGCTCCTCCAGCATGGACCACCGCGCGGATGATTGGATCAGGGCATGGACATCAGTGGAGCATCAGCCATCGTCACCGGCGGAGCCTCGGGCATCGGCGCGGCCGTCGTCCGCCAGCTCGCCGCGAAGGGCGCCCGCGTGGTCGTCGCCGACCTCAACGACGAGGCCGGCCGGGCCCTCGCGAACGAGGTCGGGGGCGTCTTCATCCACGTCGACGTGACCGACACCGACCAGATCCAGACGGCGGTCGCCGCGGCCGAGGAGCTCGCGCCGCTGCGCGTCCTGGTGAACTCGGCCGGCATCGGCTGGGCCCAGCGCACGGTCGGTCGCGACGGGCAGTTCGAGTCGGCGCACGACCTCGACGCCTACAAGAAGGTCATCGCGATCAACCTGATCGGCACCTTCGACGCGATCCGTCTCGCCGCCACCGCGATCGGCCGCACCGAGCCGCTGGAGTCCGGCGAGCGCGGCGCGATCTGCAACTTGGCCTCCGTCGCGGCGTTCGACGGCCAGATCGGCCAGGCGGCGTACTCGTCGTCGAAGGGCGGCGTGGTGGGCATGACCCTTCCCGTGGCGCGCGACCTCGCGGCCATCGGCGTGCGCGTCAACACCGTGGCCCCGGGCCTCATCGACACCCCGATCTACGGCGAGGGCGAGGCGGCCGAGCAGTTCAAGGCCAAGCTCGGCGAGTCGGTAAACTTCCCCAAGCGCCTGGGACAGCCCGACGAGCTGGCCAGCATGGTCGTCGAGTGCGTCACGAACTCGTACATGAACGGGGAGACGGTCCGCGTCGACGGCGCGATCCGGATGCCCCCGCGCTGACCGGCACTCGCCGGGCAGCGGCCGCGGGCCGACGGCACAATGGCCCCATGCGTGCTCTCGTGATCATCGACCTGCAGGAGGACTTCCTCGACCCCCCGGGCCTGCGCGAGCAGCGGTCCCAGATCGTCCGCGCCGTGCAGAGCTGGACGGACTGGGCGCGTGACCATGACGTGCCCATCGTGGAGGTCCGCACCGTGCTGCCCGAGGACAAGATGACCTGGGCACTCAACATGCGCGACGACGACCAGCCGGTCGCGCTCGAGGGCACGAAGGGCGCCGAGACGCTCACCGAGCTGGACCTGCGCCCGGACCTCGAGCTCACGAAGCGGCGCGACGACGCGTTCCACGGCACCGACCTGCTGGAGCGCCTGCGCGAGCTCGGCGTGGACGAGCTCGTCCTCGCCGGTGTGGTCACCGAGGCGTGCATCGCGATGACCGCCGCGACCGCCTACGCGCACGACTTCCGGGTGCAGATCGCCGACGGCGCGGTCACCTCGGCCGACGAGCAGGCCCACGTGGCCGCGTTGAAGTGGCTGCGCGAGCAGTACCGCCAGGACGTGGTCTCCCCCGAGGACCTCGCCGACTGACGAGGTCCCGCACCGGGGCGACGAGACTCAGTCGTCGTCGCCGGGCCCGCCGGTGCCCGGGTCGTCGGTGACAGGCAGGTCGGGGACGCCTTCGGGGCCCTCGACGCCGGGCACCGTCTCGGTGCCGGCCTCCTGCTCGTCGCCGCCCGGCTCGCTCACGTTCTGGTGCTGCGGGTCCACCGTGAGGTCGTCGGCCAGCTTGTCGGCCTTGCCCTCGGCCTGGTCACCGTTCGCGGGAGTGCTGTTCATCGGTTCATCCTTCCGTCGTGCGACGCAGCAGCAGGACCGCTCCGCCGTCGAACTGTCGGCTCTCGTCGATCGACAGGCCACACGCCGCGGCGTCGACCGCGAGCTCGCGACCCTGGGCCTCGTCGCGCAGCTGGAGCAGGGCCGCACCTCCACGGACGAGGTGCCGCCCGATGACCGTCAGGCACTCGCGAGCGAGGTCGAGCCCGTCGGAGCCCCCGTCGATCGCGGTGAGTGGATCCTCGGGGAACTCGCTCACGCCGTCCGAGGGGAGGTACGGCGGGTCGGCGATGACCAGCGCGAACCGCTCGTCGGGCATGAGGGCCTCGGCCATCGCGCCGTGGCGGATGTCGGAGTCGACGCCCCACACGCGGGCGTTGCGCGAGGCCCACACGCAGGCGTGCAGGTCGGCGTCCACCTGCACGAGGTGACGACCGGTGCCGGCCACGGCGAGCAGGCCGATGTGGCCGGCGCCCGCGCACACCTCGAGCACCGGGCCCGCGGGCACCGTGTCGAGCAGCTCCCGCGCCCACAGCGACTGGGCCTCGGTCCACGGGCGAGGCGTCAGGACGCGCTCGTCGTGGCCGATCGGCCGGCCGCCGAAGGTCGTCGTCCGCGCCTGCGGCTCGGAGGCCTGGAGCATCAGAAGACCGGCTTTCCGCCGGTGACGCCCAGGACGGTGGCCGAGACGTAGCTGGCCTCCCGCTCACTCGCCAGGAACACGAACGCACCCGCGAGCTCGGCCGGCTGGCCGGCCCGGCCCAGCGGCGTGTCGGAGCCGAACTGCTCGATCTTCTCCTCGGGCTGCGTCGCGGGCTGCAGCGGAGTCCAGATCGGGCCCGGCGCCACCGCGTTGACCCGGATGCCCCGCGGACCGAGCTCGGCCGCCAGGTTCACCGTCAGGTTGTTGATCGCGGCCTTCGTGGACGCGTAGTCCAGCAGGCTCGTCGACGGCTCGTACGCCTGGATCGACGAGTTGTTGATGATGCTCGACCCGCGGCCGAGGTGCGGCAGGGCGGCGCGGACGAGCCACAGCAGCGCGAACACGTTCGTCGTGTACGTGCGCTCGATCCGCTCGTCGTCCATCTGCTCGAGGCCCTCGTCGCGGGCCATCTGGAAGCCGGCGTTGTTGACCAGGACGTCGAGTCCGCCCAGGCCGTCGTGGGCCTGCGCCACCACGCGGTCGCACGTCGCGCTGTCGCGCAGGTCGGCCTCGATCGGCAGGCTCGTGCGTCCCGCCTCCTCGATCAGCCGCGACGTCTCGCGGGCGTCCTCGACCTCCTCGGGCATGTAGGTGAACGCCACGTCGGCACCCTCGCGGGCGTAGGCGATGGCGACCGCCCGGCCGATGCCGGAGTCACCGCCGGTGATGAGCGCCTTGCGCCCCTCGAGCCGGTTCGACCCGACGTAGCTCTCCTCGCCGTGGTCCGGCCGGGGCTCCATCGGCTCGGTCAGTCCCGGGGGCTCCTGCTGCTGTGCCGGGAATCCGTCCTGTTCCTCACTCATCGCGATCTCCTTCCTCGTCGAACCTGGTCCTGATCAGCTGGTGCGTCGCATCGCACCACGGCAGCGACGCCGACTTGCCGCACCGGCACACGGCACTGACGGGCCGCTCGGTGCGGTGCACCTCGCCGTCCGGGGCGTGGACCCCGATGTCCCCACGGATCAGCAGTGGCCCGTTCGGGACCACGCTGACGTCGACCTTGCGCGCCATCAGACACCCCACCTCTCGAACATCGCCTCGGCGAAGCGGCTCTCCTGGTCCAGGCACGTGAACACGCCGAAGGCGACGTCCTCGGCCAGGTGCGGCTCCGCCTCGACGAGCGCACCGGCGATGAAGCGCGCCGCGGTCTGCTCGTGGACGGCGTCGGCCTCGACGTGCTCGTCGTAGTAGGCCGCCATCTCCTCGGGGAGGCCGAGGCGGCGCAGGCCGCGCGACATCCGCCGCGACGGTCCCGAGCTGGAGGCCTCGAACGCCACGAGGTGACCGACGGCGGCGCCCCGCAGGCGGCGCTGGAGGCCGAACATCGTGAGGGTCACGTTCATCTCCAGCACCTCGACCGGCACGTCGTCGATCGCCGCGTTCTCCCGCGTGTCGAGCCCGAGCGCCTTCATGCCGTCGGCGAACAGCTGCGCGTGGAGGCGCTCGGGTCGCCCGCCGCCGTACTCGTCGTACTGCAGCTCGGCCAGCGCGGCGCGCGAGGGACCCGGCAGCCGGGGCACCGTCCACGCCGTCGGGTCGGCCTCCTTGAGGTGGTAGATCGAGCGCAACCACAACAGCTCACGGACCTGATCGGCCGTCGCGGCGCGCTGGACGAACTCCGCGAGCGACCGGCCCTCGTCGGCCCGCACGTAGTCGAGCAGCACGTCCGGATCGGCGGACTCGGGGAGCCTGCCCTCCGCGCGCTCGCGCAGTCGCGCCTCGAGGTCGCGCTCGACGTCATTGCGGACCGCGATCAGCTCGGGCGTCCACTCGGCGTCCTCCACCTCGGCGAAGCCACGATGGTGCAGCTCGTGCGCGATCCACACGGTGAGGAGTCCGTCCTCGATGCTCGAGGGCCTGACCTTCGGCACGCGGTCCCACGGCATTCCCCCGGTCAGGGCAGCGACGGTCGCGGCACTCAGGTCGCCACGGGGCTGGGGCAGGGTCGAGGTCGTCGCCCGGCTGCCGGCGAGGACGGCTGATGGCATCCGCGGTCCTTTCGATCGAGACGGAGGTCACGGAGTACGTACCCCCAGACGGGCGGCTCATGCGCCGGCCCGCGCAGCCATCGTGCCCCGACGCATGGATCATCGCGAGTCGGGTACGTGAACCATGTCCGACCGCATGAGGAGGATCACATGACCACCCCGCATCCCGACGCGCCCGCCGAGGGCCCCGACCCGGCCGACCCCGCCACCGAGCCGAGCAACCCGATCGAGCCCGACGAGCCCGCATCGCCCGAGAAGAGCGACGACGGTGACGGCGGCGCCGAGAACCTCGTCGTCACCGACCCCACGGCGCCGGCGTCGCGGGTCTGAGCCGCCGATGACCGAAGACAACCGACCCCTGTGGCTGGTGCCCGCCGACGTGTCCGGCCACGACGCGCTTCCCGACGACTGTGACGACCTCGTGGTCGGCGCGGGCGTCGTCGGGCTGACCACCGCCCTCCTGCTGGCGCGCGCCGGCCGGAGGGTGTGCGTGGTCGAGGCCCGCTACGTCGGCGCCGGGTCCACCGGACACAGCTCGGCCAAGGTGTCGCTGCTGCAGGGCACGCGCCTGTCGACCCTGCTCGAGGACCACTCACGCGACGTCGTGCAGGCGTACGTCGACATGAACCGCGCCGGGTTCGAGTGGCTGGTCGACTTCGCCGAGCAGCACGACGTCCGGATCCACCGGCGGACGGCCGCGACCTTCGCCGCCAGCCCCACCGAGACGTCGCGCGCGCGAGCCGAGCTCGTCGCCGCGACGTCGGTGGGCCTGCCCGTCGAGTGGACCGAGGATCCGGGCCTCCGCGTGACCACGCACGGGGCCGTCACCCTCGCCGACCAGGCGCAGGTCGACCCCGGGTCGCTCCTCGCGGCCCTCGCCGCCGAGCTTCGGGCGAACGGCGGCTCGCTGGTGGAGCACGCCCGCGTCCTGCACGTCGACTGGCTCGGCTCGCCCACCGCCCACGTCAGCGGCGGCCGCAAGGTCCGTGCCGAGTCCCTCGTCGTCGCGACCGGCTCGCCGATCCTGGACCGCAGCCTGGCCTTCAGCGACCTCGAGCCGCAGCGCTCGTACGTGGTCGGCTACGAGCTGCCCGATCCGCCGCAGGTGATGGGGCTGTCGACGGGCTCGCCCTCGGTCTCGCTGCGCGACGCGCTGACCGAGGACGGACGCCCCGCGCTGCTCGTCGGCGGCTTCGGGCACGGCGTCGGGCGGACCGAGTCCGAGCGCGACCACGTCGAGATGATCCGCGCGTGGACGGCCGAGCACTTCCCCGACGCCCGCGAGGTCGCGGCGTGGTCGGCGCAGGACTACACGACGGCCGACGGGCTGCCGCGCTTCGGCAGGATGCCGCGCGGCGGCGACCGGATCCGCTTCGCGACCGGCTTCGCCAAATGGGGCTTCACCAACGGCACCGCCGCCGCGATCGCCATCGCCCTCGACATCCTCGGCGACCGGCTGCCGTGGGTGGAGGAGGTGGTCGACCACTCCTCTCCCCTGCTCTCGGCGCGCGGGCGGGCCGTGATGAACGCCAAGGTCGCCAAGGAGGTCGCGACCGGAGCCGCCCGGGTGATCGCCGCGTCCCCGAGGACCCTGCAGCCGGGTGAGGGCGACGTGCACCGCGACGGCGTCCGCGTCGTCGCGGAGTCGCGCTCGGAGGCCGGCACCTGTCGGGTGCAGGGACTCTGCACGCACCTCGGCGGGGTGCTGCGGTGGAACGACCACGAGCGCTCGTGGGACTGCCCGCTGCACGGGTCGCGGTTCTCCCCCGAGGGCGAGGTCCTCAACGGCCCCGCGACGAAGCCCCTCAAGCGTCTGGACGTCCAGGAGGAGGTCGAGGGGAAGGACGACCGGCTCGGTGGCTGAGGTCGCGCGGGCGCCCGCCTCGACGATCGCTCGTGTTGCCGAGTCACCCCAGGCGTGTGACGCTGAACTCGGTTGAACGCCCAGCCTCGAGGAGTCGCTCCAGCATCGGAGAATCCATGGCTGTGCTGTCCGAACACCCCGCCGGAACGAGTTCCGAGGACCTCGTCCTCGACCATCTCTCCCTCGCCAGCGCGTTGGCCCATCGCTTCACCGGCCGCGGTGTGGACACCGAGGACCTCGTGCAGGTCGCGCGCCTCGCTCTCGTGAAGGCCGCAGGCCGCTACGACCCTGCTCAGGGGCCGTTCCCGCCGTACGCCACCGCCACGATCCAGGGTGAGCTGAAGCGCCACTTCCGCGACCGGGCGTGGATGGTGCGCCCGCCCCGCCGCATCCAGGAGATCCAGGCCCTGATCGTCAGTGAACAGCTGCCCGAGCTCACGAGCGCGAACCTCGAGGAGATGGCCGCACGCATCGGGGTCGCTCCCTCGGACCTGCGCGACGCCACCGTCGCCCGCGGGTGCTTCCAGCCCGAGTCGATGGACGACGTCACGCATGGTCGTCGCGAGCTCGCGACGACCGATGACGGCCTCGAGCTCGTGGACGAATGGCTCAGCGTGGCGCGCTGCCTGCGCGAGCTGAACCGTGACGAGCGCGAGCTGTTGCACTGGCGCTTCGTGGAGGGACTGACGCAGCAGGCGATCGCCGATCGCCTCGGCATCAGCCAGATGCAGGTGTCACGTCGGCTCGCGAAGGTGCTGTCGGCAGTCCGCCGGCACCCGGATGTCGCCGCGGCATGACCTGAGGAACCCACCAGCAGAGGACCTGCCAGAGGAGGGACATTCGTGACCGGCCGATCGCAGCAGCCTGAGCCCGTCCCGGGAATCATCGACCTCCCGGAGAAGGTCTCCGACCTGTCACGGGCCGGGGCCGCGGAGGCCACGATCGCCTCGGTCCTGTGCCACCTCCAGGCCGCGGTGGGTGCCGAGCACGGCGGTGCCCTGCTCCTGGGTCCGGGGAACGCGATCGAGACGGCCACCGGCTCGGACGACATCGTCGAGCGAGCCGACGCGATCCAGGCGGACCTGGGAGAAGGTCCCGATCTCACGCTCCTCGACGGGCGCGAGTCGCTCCTGGTGCCCGACACCCTCAGTGAGGCACGGTGGCCGCGGTGGGCCGAGGCCGTCGCGGCGCTCGGGCTGCGCAGCCTCATCAGCGTGAGGCTTTCCACCCGCGACCGCGTGCTCGGCAGCGTCAACCTCTACTCCCGGCGCCCGCGCGCCTTCGCCGACGGCGACCGGGAGCTCGCGGAGAGCCTGGCACGCCGCGCGGCGGTCACGGTGTCCGCCTCGCTGACGGCGCGCGACCTGCCCGCCGCCATGGACTCGCACGTCCTGATGGGGCAGGCGCAGGGCATCGTGATGGAGCGCTTCGACCTCACGAGCGACGAGGCGTTCGCCGTGCTGCTGCAGCACTCGCAGCGCACGGACACGAAGCTGCGCTCGGTCGCCCAGCAGGTCGTGGACGGCTACCCGATCCCCGTCGAGCCTGCCTGACGCCCCACGCGAGGTGTTGTGGACCGTCTCCGCTGCCGGTACTATGCAACTTGTTGCAATAGTCCCGGCCCGGAGGTCTCCATGTCCCTGCCCACCGTCCTGCAGAACCGGCTCTCGCTGCCCGTCGTGGCGTCCCCGATGTTCATCGCCTCGGGCCCCGAGCTCGTCATCGCCCAGTGCAAGGCCGGCGTGGTGGGCTCGTTCCCCGCGCTGAACGCGCGCCCCGCGTCGCTGCTGGGCGACTGGCTCGACCGCATCGAGTCCGAGCTCGCGGGCACCGACGCCGCGCCGTTCGCCGTGAACCAGATCGTGCACCGCTCGAACAACCGCCTCGACGAGGACATGGCCACGATCGTCGAGCACCAGGTGCCCATCGTGATCACGTCGCTCGGCGCTCGGCCCGAGATCAACGAGGCCGTCCACTCCTACGGCGGCATCGTGCTGCACGACATCATCAACAACCGCTTCGCGCACAAGGCCATCGAGAAGGGCGCCGACGGCCTCATCGCCGTGGCCGCCGGAGCCGGCGGTCACGCCGGCACCCTCTCCCCCTTCGCGCTCGTGCAGGAGATCCGCCAGTGGTTCGACGGCCCGCTGCTGCTCTCGGGCTCGATCGCGCACGGCCGCTCCGTGCTGGCCGCGCAGGCCGCCGGCGCCGACCTGGCCTACGTCGGCTCGGCCTTCCTGGCCACCGACGAGGCCAACGTCGTGGACGGCTACAAGCAGATGATCGTGGAGAGCTCGGCCGACGACATCGTCTACTCCGACCTGTTCACCGGCGTGCACGGGAACTACCTCCGGGGCAGCATCGAGGCCGCCGGCCTCGACCCGCGGAACCTGCCTGCGGGCGATCCCTCCACCATGGACTTCGGCTCCGGCGGCACCACGGACGCCAAGGCGTGGAAGGACATCTGGGGCGCCGGCCAGGGCCTGGGCGCCGTCGACGCGACCGTGCCCGCCGCCGAGCTCGTCGCCCGGCTCACGCGCGAGTACGACGCCGCCAAGCGCGAGCTGCTGGCCGCCGTCCCGGCCTGAATCGGACGGCCCGCGCCGCGCTCCCGTCACCGGGGGCGCGGCGCGGTGCGTTCGTCGCATGAGGCAGGCTGGTTCCCGCACGCCACGAAATGTGAACGTAACAAAGCAGACGGGAATGAAGCCTGGTGACCCTGCACGAGAGCCTCGGAACGATCTACGACGAAGTGCTCCACCGGAACCCCGGGGAGACCGAGTTCCACCAAGCCGTGCGCGAGGTGCTGGACAGTCTCGGACCCGTCGTCACGAAGCTCCCGGCCTACACCGACGCGGCGGTCATCCGGCGCCTGTGTGAGCCGGAGCGCCAGATCATCTTCCGCGTCCCGTGGGTCGACGACCAGAACAACGTGCAGATCAACCGCGGCTTCCGGGTGGAGTTCAACTCGGCCCTCGGCCCGTTCAAGGGCGGCCTGCGCTTCCACCCCAGCGTCTACCTGGGCATCGTGAAGTTCCTCGGCTTCGAGCAGATCTTCAAGAACTCCCTCACCGGCATGCCGATCGGCGGCGGCAAGGGCGGCTCGGACTTCGATCCCAAGGGTCGCTCCGAGGGCGAGATCATGCGCTTCTGCCAGGCCTTCATGACCGAGCTGTACCGCCACATCGGCGAGTACACCGACGTCCCTGCCGGTGACATCGGCGTGGGCGGCCGCGAGATCGGCTACCTCTTCGGCCAGTACAAGCGGATCACCAACCGCTACGAGTCCGGCGTCCTGACGGGCAAGGGCATCACGTGGGGCGGCTCGCTCGTGCGCAC
Organism: Aeromicrobium choanae; assembly: GCF_900167475.1. NCBI lineage: Bacteria > Bacillati > Actinomycetota > Actinomycetes > Propionibacteriales > Nocardioidaceae > Aeromicrobium > Aeromicrobium choanae. The sequence goes on along the minus strand of NZ_LT796768.1, from coordinate 2,555,228 downwards.
CGAGGCCACCGGCTACGGCACCGTGTTCTTCGCCCAGGAGATCCTGCGCTCGCGCGGCGAGTCGTTCGACGGCAAGCGCGTCGTCGTCTCCGGCTCGGGCAACGTGGCGACGTACGCGATCGAGAAGCTGCAGCAGCTCGGCGCGATCGTCGTGGCCTGCTCGGACTCCAGCGGCTTCGTCGTGGACGAGCAGGGCATCGACCTCGAGCTGCTCAAGGAGGTCAAGGAGGTCCAGCGCGGCCGCATCTGCGACTACGCCGATCAGCGCGAGTCCGCGAAGCTCGGCGAGGGCTCGATCTGGAGCGTGCCGTGCGACATCGCGCTGCCGTGCGCCACGCAGAACGAGCTGGACGACAAGGACGCCGCCGTGCTCGCGCAGAACGGCTGCGCGATCGTGGCCGAGGGCGCCAACATGCCGTGCACGCCCGACGCCGTGCGCCTGTTCTCCGAGGCCGGCATCACCTTCGCCCCGGGCAAGGCCGCGAACGCCGGCGGCGTCGCGACCAGTGCCCTGGAGATGCAGCAGAACGCCTCGCGCGACCGCTGGTCGTTCGAGTACACCGAGGAGCGCCTCGCCGAGACGATGCGCGGCATCCACGACCGCTGCCTCGAGACCGCCGACGAGTACGACGCCCCCGGCAACTACGCCGCGGGCGCCAACATCGCCGGCTTCACGCAGGTGGCCGACGCGATGCTGGCCCTCGGCGTCATCTGACGCCAGTCCCTGACGCCCGATGTGCAGCGTTGCCCACCTGTTCTCGGGCGGATCCGCCTGAGAACGGTGGGCAACGCTTCACAGCTCGCGCGGCGGAGCCGCGGCAGTCGGGGTCAGGTCGCCTTGCGGCGGAACTCCGGCTGCTCGATCGGCTTCGTGGCGCCGTGCGACTTCTCGCTGCCGTCGTGCTCAGCACCTTCGGCGGTGGCGTGATGACGGTGCTTCTTCTTGTCGAGCGCCTCGCGGAACTTGGCCTTCATCTCTTCCGGATCGGTCACTGCGGCCTCCTCAGGTTGATTCCAACGTAGCCCGCCTCGCGGACCAATGCGCCGTCAGCCTCGCCCCTTGCCCCAGCCCCCGTGATGCCTCGGCTTGCCGACATCGGGCTTGCGGTAGTCGCACACGCCGTCGGGGAACACCTGCTCGAGGCGGGCCAACTCCGCGCGGCTGGGACGCCACGACCCGTAGAGCCCGGACCTCGCCGCCTTCGAGACCGGCTGCAGGGCGCACTTCCAGATCCCGCCCTCGTACGGGCCGCCGGCGACCCGGCGCGAGCTCGAGTAGATCGGGAATCGCTGGGTGCACTCCCCCGCGGCCCTGGAGTCGATGATCCCGCTCCAGACCCTCGGCCCCGCGGCGATCACGTCGCCGGAGGTCGTGAAGCACGTGTCCACCGCACGGGCCGGCTTGTTGCCCGAGACGCCGCGGCGCGGGTTCTTCGCGATGTTCGCCATCCACTCGTCGACCACCTCGAACGCGCGCAACGTCGGGTCGTAGTCCTGGGCCGGCCGGGCGTCGGCGAACCAGACGACCTGGTTCGAGGCGTCTCCGTCGACGTTGAGCATGCGCTGGCGGGAAGCGAAGGACTGCTGGGTGTTGTGCATGTCCAGCTCGTCCTCCAGGTACGGGCGCAGGTCGATGATCGGGATGTCGATGTCGCCCTGGAACTGCATGCCCGACGAGTAGGCGGCGCGGATCGCCTTCAGGTCGCCCTCGCGCCGGGGCGCGGGAGTCGTGCCGTCGGGGCTGAGGTTCATGTTCCGCGAGCTCCACGGGTCGAAGTTCTGCGGCGTCGTGGGGCCGTCGAACGGGGCACCCTCGGGCACCATGTCGCGCGACTCCTTCCAGCTGCCGACCTTGGCGTTCAGGTCGAGGAACTCCGCCGGGGTGATGACGCCGTCCTTCATCGCCTCCAGGCCGTACTGGACGCCCACGTTGTCCCAGGGCACCCGCGCGTAGCCGTCGGGCCCGGTGCCGTAGATGTTCACGAGGTCGGCGAAGTGGGTCCACTGCACGCCCTCGGTGCCCTGGGCGAGCTGGTCGAGGTCGTCCACGTCGGTGAACGTGGGGTTCAGGGCCAGCGGCGTGAGGCCGAACCAGCCGGGCTTGCACTCCATCAGCGGCGGCGCCGCCGAGCCGGGCGCCCGGTCCATGACCTGGTAGCCCAGCGCCTGCATCGCGCCGTACAGCTGGTTCCACTGCGCGATCTCGCCTGCCGAGAGGTTCTTCGGCTCCTTGGTGCCGTTCAGGCCGATGATCGCCTGCCGGACCTCGGGATCCCTCCACTTCGCGTTGGTGCGGTCGGTGGCGTCGAAGTAGTACTCCAGCAGCTCGCAGTCGCCCACGTGGATGACCTGCGTGACCATGTCGGGGTAGGAGTACTGCGGGATCGCCGCGTCGATGATCCCCGGGTGGTTCTGTGCGTAGACGTACTGCTGGATCGCGCCGCCCGAGCCACCGACGGCCACGGTGTAGTCGGGCACGCCGTAGGTCTCGATCGCGCGCTCCTTCAGCATCAGCGCGGTCTCGCCGCCGAGCTGCAGGTTGTAGTGCGTGCTGGTGCGGGTGCCGCTGGACCACATCACGCCGTAGCCCTGGCCGAGCAGGTCCGCGGGCAGCATCGCGCTGTCGCTCGTGGTGCCCTGCGTGTGGCCGATCGCCACACCGCCCTGGAAGCTGAACACGAGGCGGCGGTTCCACAGCGAGGCGTCGGGGCGCTCGGGGTCCGCCTCGCCCACGGGGGCCAGCGCCGCGATGCTGTAGACGAAGCGGTTCACGGTGCCGCGCTCCCAGCGCACGACGTACGGCACCGTCCGGCCCGCCTTCGTGGTGGTGGTGGCGATGTCCGACGGCGGGTTCGCGGGATCGTCGAGCCAGTGGAAGCGATCGTCGGTGGTGGACCGGTAGACGTAGCCGATGCGACGCTCGGCCGCGCAGTTCGCGCTCCAGCCCACCGTCTCGGCCGCGGCGGTCGGGTAGCCACGCCCGTCCTGCGGGTAGTCGCCGTTCGCGTCCTCGCGGGCCACCGCGATGCCCTGGCGGTCCTGGTTGTCCACGATCGGCTGGCCGAGGATCTTGCGTCCGTCGAAGCGACCCCGCGCCGTGGTGCACACGAACGGCTGCTGCTGCGGGCCCGAGAACATCGGGCCGGAGGCGGGATGGTTGGTGACCGTGAGCGAAGCCGCTCGAGCGCCCGACCGGGCGCCTCGGCGCACCTCGGCGCGCAGCGTGGTCCTGCCGGTGCGCAGGTCGCCGACGAGGCCGACCAGCGTGCGATCGGTGGTGACGGCGAAGGCATCGGTGACGTTCGTCGCGCCGGCGCGGATCACGACGTCGGCGGGCCTGACCTGCCGCGGCACGGTGACCTCGACCAGCGCGTCGCCCGCGGACACCTGGTGCGGAGCGCTGGAGAGCACCTCGATCCGCAGGGAGCTGCCGTGGCGCGGAGATCCGGCCTCGGCGGCCACCGTGGCGCCGGCGACGAGCGCCAGCCCGGCGGTGCCGACGAGGAGGACGAGACGAAGGGGACGACGCTGGTGGTGACGCATGCCTGGCTCCCAAAGGACTGCCCGAGATCCAATTCGAGCACCCTACTGTGACCTACGTCACATTGTCACGCACGGTGGACGCCGGCCCCTCGCCCCGATCCTCGCGGGCTCGTCGGTACGCCGGAGCGCGAAGCCGGCTCACCCAGTCGTAGTTGGCCAGGCCGGGGAGCAGCCGGCGCACGGGGTCGAAGGACGGCCTCACGTCCGTCTCGTGCAGCAGTCGCAGCACCGCGAAGGCCACCCAGGCACCCTGTCCCTCGGCCCGCAGCAGGACGTACCGACCCTCCCCCGTGGGAGCGGCGGCGAGCAGCAGCGGCCCCTCGGGGCCCTTGTACGGCAGCAGCGTCGTGGACAGGTGCCAGCCCGACGACTTCACCGGCCGGAGCAGGAAGCGGGTGAGTGGGCCGATCCCCGTGCTGGCGAGCAGGACGTCGGCGTCGTCCTGCTCCGGCAGCCGGATGGCGAGCCCTTGGAGGTCGGGCCAGCCGTGCGGCAGCCCAACGGCGGCGGACACGCGGACGATCGCCCGCTCGGTGCCCGGCTCGTCCAGCCAGGGCACGCCCGTGGGCAGCAAGGTGCCAGCGCGCGTCAGCTCCGCCTCCCAGACCGAGCCGCGCGGATGCAGTGGCTTGCGCGCCCTCCGCACGAGGGCGAGCGCGTGGGTGGCTCCCTCCAGCACCGCGCCGCCGGCCCGGGCGGCGATGCCGGGGACGGCGCCCAGGGCGCTCGGCAGTCGGCTCATGCGTGATCCTCGCTCACGGATGCAGCGGCGGCATCGTGCTGCCGGCGCGCTCGGGGAGGCCCGAGAGGAGCGCGTCGACGGCGTCGAAGCCCGAGTGCTCGGGCGTCCAGCCGAGCTCGGTCCGGGCCCGGTCCGTGGACATCAGCGGCACGTGCATCAGGGCGCCCAGCAGGCTGCCGGGCACGGGGAGGGCATGGAGCCGCCACGCCGCCCCGAGCGCCGCCTGCGCGACCCGCGCCGGCACCTCGACGGTGCGCGCCCCGAAGAGGTCGCCCAGCTCCGCCCGGCGGAGCACGCCCTCGCCGGCGAGGTTGAACGCGCCGCTGACCGATCGCTCCGCCGCCGCCCGGATCGCGCGGCCGACGTCGCCGGCGTGGATCGCCTGGAGCCGCAGCCCGGCGGGGAGCGGAAGGATCGGGATGCGCTTGCGGTCCAGCAGCGCGGGACGGGCGAGCGCCCCGCCGAAGATGCGGCGCTGCTCGCTGGCGGCCGAGCGCTGGAAGACGAACGCGGGCCGAAGCCGGACGACGCTCACGTCGGGATGGCGGCCCTCGAAGCCGTCGAGGGTGCGCTCGACGTAGGCCTTCTCGCGGCAGTAGGTCGCCTCGGAGGCTCCGTCGGTCGACCACGTCTCGTCCACGGGGGTGTCGTGCTCGACCGGCGAGTACGCCGCCACCGACGACGCGCAGATCACCTGGGGCACGCCGACAGCGGCCACTGCGTCGAGAACCCGGCGGGTGCCCACCGCGTTCGTCGCCCACGTGACGTCCTGGCGATGGGTGGGCTGGAACTTCCACGCGAGGTGGACCACGGCGTCGGCGCCGGTGAAGACCGTCGTGAGGTCGTCGTGCGACACGTCCGCGGCGTGCCAGCGCACGGACGCCGCACCGGCATCGCCCACGTCGGGGAGGCGTCGGGCCACGGCCGTGAGCTCGTGGTCGCCTCCGGCGGACAGTTCGCGCAGGGCCGCGGAGCCGAGGTTGCCGCTGGCACCGGTGATGACGATCCTCATGTGCTGCAGGTACCCCGGCGGTCCCGTCTCACACCCGGTCGGGATGCCGCTGCGGCGAGTCCGCCCGCACCCAGTCGTCGCCGACGCGCTCGACCAGGCCCCGCTCCTCGAACTGCTCGAGCCAGCCGGTCATCGGCCAGCGTCCCCACCGGCGCCGGAAGAGCCTGCCGTTGCGCAGGATGTCGTCGAGGTGGCCCACCGGAGGCTGCTGCACGCGATGGTGCTGGTGGAAGGCGCGCGCTCCCCCGGTCCACCCGAGACCGACGCCGGCCGCGGCGGCGCACTGGGCGAAGTCGGTGTCCTCGCCCCCGTACCCGGCGTACTCCTCGTGGAAGCCGCCGACCAGCCGCCAGGTCTCGCGGTGCACCGCGAAGGACAGCGACCAGAACAGGTCGGGGTCTCCCCCGGCGAGGCGCTCGCCCGGCGCCGGGGCGGGTCGCGCCGGGTGCGGGCTGTCCCACGGCCCGAGGTCGCCGACGGGATACCCACCCGCAGGGGCCGGAGGCAGGTACGTGACCGGGCCGCACCACAGCGTTCCCGGCTCGGCCGCCACCGCGTCCGCGTAGTCCTCCACGAGCCCCGGCGACACGAGGCAGTCGACGTCGAGGAACACGAGCACCTCCGCGCCTGCGTCGATCGCCGCGGCGGCACCGGCGTTGCGCGCCGCGGCGAGCGGCAGCCCGTCCGGGCGCCGCGGGACGGAGACGGTGCGTGGCGACGGAGGTGCGGAGGACGTCCACGCCAGGACCTCGGGGTCGTCCATCGCGACGAGCACCCGCTCGTCGGGCCGTCGCGTGCTCAGCGCGAGCGAGTCGTCCTGCGCGCACAGGTGGGCGTGCCGGCCGTGGGCGACCGTGATGACCGCCACCGACGTCATCGCGCCACCTCGGCGCCGACGATCTCGCCGACGAGCGCCGCGAAGCGCTCGGGCGCGCGACCGTCGCACCAGCGCGACCACACGGAGCCGTCGAGGCCGGCGGCGCGCTCCAGCCGGTCGGCCCAGCCGGTCGCCGGGAACTCGGGCTCCACCACGACGGGCCACGGCCCGGCCGCCAGGGCCCGCGCAGTGGTGCGCTGCTCGTCGTGGGGCCGGTCGGCCGGGACCACGATCGCCGGGCGCCGCGCGGCGGCCACCTCGGCGATCGCGTTCTGCCCCGCGTGCGTCACCACGACGTCGGCGTCGCAGATGGACGGGAACGGGTCGGCGAGCCACGGGCCCTCCCCGCCCAGGACCTCCCAGTCCCACCCGGGCGTCTGCGCCCGCGCCAGGGCGAGGTCCGCGTCGGTGAGGCCCTCGCCCCCGCGGCCGCCGAGCACCACGACTCGCCGCACGGGACCACGTCGCACCACCGGCGCCTCGCGGACCGGGAACCGGGACACGGCGCCGATCCGGTGCAGCCGCGCCTCGACACCTCGCACCATGCCCTCGGCCTCCTCCGGCCAGAAGGCGACGAGGGCACTGGACGCGGCCTGCCCGAGGCGGTGCGCGCGGTCGCCGCGGTCGCCCGGGAGGACCACCGAGATCAAGGGCACGCCGTGCAGCCGCGCCAGCAGCGCCACCTCCACGGAGACGTCGCTGACGAGTGCCCGCGGCTGCGCATCGGCGATCCACGACGAGATCGCCGCCATGCGGGAACGGAGCCCCGGCTCGCCGAGCGGCGCCCAGTGCAGGTGGCCACCGGCGGTGTCGACCGGCTCGTCGGCCCACCGGTCGTCGCGCTCGAGCTCGATCCACTCCCCCGCCCAGGCCGCCGGTCGCGGCAGCGAGGACAGACCCGTCACCGGGACGTCGAGCGCCGCAGCCAGCGCGGTCGCCCGGTGCAGGTGACCGCTGCCCTGGTGGTGGACGTAGTAGCCGATCATGCGGCCATCGGACCCGCGAGCCGGCGGTAGAGGTCCTCGTACCGGTCGACCATCGCCGAGATCGAGCAGCGCTCCACCGCGACCCTGCGCACCGCCTCGCGGTCGCGTCCGGCCGCCTCGCCGATCGCGGCGGCCAGCGACGCGACGTCGTCCGGCACCGCCAGGGCCCCGACGGACTCGTCGACGAACTCGGGCAGCGCCCCTCGCGCGAACGCGGCCACCGGAGTGCCGCACGCCATCGCCTCGGCGGCGACGAGTCCGTACGGCTCGTCCCACCTCGGCGTCACGACCGCGACGCGCGCGCTCCCCACGGCCGCCCGCAGCTGCTCGTGGGTCAGGTGCCCGAGGTACCGGATCTCACCGCCCAGCCGTGGGGCGATCTCGGCGCCGAAGTACTCGGCGTCCAGGGCCGGACCGGCGAGGTCGAGCGGCATCCCGGCCGCACGGGCCGCGTCGATCGCCAGGTGCGCGCCCTTCTCGGGCACCAGGCGGCCGAACCAGATCGCGGCGCCGCCGCCGGCACCGGGGCGCCACCGCTCGATGTCGACCCCGTTCGCGATGGTGACGGTCCCGACGGCGTGAGCCCACGCTCGCGCCGTGAAGCGGCTCACCGCGACGAACGTGCTGTCGGCGGCGGCGTACTTCATCGCCGACTCGAGCCACGGCACCGGCGGGGTGTGCAGGGTCGTGACCATCGGGACGGCCAGCATCGAGGACATCGCCACGGGCAGGTGGTGCAGGCTGTTGTTGTGCACGACGTCGAAGTGGTGCGGGTTCCGGGCGAGCTCGAGCATCAACCCGAGGTAGGCGTGGTGCTCGTCCATCCAGGCACCCGGCGTGACGTCCAGGTCCGGTCGGTTGACGACGTCGTGGCGGAGCGAGTCGACGGGAAGCTCGCGGGTCCGCAGGTCCGGGTCCGATCCGGGGGCCGCGAAGAGCGACACATGGTGTCCCCGATCGGTCAGCTGCCGGGCGAGCGCGTGGGTATGAGCCTCCAGCCCGCCCGCGAACGGCTCCCGGATCGGGAACCGGCTCGAGCCGATGAGGCAGATCCGCAGGCCACTCATGACAGCAGCTCCCGGTAGAGCCGTGCGTGGGCCTGTGCCACCGCGACACGCTGGGCGCGGCGCTCCTGCACGCTGACCCCGTGATCGGGCCGGGCGGCGTGCGCGAACCGGATCGCCGCCCGGAGCGACTCCGCGTCGAAGTGCGACTCGTCGAAGCCGTAGCTGAGCACGGGGCCCTGGTCGGCGTAGTGCCCGCAGGTCGGCGCGACCACCGTGGTCCCGAGGTCGCGGCACGCCTCGAGCCACCCGGAGTGCGTGCCGAACCGGTACGGAAGCACCGCGACGTCGAGGCTCGCGAGGTACTCCCACAGCTGCGCGTCGGGCAGGAAGTCGTGGACGCGCAGGTCGACGCGACCGTGGGCGGCCCTCTCCTCCAGCCAGGCCGCCAGCACCGGCTCGCGGCGGGCACCCTCGGCGTCGAGCACGTCGTGGTGCCCGTTGACCTGGAGCACCCCGCCCGGCAGCTCGGCGAGCGTCTCGTCGAGGACTCGCAGCACCGGGAACGGATCCATGCTCTCGCGCAGGCTCTTGATGTGGACGCCCACGCGGAACTCGTCCGTCGGCCGGCCTGCCCGCTCGCGTCGCAGTCGCGCCATCGTGTCGAGCTCGACGACGTGCGGATGCGGCACCACGAGCGCCTCGCGGCCCCACCGCCGCCGGATCTCGGCGGCGGCGCCCTCGGTGAGGGTCACCACCGCGTCGGCCGCCCGCACGAGGACACCCAGCTGCTCGTCGTGCAGCTCGCGCGTCGGGTGATGGGGATTGCGCAGGTCGTGGGCCGTCAGGACGAGCGGCTTGCCCCGCTCACGCAGCACCTCGACCAGCCGCTCCAGGTCCTGCGGGGAGCAGGCGTCGAAGCCGAACTGGACGTGGAACACGTCGAAGTCGGCCGTCGCGGCCCACTCGGGACGCAGCATGACCGGGGGCCACCACTTGCTCGTGGCCGGGCGCGACGGGTGGTCGGGATCGGGGTCGGGCAGGTGAACGAACGGGCTCGGCCCCTCCGGCGGGCGCAGGTGCCGGACGTAGACGTGGGTGGACGGCACGGAGGCGATGCGCAGTGGTTCTGTGCCGCCTCGCGCCACCCCGGCCCCCGGACGGTCGTCCGTGGGCCGGGGAGTCACGCCGAACTGGGTGGTCAATCCGATCCCCCGTTCACGCGACGGTCACGGGGAAGCGCTCCCACACGCGGTGGGAGGCCATGAGGTCCTGGACCTCGGCGAACACCGGTCCGGCGTCGTCACCGGTCACCACGCCGGGAAGCCCGCCGCCGTAGCCGGCCGCCTCGAGCGCGGCCACGCCGTCGCCCCACGCGCCGATCACCTTCGCGTGGCGCCACATCTCGTCGAGCATCAGCTGCACCCGGGGGTCGAGCGTGAGCCCGGCCGGGGCGCCCGCCTTGTCGTCGCGCGACGGCACGGCGTCCGGTGCCGGCTTCGGGTGACCCGCGAGCAGCAGCGCGTCGAACTCGACCGAGCGGCCCGTCGCGAACGTGCGCTGCACGGTGAGCGGGCCGATCTTGCCACCGTGCGGGCCCACGACCAGCGGAACGGCGCCGGCGGAGAAGATGGCCGCCCGCAGCGCCTCGACCCCGCCGAGATCACCGTCGGGATCGACCACGATGCCGATCATCCGGCCGTCGGCCGGCCACGTGCCGCCGACCTGCGAGAGGGCGGGGCTGGGCGTCTCGGGCGTCAGCTCGACCGTCGGCTCGGGGGCCGGCATGCCGAGCGCCGTGGCGACCTCCTGGCACAGCACCGGGTCGATGTTGGCCAGGTGCTGCAGCTGGCGGGCCTTGATCGCGTCCTCGTAGCACTTGCCCAGCTCGAACGCGTAGGCGCGGATGATGTGCTCCTTCTCGACCGGGCTCATGCTCGCCCAGAACAGCCGTACCTGGCTGAAGTGGTCGTCGAAGGTGGCCGGGTTCGCGCGCAGCTTCGTCGACTCGGTCACCTTCACCGGCGTGTCCTCGAACGCTCGGTCGTCGGCACCGGCGAAGAACGGGCAGCCGCCGTCGAGCGAGTTCGGCTTGTACGGGGCGACCCCGGCGTGCACCGCGTGCTGGTGGAAGCCGTCGCGGAACATGTCGTTCACCGGCGCGTGCGGTCGGTTGACCGGGATCTGCGAGAAGTTCGGACCGCCGAGGCGCGTGATCTGCGTGTCGATGTACGAGAACAGGCGCGCCTGCAGCAGCGGGTCGTCGGTGACGTCGATGCCCGGCGGCAGGTGGCCGGGGTGGAACGCGACCTGCTCGGTCTCGGCGAAGAAGTTCGTGGGGTTGGCGTTCAGGGTCAGCCGGCCGATCGGCTGCACGGGCGCGAGCTCCTCGGGGACGATCTTCGTCGGGTCGAGCAGGTCGATCCCGGCGAACTCCTGCTCGGGGTTGTCCTCGAACACCTGGATGCCCAGCTCCCACTCGGGGAAGGCGCCGGCCTCGATCGCGTCGGCCAGGTCGCGGCGGTGGAAGTCCGGGTCGATGCCGTTGATGAACTGCGCCTCCTCCCACGTGAGGGAGTGCACGCCCAGCGTCGGCTTCCAGTGGAACTTCACCAGCGAGGTGCCGCCCTCGGCGTTGACCATCCGGAAGGTGTGGACGCCGAAGCCCTCCATCATCCGGTAGGACCGCGGGATGCCGCGGTCGGACATGTTCCAGATCGTGTGGTGCTGCGCCTCGGTGTGCAGCGAGACGAAGTCCCAGAAGGTGTCGTGGGCACTCTGCGCCTGCGGGATCTCGCGATCCGGGTGCGGCTTGCCGGCGTGGATGACATCGGGGAACTTGATGCCGTCCTGGATGAAGAAGACCGGGATGTTGTTCGCGACGAGGTCGAACGTGCCCTCGGCGGTGTAGAACTTCGTGGCGAACCCACGAGTGTCGCGGACGGTGTCGGCCGAGCCGCGCGAGCCGAGCACCGTGGAGAAGCGCGTGAACACGGGCGTCGTGACGCCCTCCTGGAGGAACGCCGCGTGCGTGACGTCGGCCGCCGTGCCGTAGCCCTCGAAGATGCCGTGGGCGCCGGAGCCGCGTGCGTGGACGACGCGTTCGGGGATGCGCTCGTGGTCGAAGTGCGTGATCTTCTCGCGGAAGTGGTGGTCCTGCATCAGGATCGGACCGCGTGGGCCGGCCTTGAGCGAGTGGTCGCTGTCGCGCAGTCGCGCGCCCTGCGACGTCGTCAGGAAGGCACCCTGCTGCGTGCGCACGTCCTCGGGAGCGCCTGACGGCGCACCGGTGGCCGACCGGGTGTCCGGCGCGCTCTGGTCGCCCTTCGGCGGCAGCGGCTCACGCGGCTCGGTGGGCTCGTCGAAGGGGACGGGATGAGGGCCGGGACGGCCGGGGATGTCGGGCGTGGCGAGCTCGGCGGCCTTGTCCAACGCCTTCTCCGCCGTGCTCTCCACGGCGTCCTTGATGTTCTTCGCGGCCTTGCTCGGGTCCATGCAGGTCTCCTTGGAGTCGGCGGTCCTCCGAGAGGTACCCGCCCTGCGTCGGGCCAATCACCGAGCGGCGAGTCGGGAGCCGCCGACGGGGTACCTCAGGACCATGACGACCGATCCGCGGAAAGCGCAGCAGCACTCCGAGCACGACGACGAGAGCCAGGGGACGGTGAGCGACTCGGCTGCCAACCCGACACCCCCGGACACCGACACCACCACGTCCGAGGACGTGCACGACATGCCCCAGTCCCCCACCAGACCCGACGTGGCCGAGCAGGACGGGGCGCCCGACTGACGCGACTCAGCCGCGACGGGTGGCTCTGACGACGACGTCGTGCACGGCCATCTCGTGGTCGCCGGGGCCGGACACCGTCCGGTGCGACTCCTCGGCGGTCACGACGTCCCAGTCCGTCGGGTCGAGGCGCGCGGTGATCGTGGCCGCGGTCGCGGAGGCGGCGGGCGGCGGGCCGTCGGGGTCGTGCCCGGTCCCGTGGACGCCGTCGTCGTGGTGGAGGTGGCCGACGATGAGGAGGGTGCCTCCGGGGGCCACCCAGGAGGCGGCCCGGTCGTAGAAGTCCAGCTGTGGCATCGCGGGATGGGCGTAGTGGGTGGTGACGAGGTCGAAGCGCGTGTCCGGCTCCCACGTGGACAGGTCCGCCTCGACCCACCGCACCCGATCGGCGACGCCTGCCTCGGCGGCACGCTCTCCGGCGCGGTCGAGGGCCGCGACGGCGATGTCCGCGCCAGTGACCTGCCAGCCACGGGACGCGAGCCAGATGACCTCGGACCCGGCCCCGCAGCCGGCGTCGAGCGCCGTCCCGGGCATCAGGTCGCCGATCTCCTGCACGAGGTGTGGATGGGGTCGGCTCGTTCCCATCGCGTGCGCTCGGTCCCCCTGCCAGATCTCGTCCCAGTACGTGCGGTCGAACGTGTGCTCCATCGTCCTTCTCTCCCGTCGTCGGCGTGCCGTTGAACCTCCACCATGCCGGGGCGGACGCCTCCGGGCAAAGATTGTTGCCAAATGGCAAACTGGGTGGATGGACGAAGCCCTGGATCGCACCCTCGACGCTGTCGGACCACGCCTGAAGCACCTGCGGCAGCGGCGCGACATCACGCTGAACGATCTCTCCGAGGAGACGGGGATCTCGATCAGCACGCTGTCGAGGCTCGAGGCCGGGCTGCGCAGGCCGACGCTGGAGCAGCTGCTCCCCCTGGCGCGTGCTCACGGGGTCACGCTCGACGAGCTCGTCGATGCGCCACCGACGGGCGACCCCCGCGTGAACCTGCGCCCCATCCCCACGAGCGACGGCCGGACCATCCTGCCCCTGAGCCGCAGGCCCGGAGGCATCCAGGCCTACAAGTTCATCCTCCCCGCCGGGCACGACGACGCCCTGCCGAACCTGCGCACGCACGAGGGCTACGACTGGGCCTTCGTCCTCAACGGCAGGCTCCGGCTCGTCCTCGGGGAGCACGACCTGGTGCTCGGACCCGGCGAGGCCGTCGAGTTCGACACGCGGACCCCGCACTGGTTCGGCGCGACCAGCTCGGGCCCGGTCGAGTTCCTCAGCCTCGTCGGCAAGCAGGGAGAGCGCGCGCACGTCCGGTCCATGTGACCGACCGTTTGGGCTCGGGGCACCGCGGGTACACGGGTCACGTGCATCGCGTCGGCGTCGAGGAGGAGCTCTTCGTCGTCGACCACCGGGGCCGGCTCGTGCCCGAGGCGGAGGCGGTACTGGCTGCCCACCGTGACCACGATCCCGAGCACCCGCTGGAGCACGAGCTCTTCCTGCAGCAGGTCGAGCTGAAGACCTCGGCCCACGCCGCTCCCGACGCTCTCCGGGACGACCTCGTCGCTCGACGCGTTGCCGCTGTCGATGCCGCGCGGTCGATCGGCCTCGATCTCGTCGCCGTGCCCGTCGACGTGCTGGGCGGGGACGACCCCGTCGTGACGCCGCACCCTCGCTACACCCGCATCGTCGAGCGCTTCGGCGAGCTCGCGCGGACGACCATGGTCTGCGGGATGCACGTCCACGTGGAGGTCGGCGAGGACGATGCCATCCGCGTGATCGACACGTTGCGCCCGTGGCTGCCCCTGCTGGCCGCCCTGGCCTCGAACTCGCCGTTCACGCACGGCCGCGACACACGAATGGCCAGCTGGCGCGGCCACCTGCGCGACACCTGGCCCTCGGCGGGCGTGGTCGAGCCGTTCGGCGACCGTCGGTCCTACCGACTCCTCGTCGAGCAGGCGATCGCCTCCGGCGCGGCGATCGACGAGCACATGGTCTACCTCGACGCCCGCATCGCCACGCGCTACCCCACGGTGGAGGTGAGGGTCGCCGACGTGTGCACCGAGGTGGACGACGCGCTGCTGGTCGCCGAGCTGACCCGCGCGCTCGTGGCGACGATCGTGACCGAGCGGACCGATCCGGGCTCGTGGCGGATCGACGTGCTGCGCGACGCCGGCTGGCGGGCCCGGCGCGACGCGCTGGACGGGACCTTGTTCGATCCGCTGTCGGGGACCTTCGTCCCGGCGACGCGCGCGCTGGACTCACTCGTGACGACCGTGCGCGCCGCCCTGCGCTCGGCGGGGACGATCGACCGGGTCGAGGCCGGCGTGCACCGGCTGCTCACCTACGGCACGGGCGCGGTACGCCAGCGCGCCGTGGCCGGTGACCCACCCGACCTCCGAGCGGTGATGGCCGACCTCGCTCGCCGGACCGACCCGCGGAGCCGCTGAGTCCTGCCGCACGTGGACGTGAGGTGACTCACCGTGGCGCTGCTCTCGTATCCCCCACGGGCTTGGGTTACCGTCACGACCACACTCCCCGAGGGGGGTGGCGTGCCGCCCACCGGAGAGGACATCATGAGCCACGATCACCCCACGGAGTCCGCCCACGGCGAGGCCGTCCTGCGCCAGCTCACTCCCCAGCACCGTCGGCTGCACCGCGCGATCCCCGACGTCTACCGGGGCTACGGCGAGCTCTCGAAGGCCGCCTTCTCCGACGGTGAGCTCGACCGCGGGACCAAGGAGCTCATCGCGCTGGCGATCGGCGTGGTCGAGGGCTGCGACGGGTGCATCGCCACCCACGGCCAGGCCGCGGTGCGCGCGGGGGCCACCCGCCAGCAGGCCGCCGAGTCCATCGGCGTGGCGATCGCCATGCACGGAGGTCCGGCGACCATCCACGGGGCCCGCGCCTACGAGGCGTTCTGCGAGTTCGCGGACGCGGCCGAGGCGCACGAGGGTGCCGTCCGATGACCCTCGCGGTTTCGCGCCGGGCGCCGCAGGGTACGTGCCCCGCGTGAATCGCGTGGGCATCGAGGAGGAGCTGTTCGTCGTCGACGACCGGGGGCACATCGTTCCCGAGTCCGAGGCGGTGGTCCGGGCGCACCGCCGCCTCGGTCCGGACGAGCAGCTCGACCATGAGCTGTTCCTCCAGCAGATCGAGCTGCAGACCGGTCCGCACGAGGACCCCGACGGGCTCCGGGAGGACCTCGTCGCTCAGCGCTCCTCGGCGGTCGCGGCCGCGAGGGCCGTGGGCCTGAACGCCGTCGCGGTGCCGGTGGACGTGCTGGGCGGCAGCGAGCCGCGCCCCACCCCCGACTCGCGCTACGACCGGATGATCGCGCGCTACGGGGAGATCGGGCGCAACGGCATGACGTGCGGCATGCACGTCCACGTGGAGGTCGCGGACGAGGACGCGATCCACGTCGTCGACGGGCTGCGGCCCTGGACTCCCCTGCTGACCGCGCTCTCGGCGAACGCCCCGTTCTTCCACGGCCGCGACACGCACCATGCCAGCTGGCGCGGACACCTGTGGGACATGTGGCCCACGGCCGGACCGGTCGAGACCTTCGGCGACCTCGAGACCTACCGCGCGGTGGTGGAGGAGCTGATCGCGTCGGGCGCGGCCCTCGACGAGCACATGCTCTACCTCGACGCGCGCATCGCCGAGCAGTTCCCGACCGTGGAGGTGCGCGTCGCCGACGCGTGCACCGACGTGGAGGACGCGCTGCTCGTCGCGGAGGTGACCCGGGGCCTGGTCGCGACCCTCGCCACGGCGCCGACGGAAGCAGGGCCGTGGCGCCTCGAGACCCTGAAGGCGGCCCGCTGGCGCGCTCGCCACGACGGCCTCGGCGGCACGCTCCTCGACCCCGTGACGCGCACGTTCGTCCCGGCCGAGCAGGCGCTCGACTCCCTCGTGAAGACGATCGGCGCCTCGCTCGACGAGGCCGGCACCCACGACCGCGTCACGGAGGGGATCCATCGGGTCCTCACCCGGGGCAACGGTGCCGCCCGCCAGCGCGCCGCGGCCGGCGACTCCCTCGACCTCGCGGCCGTGATGGCCGACCTGATCCGCCGTACCGACCCCCACCACGAGGAGGACGCGTCATGACCACGACTCAGGGCTTGAAGAGCACCTTGATCGTGGAGTCGGTCTTGTCCTGGAAGCTCTTGTAAGCCGCCGGCGCCTCGTCGAGCGGGACGCGGTGGGTGGCGAAGTCGGCCAGGCCGAGCGAGTCCGAGGAGTCCTCGGCCAGCGGCTTCACCTGGCTCACCCAGCGACGCACGTTCGCCTGGCCCATGTGCAGCTGGATCTGCTTGTCGAACAGCGTCTGCATCGGGATCGGGTCGATCGTGCCGGCGTAGACGCCGCTCAGCGAGATGATCCCGCCCCGGCGCACGGCATCGATCGCGAGGTGCAGGGCCCCGAGGCGGTCGACCGCCACGGTGGTCATCGCCTTGCGCGCGAGGAAGTCGGGCAGGAGGCCGACGGCGGTCTGGCCGGCGTGCGCGACGGGCGAGCCGTGCGCCTCCATGCCGACGGCGTCGATCACGCCGTCCGCGCCACGTCCCCCGGTGGCCTCACGCACGACCTCGGCCACGTCGACCTTCGTCACGTCGTACGTCTCGGCTCCACGGGCGGCCGTACGGGCGAGCCGCTCGGGCACGAGGTCGGCACCGATCACCCGAGCGCCGCGGTGCAGCGCGAGGCGGGCGGCCATGTCGCCGATGGGACCGAGGCCGATCACGAGCAGCGTGTCGCCCTCCCCGACCCCCGAGTACTCGAGCGCCTGGAAGGCGGTCGGCAGCACGTCCGAGAGGTACACGAAGTGCTCGTCGTCGAGGTCCGACTCGATCTTGATCGGCCCGTAGTCGGCGTGCGGCACGCGCAGCAGCTCGGCCTGGCCGCCCGGCACCGCGCCGTAGAGGCTGGAGTAGCCGAACAGCGACGCCCCCATCCCCGTGTCGCGGTTCTGGGTGACCTCGCACTGGGTCTGCAGGTCGCGGGTGCACATCCAGCACGAGCCGCACGCGATCTGGAACGGCACGACGACGCGGTCGCCCACCTCGAGGTTCGTGATGCCGGCGCCCACCGCGACGACCCGGCCCATCGGCTCGTGCCCGAGGATGTCGCCGGGCGTCATGAAGGGCCCGAGGACCTCGTACAGGTGCAGGTCGGAGCCGCACAGTCCGGTGGTGGTCACCTCGATGATGGCGTCGGTGTCGTCCTGGATGGTCGGATCCGGCACCGTCTCGACTCGCACGTCGCGCTTGCCCTGCCAGGTCACAGCCTTCATGTCCACACCTCACATGTCGATGTCGTGGTCTGCTCAGGACGTACCCGCCTGCGGCGGCGCTACACGTGCCGCGCGGATCAGCGGTCGGTCGTCTCGACGAAGAACGAGAACTTGCCGTCCTGCTCCAGCACGGCCCACCTCACGTCCTCGAGGCGCTCGATGCCCTCCTGGCGAGCGGCGGCCAGCACGTCGGCGGTGTTGAGCCGCTCGATCCGCAGGGTCTCCTCGATGAGCTCTCCATCGCGGATCAGCAGCACCGGAACGCCCTCGAAGAGCTTCCGCCGGGAGGGCAGCCGCCACGAGATCCACGAGACGACGACGGTCAGCAGCGCGAACGTCGAGACCGCCACGATGGCACCCGTGATGGAGGTGTCCTCGGCGATCACGGCCTCGGCCACGAGGTCGCCCATGACGACGAGGATCACGAAGTCGAACGCGGAGAGCTCGCTCAGCTCGCGCTTGCCGACGACCCGCATCACGATCCAGATCAGCAGGAAGACGACCGCGGCACTCAGGACGATGTTCACGGCAGCACCCACGTCCGCATGTCGACCGTCAGCTCGTCGGCGCCGCTGGTGACGCGCACGTCGAACGAGAAGGGGCCGAGGTCGGCCCGGGTGGGCAGGCGGCCGGCGAACTGGACCGAGAAGTTGCCGTCCCGCGGCGCGGCGAACCGCAGGCGCACGGAGTCGCCGGCCGAGGTCTGGACGACGGGCTCGGGCGTCATGCCCTCCAGCCCGAGCCGGTCGATGGCCGCCGTCGGGACCTCGATCACCACGGGCGTAGCACGCTCCGCGTCCTCGACCTCCACCATGAGCCCCGACTCCGCGCCGGACCGGGCGAGCTGGGGGTAGGTCACGGTCAGCCGGCCGGTCTCGTCGGTGACGGTGCCCTCACGCGGGCCGAGCCACCCGAGGCAGCTCGCCGCGACGACGAGCGACAGCAGGCCGAGGCCGAGTCGCCGCCACCGCCGGGCGCCGCGCGCCTCGCGTGGTCCGGCCACCCCCTCCAGCGTCGGAGCCTGCCTCTCGGGCGCATCGGCCACGATCCACCTCCAGGTTCGATTCGCCCGTCACGCTAGCCCCGAGCGGGGTCCTCCGCCTCCGGAGCCGGCGGACAGGCGCTCCGTCTGGGCTCGTCTCCGACGGCCTGCTGCACGCCGCCTCCGTCGTGGCGATGCGCCTCTGATCAGTCGCCGACGAAGATGCAGAACGGGTGCCCCTCGGGGTCCGCGAAGACGTAGAGCGGCTCCTCCGGGTCGTCGGTGCGATCGAGGACGATCGTGGCGCCGAGCGCCTCCGCGCGGGCGCGCTGCCGCTCGAGCTCCTCCGCGTCGGGAACCGACGTGTCGAGGTGCAGCTGCATCGGCACCTCGGGGTCGGGCCAGGTGGTCCGCTCGAGCTCCTCGGCCTGCTGGAACGCCAGCCCGTGCCCGCCGTCGGTGCCGCGCAGCACGAGCCAGTCGACGTCGTCCTCGTCGCCCTCGGCCGGCGGCTCGTCGCCGGGCCGGTACTCCAGCCCGAAGAGCTCGCGGTAGAACTCGGCCGTCCGCCGCACGTCCGTGGCGTCGATGACCGTCTGGAGGATCCGCGGATACGTGTCCATGCCGACAGGTACCCACAGAGTGAGTGCTTCAGGCAAGCCCCACGGCCTCGTCCGGTGTCGTCGAAGCCGACCCCAGCGCCTCGGCGATGTGGCTGACGTCGACCATGTCGGCACGGGCTGCGATGGCGACCTCGAACGCACGCTCCAGCACACGCCGGGCGCCTTCGTCGTACGGCACCAGCTTCTGCGTCTCCGCGGTGGGTTCAGGCAGGCGGGCCTCAGCCGACGGGATCCCGATCGCGACAGCAAGGCGCGCCGACGTCACGAACGGCTCCTGCCGCACTCGCGCCGCCTCGTGGGCCGCCATCAGGAGGTTCCGCGCCTCGACGGTGAAGCGCGAGAAGCCCTGCTCCGGGCTGAGCGGTTCGAGGTCGACCTGCGCCGCCTTGGCGAGCCGCTGCTGCGCCGCCTGCTTGGACACGCCCATGCGACTGCCGATCTCCGACCAGCTGATTCCCTGGGCCCGCGCCGTCGAGACGACGTGCTCGATCAGGTCGTCGCCCACCTGGTCGAGATGCTCCGCCACGAGCATCGCGTCGCCGATCCGGTCCCGGACGTCGGGATGTGCCGCCTCCAGGGCTGCGAGGAGTCGGTCGAGGGTCACGCCGGTGAGCTTCTGGGGTTCCATGCGTCAATTGTGGGTTGACGTTGGGCGACCTGTCAACCCTGGGTTGACGCGCGGTGGACCTGGCCTATCCTCCACGTGTGCCGGACCAAGCCCTCGAGCTCAGCTTCGAGACCTCCTCCGCGGATGCCGTCGTGGCGCAGTGGGAGGCACTCAGGACCGCCGGGCTCCCGTCGCAGGCGGACCACCGGTCGATGACCAACGCGCCGCACGTGACGCTCGTCGCGGCTGTCGCCATCGACGCCGCCGCCGTGTCCACGGCACGCGAGGCGATCGCACCGCTGCTGCCCGCGCGGATCGAGGTGCGGGGGCTGGTGCTGTTCGGCCAGGGACCGCGCGTGACCATCGCCCACCTCGTCGAGCCCGACCCGTCCGTGGCGGCCGCCGCCGAGCGGATCCGCGCGCTGGTGCCGGCCCTGCGCCACCCTGTCTGGACTCCGCACGTGACGCTGGCGCGACGCGTCCCACGGCGCCTGCTGGCCCAGGCGCTCGAAGTCCTGGACGCCACCGAGGCCCCGCGCGACCTGATCTGCGACCGCCTCCGCTGGTGGGATCCCGAACAGGACCTCATCGAGGACGTCGCCGTCGCCCGGCCGCCTGCATGACGGGCGAACGTGAGCCCACCGCGACCTACGCTGACGACGTGCTCACGAACCGGTCGGCACCGCACGCGCGCGTGACCCCAGTCCTCATCGTGGCCGACGTCCGAGCGGCCGTGACCTGGTACGGGGAGGTCCTCGGCTTCGTCGAGCACGTCCGCATCGGCGAGGGCCACCGGGCGCAGCTCGGCCTGCCCGACGGGCCCGCCGCGGAGCTCGTCGTCGCCGAGGTCCGACCCGGGCGCCGGACTCCGCTGCCGCAGACCTCGCACCAGGTGATGCTGAAGGTCGCCGACGTCGTCGACGTGGTCGATGCGGCACTGGCTCGGGGCGCGCACCTGGTCGACGAGGTGCACGACTGGGAGTACGGCGAGCGCCAGGCGGCCATCGAGGACCCCTTCGGGCACCAGTGGGTCCTCAACCAGACCTTGCGCGACGTCGACCCCGAGGAATGGGGCGGGACGACCGTCACCCCGCGGCCGCCGGCCTCCCAGCGCGGAGATCGGGTTCGCCGCGAGCCAACCGATCCGCAGGCCCGTCCCGTCTAGGTTGTGACAGCGTCTTTCACGACAGGGAGCAAGCGTGCGGCAGACCACCGAGGCGGAGTACGGCGAGTTCGCCCGATCCGTCTGGCCCCAGCTCTACCGCACGGCGGTGGTGATCGTGGGCGACCGCCAGCTCGCGGAGGACCTCGTCCAGTCCGCACTGGTGAAGACCTACGTCGCGTGGCCCCGGCTCCGCGAGCCCGAGAAGGCCCACGCCTACACGCGCCGCGTCATGGTGAACGTGGCCCGCGACTGGTTCCGCAAGCGGTCGTGGACGCATGAGAGCGCGACGGACCTCACCGACGAGGGAGCACCCAGCGGCGACCATGCGGCCGCGCTCGTCGACCGGATCTCCCTCGCCGACATCCTGCGGACCCTGCCGCTCGGCCAGCGGTCGGTCGTCGCACTGAGGTTCCTCGACGACCTGTCCGTGCAGGAGACGGCCGACCTGCTGAACGTCAGCACCGGCACCGTCAAGAGCCAGACCTCGGCCGCGCTCGCGGCCCTGCGTTCGCACTCCCACCTCCTCCCCGAAGGCAGCCACCATGACTGATGTGATCGAGCAGCTCCGCCACCACGCCCAGGCCGAGCCGGTCCCCGAGCTGGACCTCGATGCCGTGATGCGCCGAGGCCGACGCGTGCGCCGGCGCCGTGCCGCCGGCCGGAGCATCGCGACCCTGGCCGTCGCCGCGGTCGTCGGCACCGCCGTCGTCCTCGGATCCGACCGCGGCGCGGCGCCCCGACTCGAGGTCAGCACCAGCATCACCGCGAGCGACGTCGATCTCGTCTCGGCCGCCTACCGCACGGGTGGGGCGTTCTCGCGCGGCGACATGCTGTGGTTCAGCGACCCCGACTACGCCGTCGAGCTCGGCGCCACGATCCAGCTCATGTACTACACGGCCGAGGGCGTCGTCGCAGGCGTGAGCGACGACGACGCAGGCGATGCGCGGCGCGAGTACGTCTACGTCGGCACCGACGGGTCGGTGCGTGAGCTGGACCTTCCGGGCAAGGTCGTGCCCGGCACCGATGCGCAGGCGGACCGGCTCGCCTACCTGACGAAGGAGGGCGGCGGCTACCGGATCCACGTGGTGGAGGCGTCCACCGGCCGCGAGCTGGCGACCCACGAGTTCGACGCGCCCTACTCCTGGGCCGGCTGGGACGTGCCCCCGATCGGCCTCACCGGCGACTTCGTGGTCCTGGGCGTCGACGACGCCCAGCGCGTCATCGACTGGCGCACCGGCGAGCGCGTGGCCGACGTGCCGCAGGGTCAGCTCCCGTCCACCGGTGGAGGGCGGGCCCTCGGCGGCGAGAGGGCCGGCGTGACCTACGAGCTCGGCGACTCGACGGCGCTCCGCACGACGTCCGACCTCGCCGTGACCGACGAGTCCGGGGAGCACCCGTGGGCCAGCAACGACCTCTCCCCCGACGGGCGCTTCGTGCAGACCACCAACACCACGGTCGGCGTCGACGGCCAGGGCCGCGTCACCGAGGTCTACCGCGGGATCGGGGGCGACGTGGTCACGGACCCCGTCGTCCACGTCACCGACGTGGCCACCGGACGCCGCATCACCCTGCCGGGGCACTCGCACACGTACGGCTGGACCCCGGACGGGCGACTGATGCGCGTCGACGGCACGAAGGTCACGACGTGCGACGCCGCGTCCGGAGCCTGCACCTCGCGCACGGTTCCCGACGGCGACGGCGCGATCCACATGGCCGGCCGCTACTTCGGCTCCTGATCGCGGCGCGCCAGGTGGCGGAGGAAGAACCCGATGGAGGCATCCGCCTCGAACGCGGGCACCCCGGTGTGCCCGCCCAGGTTGGCGTGCAGCGTCTTCTCGGCCGAGCCGAACGCGTCGAAGAGGTCCAGCGCCAGCTGGCGGTCGTTGCCCGAGTCGTCCCACTGCAGCAGGACGTGCAGCGGGATGGTGACCCGCCGGGCCTCCTCGAACATCGAGCGGGGCACGTAGCTGCCGGCGAACAGCAGGGCGGCCGCGATGCGAGGCTCGACCACCGCGAGGCGGATGCCGATGGCGATCACTCCCCCGGAGAGGCCGACCGGCCCGCCGTCGATCTCGGGCAGGGACAGGGTGGCGTCCAGCGCCGCCTGCCACTCCGGGACCGCCAACTCCACGAGCGGCAGGACGAGGGCATCGACGATGTCGTCGACGGGCTCCCCGGCGGCGAGCGCCGCACGCAGGTCGACGCGGGCTCGCTCGAGCTCCGGCACCCGGGGCCGGACACCGCCGCCGGGCAGCTCGATGGACAGGGAGGCGAACCCGTGCTGCGCCGCGTGGGCGGCCCGGCCGAGCAGCCGTGGGTACATGCCGTCCAGCCCGCCGGGATGGCCGGCGAGGATCAACGGTGCCGGCGTGGATCCGGGCGTCCAGAGGATGCCGGGGATCTCGCCGAGGGTGAAGTGGCGTTCGAGGACATCGCCGTCGAGGCGGCGTTCGGAGTGGAAGTGCATGGTCGTGCCTTTCGGGAGTGCACCTGACGGCGCTCCCGGGACGACCTATCGCCCGACCGTGACTCCGGAGGAGAGCACCCACGTCGCTTCGTTCACGGGGACCACCTCCTCCTGCTGCTGCACGGTCGCCAGCAGCCTAGCCACGGATCGACGACGGGAACAGGGCTTGGGTCAGGCGTCGGACGGCAGGACCATCCCCACGGAGTGCGGCGCGCTGTCGACGAAGCCGTGCCGCTCGTAGAGTCGCCGTCCCGGCGGATCGGCCATCAGCGACACGTAGGCACCGGGCGGGGCGTCGCGGCGGATCACGTCCAGCAGGTGGGTGAGGACGCGATCGCCCAGGCCGCGTCGCTGGTGCTCGGGCAGCACCGCCATGTCGACGACGTGGAAGTACCAGCCGCCGTCGCCGATGACCCGGCCCATCGCCACGGTCCGGCCGCTCGGGACGTGCCGCACGTGGCAGGCGGCCCAGCCGCCGGCGAGCGCCGCCCGTGCCTGCTCCGGCGACTTGGGCGACAGGCCGGAGGCCCGGCGGAGGTGCAGGTAGGCGGACTCGTCCGGCACGCCGGCCAGCAGCTCGTACTCGTCGCTCACCGTCCCAGCCTGCCACCGGCCGCGCGAGCACCGTCGCCACCGTCGGCCCGGACGGCTAGCGTGCGGAGCATGCCCATCAAACTCGAGAACGTCGCCATCGCGGTCCGCGACCTCGACGCCACGATCGCCTTCTTCACCGATCTGGGGCTCACCGTCCTGGGGCGCGACACGGTCAGCGGGGAATGGACCGACACCGCCGTCGGGCTCGACGGCAACCACGCGAAGATCGCCATGCTCCAGACGCCTGACGGCCACGGCCACCTGGAGCTCTTCGAGTACATCCACCCCGACGCGATCGAGACCGAGCCGACCCGCCCGAACGAGATCGGCATGCACCGGGTGGCCTTCTCGGTCGACGACCCCGACGAGTCCCTCGAGATCGCCGCGCGCCACGGCTGTCATCCGCTGCGCGGCGTGGCGACCTACGAGGACATCTACCGGCTCACGTACGTCCGCGGGCCCAGCGGCATCATCGTGATGCTCGCGCAGGAGCTGAAGCCCTCAGGCTCCTGACCGCGAGCGCCGACCTCAGTCGAACAGCTCGCCCAGCCAGTGGCTCTTCTTCTTGCCGCTGTAGCGACGGTCGTCGTAACGACGGTCGCGGTCGTCGTAGCTGGGGCGCGACGCGTAGCGATCGTCCCGCGGCGGGGCGGCCGCGGGCGCGGGCGGGACCGAGCGAGACGCCTCGGACTCGGCGCGATCGATGATCTTGTCGAGCTCGCCGCGGTCGAGCCACACGCCCCGGCACTCGGGGCAGTAGTCGATCTCCACGCCGGAGCGCTCGCTCATCACCAGGGTCGTCGAGTCATTGGGGCACTTCATCGGGATCCTCCTCGGCACGGACAACTGTGTGCTCAGCGTAGGTTCGACCGCCCAACGCGGCTCCGTCAACGCGGCGAGGTGGCGTACCGGACGTGGGTCGCACCGCCGAGATCCGCGACGGCGAGCTGCCTGAGGCGGGTGGCTGCGGGCAGCAGTGGAGTCCCGCTGCCGAGGGCGACCGGCGCGACGAAGAGGTCGAGCTCGTCGAGCTGACCGGCCCCGAGCAGCTGGTGCACGATCGACAGCGACCCCCAGATCAGGACGACGTCGTCCGATGCGTCGCGGAGCGACCGCACGTGGGCCGCGGCGTCCGGCACGACGCGGGCGGGGGCGAAACCTCCCCACGGCGCCGCTCCGAGCGACCGCGAGCACACGACCTTCGCGATCGCGTTCACCCGCGCGGCGATCGGGCCGTCGGCACCGGGCCAGTACTGGACGAACAGCTCGTAGGTCCGGCGTCCCAGCAGGACGTGGTCCACCCGGTCCAGCAGCTCGAGGTTCCAGCGCTGGCTCGCGGCATCGGCCTCCTCCGGGACGGCGGCGAAGATCTCCTCCTCGCCCGACCGCCCGGCCGCGTACCCGTCGAGCGAGGTCCACTGCTGTGCGATGACGCGCATCCGAGCACTCCTTCCCCGGTCCGGGCCTGGGTTCGCACCAGCCTCCCACGCGCCTCAGCCGAGGCGCTGCGCCAGTTGCTCACCGATCTCGTTCAGGACCCGCACCTGCGTGGGATTGAGGTGGGTGGCGCCATGCTCGTCGATCAGGCTCTCCGCCGAGCCGAGATCGAGCGGCGCGGTGAGGTCGATGTCGCCCACGGCGGCGACGAGAGCCTCGACCGACTCGCTCACCAGGCGGTCGAGCTCGGCGGCGGGCGTCGACTCGTCGATGAGGTCGAAGCGCTCGTAGATCTCGCCGAACGCGCCCATCACCGCGGGCTCGGCGAAGCGCTCGTAGAGGTCCTCGAGCAGCCGGGACGCGTCGTCGCCGCCGAGGTGTGCGAGGAGCAGCAGCTGCTCCCGCTCCAGCCTGGCGATGCGCGGGGGCAGGCCGATCGCCGATGCGAGCGCGACATGAGCGCCGAGCTCGGGAGGCAGATCGGGCGCGGCGCCGCCCGCGCGCAGGGCCGCGACGACGGCTCGCTGTCGTGTCAGGCGGTCGACCTGCGCCGCGAGCTCCGCGTCGAGCGCCTCCAGCCGCGCGTCGTGGTCGGTGTCGTCGTCGAGCGGCAGGTCCTGCAGCGCGAACCCGAGGTCGGCCAGCCGCTTGATGCGCAGCAATCGAACGAGATGGCCGACGTCGTACTCACGGTAGCCGTTGAGGCTGCGCGGCGGCTCCTCGAGGATCCCGATCTGGTGGTAGTGCCGGATCGTCCGCACCGTGACGCCCGCGAGCTCGGCGAGCTCCCCGCTACGCATCGATGGTCTCCGGTTCGATCGGCTCGAGGTCGCGCAGCGCGGGGCCCGCGACCGCGGCGACCGATGTCAGGACCCACAGTGCCACGAAGCCGAGTGCGGCCGCGGTGAGGCTGACGTGCTCGATCACGACCGCGGCGAGCAGGATCGCGGCGGGAGCCGCTGCCGTGACGAGGGCGTTCTGGGTGCCCATCACGCGTCCGAGTGCGGTCTCCGGGACGCCGCTGACCGTCAGCAGCCCGAGCAGCGCACCGCACAGACCACTGCCGAGACCCAGCACGAACCCCGCGGCGAAGAGCAGCCAGGTCGCCGGGAGCAGGCCGATCACCACGAAGCCGAGCGACGAAAGGAGCAGGCCGGTGACGAGCCAGGTGCGCCGCGCGAACCGCCGGGCCAGCACGACGTAGATCGCGCTGCCGACGAGCAGGCCCGCCGCGATCGAGGTGAGCACGAAGCCCAGCAGTCCGGGTCGGTCGATGAGGGTGAAGTGCACCGGCAGGATCAGCGCCTGGAAGGCCGACAGCACCATGACCGAGAACAGCATCAGCCCGGTGACCATCGCG
Source organism: Aeromicrobium choanae (assembly GCF_900167475.1). NCBI lineage: Bacteria > Bacillati > Actinomycetota > Actinomycetes > Propionibacteriales > Nocardioidaceae > Aeromicrobium > Aeromicrobium choanae. Next base: position 2,528,757 of record NZ_LT796768.1, on the reverse strand, counting down.
ATGAGGCGGGTCCGGGTCAGCAGTCGCCAGCCCTCGACGAACTCGGCCCACGCCCCGAGGGGCGCCGTGGCAGGCACGGCCTCGATGCGCCCGACGCCCCGGGGAATGCCCAGGGTCAGCAGCGCGGCGAGCAGCGACGTGCCGGCGGTGATCCAGAGCACCGTCGACCCCTCGAACAGCGTCATCAGCAGGCCGGCGACGGCGGGGCCGATCAGCAGCGAGATGCTCCCGAGCGACTCACGCAGACCGATGAGCCGCTCCAGCGAGAGACGGGATCCCCGGGCGATGCCCGGCAGCAGGGCCTCGCGCGCGGTCATCCCCGGGACGTCGCCGAGCGAGCCGATGATCCCGAACAGGACGAACCAGCCGACCTCGAGTCCCACCAGCCCGTCGACGATCGGCAGCGCCGCGACCGAGGCGGCGGAGACGAGGTCCGTGACCACCGACGACGTCACGCGGTTGATCCGGTCGATGACCACGCCCATGAACAGGCCCGCCAGCACCGCGGGCACCGCGGTGGCCGCGGCCACCCAGCCCGCCGACATCGCGCTTCCCGTCGCCTGGAGCACGATGAGCGGCAGCGCGATGGCCGCGATCGAGTTGCCGAGGACCGAGACGAAGTACGAGCCGAGGTAGAGCACTGGTGTCCGCATGGCACCAGTCCAGACCGTGACGTCGCGTCAGGGTCAAGCCCGACGCACGTGACCTTGCTGGCAAAGCCGCCGGGTTCTGTCGGTGGGGCCCACTACGTTGGGTTCATGAGTTGGAACCGAGCGGTCGTCACGGGTGACGCGGTGCGTCGCGCGCGGGCGATCGCCGAGTTCGAGGAGTGGGAGTTCGTCGACTCCTTCCACGCGCAGCGAGTGGCGGAGATCGATCGGACGGACGAGATCCCGCTGTCCAAGGACCTGGCCCGCCGCGAGGTCACCCTCGACCTGGCGCGGGCCCTCCACGTCTCGGAGCACCAGGTCTGGGCGATGGTCAGCGAGTCCGCCACGATCGCCGACCGGGTGCCCGGCGTGTGGCAGTCGTTCCGCGACGGCGACATCGACGCGGCGCGGGTCACCGCGATCGCCGACACCGCAGAGCGCCTCGAGACCCCCGAGGCATGGGCAGCGCTCGAGGCCTCCGCACCCGCGTACGCGGCCACGCACACGATCGCCGAGCTGCGCTCCTGGCTGCGTCGGCTGCGCGCGCGACTCGAGCCCGACGAGACCGAGGCGGAGAGGGCGCGCGCCCTCGAGCAGCGCCGCGTCTCCATCACCCACAACGACGACGGCACGTCGTGGCTCAACGCACTCCTGCCCACCGGACTGGCCGTCTCGGTCGGCGAGCGGCTGCGGCGCGCGGCGAAGGCCCTCGCGGCGGTCGACCCAGAGACGGGCGAGCAGGACCGCCGCACCCGTGACCAGAAGCAGGCCGACCTCGTCGCCGACTGGCTGACCTCCTGCACCGGCACCAGCACCGACATCCGGGCCGAGATCGCGATCAGCATCCATGCCACCGACCTCATCGGCCTCACGAACGGCCCCGGCCTGACCCTCGAAGGCGAGCCCGTCGGGCCCGACTGGGTCCGCGAGCTCGCCCAGTCCGAGCACACCGTGTTCCGCAGGCTCGTGCTCGACCCGATCGGCGAGGTGCTCGACACCACGGTCTTGGGCTACCGACCACCGGAGTCACTTCGCCAAGCACTGAGATGGCGAGACGGCACCTGCAGAGTCGCCGGCTGCCGTGCACCCGTCCACGAGACCGACCTCGACCACGCGAAGGCCTACGACAGCGGGGGCGCGACCACCGGATCCAACCTCCGCTGCCTGTGCCGCAAGCACCACAACATGAAGTCCCACGGTCACCTCGACGACCGCTTCCTCGATGCGCCCGCGCGGCACCTCGAGCGATACGCCGTGGCCCGATAGGCGCGACCGACAAGCCTGCGTCAAGCGGCGTCAAGAACGCGTCAAGACGCCCGGAGCGCCGCTCGTTCGGCACTTTGCTGGCTCCATGAGCATCGAAAGCGGCCTCATGACGGCAGTGGTGATCGTGCTGGCGATCTACCTGCTGGCGGCCCTCATCCTCCCGGAGCGTTTCCAGTGACCGACACCTTCGCCGGGCTCCTGTCGATCGCCGTGCTCGTGTCGCTGCTGGCCGCGGCGTACGTGCCGCTCGGCGACCACATGGCACGCGTCTTCACGAGCCCTCGCCACCTGCGCATCGAGCGCCTCGTCTACCGCGCCACCGGAGTTAGCCCCGACGCCGAACAGAGCCCGAAGGCGTACGTCCTGAGCGTCGTCGGGTTCACCCTGGTCAGCGTCGTGGCGCTGATGGGCATCCTGCTCGGCCAGGCGTACCTGCCGATGAGCCGCGACATGGACGGCATGCCCTTCTGGATGTCCTTCAACACCGCGATTTCGTTCGTCACCAACACGAACTGGCAGTCCTACGCGGGCGAGTCCACACTCGGCTTCACGGCCCAGACGGCCGGCCTGGCGGTGCAGAACTTCCTTTCCGCCGCCGTCGGCCTCGCCGTCGCGGTGGCACTCATCCGCAGCTTCACCCGGTCGCGCAGCGGCTCGCTCGGCAACTTCTGGGTCGACCTGACGCGCGGCACCCTGCGCGTGCTGCTGCCGGTCGCCTTCGTCGGCGCCGTGCTCCTGATGGCGGGCGGCGTCGTGCAGACCTTCACCGACACCACCGCGACGACGCTCATGGGCGACTCGCAGGTGCTGACCGGTGGTCCCGTCGCCAGCCAGGAAGCGATCAAGCTGCTGGGCAACAACGGCGGCGGCTTCTTCAACGCCAACTCGGCGCACCCTTTCGAGAACCCCACGGCGTTCACGAACCTGCTCGAGGTCTTCATGATCCTGTTGCTGCCGGTGTGCCTGACACGGACGCTCGGCACGATGGTCGGTCACCGCCGGCAGGGCCTCGCGGTGCTGGGCGCCATGACGTTCCTCGCGGGAGTCTCCCTCTCGCTCACCACGTGGGCCGAGGTGACCGGCGCCTCGATGGAGGGCAAGGAGACCCGCCTCGGCACGTGGGCCTCGTCGCTGTTCGCCGTCGCCACGACCGGCACGTCCACCGGAGCCGTCAACACGGCCCACGACTCGATGACGCCCGCCGGTGGCGGCACCGTGATGGTCAACATGATGCTCGGCGAGATCGCCCCCGGAGGGGTCGGCGCCGGGATCTACGGCATCCTCGTCATGGCGATCCTGACGGTGTTCGTGTGCGGCCTCATGGTGGGCCGGACGCCCGAGCTGCTCGGCAAGAAGATCAGCACGCGGGAGATGAGGTTCGTCGCGCTCTACGTGCTCACCACGCCGACCCTCGTGCTCCTCGGCACCGGCGTGGCGATCGCCCGCGGGTCCACCGCCGGGGCGATGGGCAACCCGGGCGGGCACGGCTTCAGTGAGGTGCTCTACGCCTACACGTCGGCCGCCAACAACAACGGCAGCGCCTTCGGTGGCCTCACGGTGACCTCCGACTTCTTCCAGATCACCCTCGGCCTGGCGATGCTGGTCGGCCGCCTGCTGCCGATCGTGCTCGTCCTGCTGCTGGCCGGCTCGCTGGCCCAGCAGGCCAAGGTCCCGGTCACCGCCGGAACCCTGCCCACCCACCGTCCCCTCTTCGTCGGGATGCTCGTAGGCGTCATCGTCATCATGACGGCGCTCACGTACTTCCCGGCTCTCGCCCTCGGACCGATCGCAGAGGCCCTCGCATGAGCACCACCACCCGGAGCACCCTCGGGCGCCAAGCACTCCAGCAGCTGCCCGAGGCACTGCGCAAGCTCGACCCGCGTCACCTGTGGCGCTCCCCCGTCATGTTCATCGTGTGGCTCGGATCGGTCGCCGCCACGATCACCGCGATCGGCGACCCGAGTACCTTCAGCGTGCTGATCGCCGTGTGGCTGTGGCTGACGGTGATCTTCGGCAACCTCGCCGAGGCCGTCGCCGAGGGGCGCGGCAAGGCGCAGGCCGCGTCGCTGCGGGCCACGCGCACCGACACGATGGCGCGCAGGCTAGGCCCCGACGGCACCGAGACGCAGGTGGCCGGCACCGAGCTGGCGGTGAGCGACCTGGTCGTGGTGGAGGCCGGCGAGATCATCCCGGGCGACGGCGACGTCGTCGAGGGCATCGCCTCGGTGGACGAGTCGGCCATCACGGGCGAGTCCGCGCCCGTCATCCGCGAGGCGGGCGGTGACCGCAGCGCGGTCACCGGCGGCACGCGCGTGCTGTCGGACCGCATCGTCGTGCGGATCACCGCGGCCGCCGGCGAGACCTTCCTCGACCGGATGATCGGGCTCGTCGAGGGCACCTCACGACGCAAGACCCCGAACGAGATCGCGCTGTCGATCCTGCTCACGAGCCTGACGTTCGTGTTCCTGGTGGCGGTGGCGACCCTCGCCCCGATGGCGAAGTACGCGGGAGCACCGCAGGACCTCGTCGTCCTGGTCGCACTCGTGGTCTGCCTCATCCCGACCACGATCGGTGCGCTGCTGTCCGCCATCGGCATCGCCGGCATGGACCGGCTGGTCCGGGTGAACGTGCTGGCCGTGTCCGGCCGCGCGGTCGAGGCCGCCGGTGACGTGAGCACCCTGCTGCTGGACAAGACCGGCACGATCACGCACGGCAACCGGCGTGCCACGCTGCTCATCGCCGCACCCGAGATCGACGAAGCGCGCCTGCGCGAGGCGGCCCGGCTCTCGAGCCTGGCCGACCTGACTCCCGAGGGTCGCTCGATCGTCGAGCTGGCGGTCGCTCAGGGCGCCGGTGGTGGCGAGCTGCCTGCCGGAACGGAGTTCATCGAGTTCACCGCGCAGACCCGCATGTCCGGTGTGGACCTGCCGGACGGCACCCGGATCCGCAAGGGCGCGGGATCCGCGATCGAGACGTGGACCGGGCGGGCACCCTCCGACGACGTCACCGACACGATCAACGCGATCGCCCGCGGGGGCGGCACGCCGTTGGTGATCGCCGAGCAGGACGCCGACGGCAAGGACACCGTGCTGGGCGTCGTCCAGCTCAAGGACGTCGTCAAGGACGGCATGACCGAGCGGTTCGCGGAGCTGCGCGCCATGGGCATCCGCACGGTCATGGTCACCGGCGACAACGCGCTCACGGCGCGCGCGATCGCGAAGGAGGCCGGCGTCGACGACTTCCTCGCCGAGGCCACGCCCGAGGACAAGCTCGCCTTCATTCGGCGTGAGCAGGAGGGTGGCCACCTCGTCGCGATGACGGGCGACGGCACGAACGACGCGCCGGCGCTGGCCGCCGCCGACGTCGGCGTCGCGATGAACAGCGGCACTGCCGCCGCGAAGGAGGCCGGCAACATGGTCGACCTCGACTCCGACCCGACGAAGCTCATCGACATCGTCGAGATCGGCAAGCAGCTGCTCATCACCCGCGGCGCGCTGACCACGTTCTCGATCGCCAACGACGTGGCGAAGTACTTCGCGATCATCCCCGCGATGTTCGTGGCGGCGTACCCGTCGCTGGACGCCCTCAACGTGATGGGGCTGGCGACGCCTCAGTCGGCCATCCTCTCCGCCGTCATCTTCAACGCGCTGATCATCGTGGCGCTGATCCCGCTGGCCCTGCGCGGCGTGCGGTTCCGCGCCGCCTCGGCGATGTCGGTCCTGCGGCGCAACGTCCTCGTCTTCGGGCTGGGCGGCGTCCTGATCCCCTTCGCCGGCATCAAGCTCATCGACCTGCTCGTCTCGACCATCCCCGGAATCGGCTGATCACCATGCTCATCACGTCACTGTCGGATCTCGCTCGCCAGTCGCTCGCGGCCCTGCGTGTGCTCGTCGTCCTCACCGTCATCCTCGGCATCGCCTATCCCGTGGCCGTCTGGGGCGTCGCCCGACCGCTGGGCGACCGGGCCGCCGGCCAGCCCGTGCGGGTCGACGGGCAGGTGGTCGGCTCGCGCCTCCTCGGGCAGTCGTTCGAGGGCGTGCAGTGGTTCCACTCCCGACCGTCGGTCAACGACCACGACACTCTCGCCTCCGCACCGAGCAACCTCGGACCGCTCAACGAGGACCTGCTCGCCACGATCGCCGAACGCCGCAGCACGGTGGCCGCGACGGAGGCCGTGCCCGAAGCGGACGTGCCGGCCGACGCCGTCACCGCCTCCGGCTCGGGACTGGACCCGCACATCTCCCCCGCGTACGCCGACCTGCAGGTCGCCCGCGTCGCCCGGGCGAGAGGCCTGGACGTCGCTCGGGTGAGGGAGCTCGTCGCGACGCACACCGAGCGCCGGTTCCTGGGCATCCACGGTGAGCCGGTCGTCAACGTGCTGGAGCTCAACGTCGCGGTCGACCGTGCCTCCCGCTAGGCGCACCGGCGCGGGTGGAGACTGAGCACGTGGGAACGGCCAACGAGCGCGGCACCCTGCGCGTGTACCTGGGAGCCGCCCCCGGGGTCGGGAAGACCTACGCGATGCTCGACGAGGGCAACCGCCGACTGGCGCGGGGCACCGACGTGGTCGTCGGGTTCGTCGAGACCCACGGGCGCCCGCACACGATCGACGCGCTGGGTGACCTCGAGGTGGTCCCCCGCGCCCGCGTCGAGTACCGCGACACGGTGCAGGAGGAGCTGGACCTCGAGGCGATCCTGACCCGCCGGCCGGCGGCCGTGCTCGTCGACGAGCTCGCCCACACGAACCTGCCGGGTGGGCGGCACGCGAAGCGGTGGCAGGACGTGGAGGAGCTGCGCGACGCCGGGATCGACGTCGTCACCACGGTCAACATCCAGCACCTCGAGTCCCTCAACGACGTCACGGAGTCGATCACCGGCGTCCGCCAACGCGAGACCGTGCCCGACGAGGTGGTGCGCGCGGCCGACCAGATCGAGCTGGTCGACATGAGCCCGCAGGCGCTGCGCCGGCGCATGGCGCACGGCAACGTCTACACCGCGGAGAAGGTCGACGCGGCCCTGCACCACTACTTCCGCGAGGGGAACCTGACCGCGCTGCGCGAGCTGGCCCTGCTCTGGCTGGCCGACCGGGTCGACGAGGGCATGGGTCGCTATCGGGAGAAGCACGACATCACCGGCACGTGGGCCACCCGTGAGCGGATCGTGGCCGCGGTCACCGGTGGCCCGGAGTCCCTCACGCTGATGCGACGGGCGGCCCGGATCGCGTCGCGTCGCGCGGGCGGCGAGTGGCTCGCGCTCTACGTCACGCGGCACGACGGGCTCAGCACCATCTCCCCCGACAGCCTGTCCCGCCTGCAGGCGAAGACCGAGGAGCTCGGCGGCACCTTCCACACCGTCCTCGGCGACGACACGGCCGAGGCGATCCTGGCGTTCGCCCGCGCCGAGAACGCCGACCAGGTGATCATCGGCGCCAGCCGGCGCGGGCGGCTGCCCACCCTGCTGCGCCCCGGCATCGGCGAGCGGGTCATCAGCGCGTCGGGCGACATCGACGTGCACATCGTCACCCACGACCACGCCCGGCGGCGCGGCTTCCGGCCGGAGCAGGGCGTGCACCACCTCGGTCCCCGGCGCCGCGCCGCCGGCTTCGCGTTCGCGGTGCTCGCCCCTTCCCTGGTGAGCCTGCTGATGTGGTGGACCGACTCGCTGCACGCGCTGCCCTCGGAGGCCATGCTGCTGATGACGGTCGTCGTGGCGACAGCGCTGATCGGCGGCCTGCTGCCCGCCGTGGTGTCGGCCGTGCTGAGCGGCGTGCTGCTCAACGTGCTCTTCACGCCGCCGCGGTACACGCTCACGGTCGCTGAGCCCGAGAACGCGGCGGCCATCGTGCTGTTCGTCCTCGTCGGCATCGCCGTGGCGAGCGTCGTGGACCACTCGGCCCGGCGGGCGACCGAGGCACGGCGCGCGCGGGCCGAGGCCGACAGCCTCACCGTGCTGGCGCACAGCCTGCTGACATCCGGTGACGACCTCGAGGGGCTGCTCTCCTCGGCCTCGGAGCTGTTCGGTGCTCGCGGCGCGGCGATCCTGCGCCGGAACGGCCCCGGCGACTGGGAGGCGGTCGCGGCGGTCGGCGCTGCGCCCTCGACCGTGGAGGACGGCTCCATCTCCACCTCGATCGATGACCGCACCGTGCTGGCGCTGCGCGGCGGATCGCAGAGTGCGTCCGAGCGGGGACTGCTCAACGCCTACGCGGCCTACGCGCAGGTGATGGCCGACCGCTCGCGAGCCCGCGTGGCCGAGATCGAGCGTCACCGGCTGGCCGAGGCCGACCGCACGCGCACGGCGCTGCTGGCTGCGGTCTCACACGACCTGCGGTCGCCGCTGGCCGCCGTGAAGGCCTCGGTCGCGAGCCTGCGCAGCACCACCGTCACGTTCTCGCCGGACGACCGGGCCGCCCTGCTCGAGACGATCGAGGAGTCCACCGACCGGCTCACGGCGCTGGTGACCAATCTCCTCGACATGAGCCGCATCCACACCGGTGCGGTCACCGCGCACCCCACGGAGGTCGCCCTGGCCCGAGCGGTCCGCGCGGCCGTGGTGCCCTTGGAGCATGACGAGCGGATCACGATCGAGGTCCCCGACGACGTCAGCGTGCTCGCCGACCCCGGCCTCCTGGAGCGGGTGCTGGCGAACATCTGCGAGAACGCGTTGAAGTACACCGCCCCCGACGCCGGCATCCGCATTGACGCCGCCACCGTCGGGGACCGGGTCACGCTGCGGATCGCCGACACCGGCCCGGGCATCGGCGACGGCGACCTGGAGCGGATCTTCGCGCCGTTCCAGCGCCTCGGCGACGTGCCCGGCAAGGACGGGGTCGGCCTCGGCCTGGCGGTGGCCCGCGGCCTGACCGAGGCGATGGGCGGCACGATCACCACCGAGCCCACACCCGGCGGCGGCCTGACCTTCTCCATCGACCTGCCCCGACCGACCGAGGAGCGACCATGACCTTCGTGCTGGCCGTCGACGACGACCCGGCGATCCTGCGCACGCTGGGCATCAACCTGCGGGCCCGTGACTACGAGGTGGAGACCGCGGGTGACGGACGCTCGGCCCTACAGATCGTGGACGAGCGCATGCCCGACGTGGTGCTGCTCGACCTCGGACTGCCCGACCTCGACGGCATCACCGTGCTCAGGCGCCTGCGCGAGTTCACGCAGGTGCCGGTGATCGTGGTGTCGGCGCGCACCGAGCCCGACGACAAGGTGGAGGCGCTCGATCTCGGCGCCGACGACTTCATCACGAAGCCGTTCTCGATCGAGGAGCTGCTCGCGCGCGTGCGGGTGATGACGCGACGCGCCACGACGAGCGAGCCCCCGCTGGTCGTCGAGACCGGTGGTCTGGTCCTCGACGTCACCGAGTCGCGCGCCAGTCGTGACGGCACCGAGATCCACCTGACGCCGATCGAGTGGAAGATCGTTGACGCCCTCGTACGCAAGCGCGGCCGCCTCGTCCGCCAGACCGAGCTGCTGCGCACCGTCTGGGGCCCGGGCCACGAACGCCAGTCGAACTACCTGCGCGTCCACCTCGCCGGAATCCGGCGCAAGCTCGAGCCGGACCCGTCCCAGCCGGCCCTCTTCGTCACCGAGCCGGGCATCGGACACCGTTTCTCCGGGTGACTGCTTGACAGGTACTCAGTGTTGCTATCTACTGGTAGTCACTGACACTGAGTAGTAGCACCGAGCCGTAGGAGCGACGTGGGCAAGCACATGACCGAGATGCTCAAGGGCACGCTCGAGGGGATCGTCCTGGCGATCCTGTCGGCGCGTCCGGCATACGGGTACGAGATCACGTCGGGACTCCGCGACCAGGGGTTCACCGACATCGCGGAGGGCACCGTCTACGCGCTGCTCATCCGCATCGAGAAGCGCGGGCTCGTCGACGTGGAGAAGGTCACGTCGGAGAAGGGCCCGCCACGCAAGGTGTACTCGCTCAACGCTCAGGGACGGCAGTACCTCAACGAGTTCTGGGAGACGTGGGGCTTCCTGGTCGAACGGCTCGAGCAGCTCCACGAAGGAGGAAAGTGACATGACGAACCCGATCACGCGGATGTTCGGCGAGAAGAAGCAGTGGCGCCAGTACAAGGCGCGCCTGGCGGCACTCCCCCAGCCGCACCGCGCGGCGGCGGAGGCCGTCGAGCACTACCTCCTGCGGGTGGGAGCGGTGTTCGTGAGCGACGCCGACGGCCTGCTGCAGATGTTCGACGACCTCGTCGAGCTGTTCGAGCAGAGTGCCGCCGACGGCACCGCCGTGCGCGACATCGTGGGCGACGACCCGGTGGCGTTCGTGGAGGACTTCATCACGAACTACCCGTCCGGCCGCTGGCTCACGAAGGAGCGCGAGCGGCTGAACGAGGCGATCGCACGGGCGGAGTCATGAGCGCCATCGCCGTGCACGGGCTCCGGAAGTCGTTCGGCGAGGTGGAGGTGCTGCGCGGGGTCGACCTCGAGGTCGCTCCGGGCACCGTCTTCGCCCTGCTCGGGTCGAACGGGGCGGGCAAGACCACGCTCGTGCGAATCCTGGCCACCCTGCTGCGCGCCGACGCCGGCGAGGTCACGGTGACCGGGTACGACGTGCGCACGCAGGGTGCCGAGGTGCGCGGCGCGATCAGTCTCACGGGCCAGTTCGCGGCCGTGGACGACATGCTGACCGGTCGCGAGAACCTCGTCCTGGTCGCCCGGCTGCGGCACCTGCCCGATCCGGGCGCGGTGGCCGACGAGCTGCTCCGGCGGTTCGACCTCACCGAGGCCGGCGGGCGCCGTGCCTCCACCTACTCCGGTGGCATGCGTCGTCGACTCGACATCGCGATGAGCCTCATCGGCAGCCCGCCGGTGATCTTCCTCGACGAGCCGACCACCGGCCTCGATCCGCAGGCACGAATCGAGGTCTGGCAGACGGTCAAGGAGCTCGCCGACGGCGGCACCACGGTGCTGCTGACGACGCAGTACCTGGACGAGGCGGAGCACCTGGCCGACCGCATCGCGATCCTGCACGAGGGCCGGATCATCGCGAACGGCACGCTGGCCGAGCTCAAGCGGCTGCTGCCGCCGGCGAAGGTCGAGTACGTCGAGAAGCAGCCGAGTCTCGAGGACGTGTTCCTCGCGATCCTCGAGAGGGAGGCAGCATGACCACGCACTTCAGTGGCGACACCGCGGCACTCACCGGCCGCTCGCTGCGGCACATCCTGCGCAGCCCCGACACGATCATCACCACGACGATCATGCCGATCATGTTCATGCTGCTGTTCGTCTACGTGTTCGGTGGCGCGATCGAGGTCGGCACGGAGGCGTACGTCGACTACCTGCTGCCGGGAATCCTGCTGATCACCGTGGCGTCCGGCATCGCGTACACCGCGTTCCGGCTGTTCATGGACCTGCAGGGCGGGATCTTCGAGCGGTTCCAGTCGATGCCGGTGGCCCGGTCGTCGGTGCTGTGGGCGCACGTGCTGACGTCGCTCGTGGCGAACCTCGTGTCGCTCGCGGTCGTGGTCGGCGTGGCGCTGCTGATGGGCTTCCGCTCCGGCGCCGGACCGCTCGCGTGGCTCGGCGTGCTCACCCTGCTGGTGCTGTTCACGCTGGCACTGACGTGGCTGGCCGTCATCCCCGGCCTCACCGCGAAGACCGTCGACGGGGCCAGCGCGTTCGCCTACCCGCTGATCTTCCTGCCGTTCCTCAGCTCGGCGTTCGTGCCGACCGAGACGATGCCGGGCCCGGTGCGCGCGTTCGCGGAGAACCAGCCGGTCACCTCGATCGTCGACGCGATCCGCGGCCTGCTCGACCAGCAGCCCGTCGGCAGCGACTTCGCGGTGGCGGTCGCGTGGTGCGTCGCGCTCCTCGTCGCCGCCTACGTGCTCGCGATGACGGTCTACCGCCGCAGGCTCTCCTGAGCTCAGCGCGAGAGGCGGACGGGCCCGGGCAGCGAGAGCTTGTCCGGGTTCCGTACGACGTGCATGGTCGTGACCACGCCGCCCTCCACCACGGCGGTCGCGATCGCGGTCACGGCTCCGGCCTCGCGGATCACGAGGCCGTTCTCGCCGTTGATCCACACCGCCTCCACCCGCATGTCGGCCGGCATGACGGCGGCCAGGAAGCGCAGCACCCTGTCGCGACCCAGGATCGGCCGGCGCGCCGCGCTGGCCTTGCCTCCCCCGTCGCTGATCAGCACGACATCGGGCGAGATCACGTCGAGCAGCTGCTGCAGGTCGCCCTCGGCGATGGCTCGCTGGAACCGCACGAGGACCTCGGTGCGCTCCTGGGCCGTGACCTCCGACCGAGGGCGACGCGCGGCCACGTGCGCCCGGGCCCGCCGCGCGATCTGGCGCACGTTGTCCGGCGTGCGGTCCACCGCCGCGGCGATCTCGTCGTAGGGCAGGTCGAAGACCTCGCGCAGCACGAAGACGGCGCGCTCCGTGCTGCCGAGCGTCTCCAGGACGAGCATCATCGCCGTCGATACCGACTCGGCGAGCGCCACGTCGTCGGCGACGTCGGGCACCGTCTCGAGCGGCTCGGGCAGCCACGGGCCGACGTACGACTCACGCTGCCGGGCGAGTGAGCGCAGGCGGTTGAGCGCCAGGCGGGTGACGATCCGCACGAGGTACGCGCGTGGGTCCTGCACGTCCTCGCGGTCGTCCGCGCTCCAGCGCAGCCAGACCTCCTGCACCACGTCCTCGGCGTCCGCCGCGGAGCCGAGCATCTCGTAGGCCACGGTGAACAGCAGTGGACGGTGCGCCGTGAACTCGGCCAGGACGTCGGTCACTGCGACTCCATCGTCGGGGCAGCCGCCAACGGCAGCTCGCACACGTCGCTGAAGCCCTGGCTGGCCAGGCCGGCCGCGGAGTTGAAGCGCGATCGTTGGTTCTCCACGGCCACCATCATGGTCAACTCGACCAGCGCCGCGTCGCCCAACGCCTCACGCAGGCTCGCGACCTGCTCGTCCGTGACGGTCGGCGGGGTCGCCGTCATCGCCTCCGCGTAGGCCATCACCTCGCGCTCGAGCGGCGTGAAGACGTCGGAGTCGCGCCAGCGCGGCACCTCGCGCACCTTGCGCTCATCGAGACCCTCGTCGTGCGCCAGGTAGTAGCCGAAGTCCAGGCACCAGCTGCACCCGATGCTCGCGGCCGACGCCATCACCGCGAACGACTTGAGGTGCGGGTCGAGCGTGTCCCACGTGCCGACGCGCCGCTCCCACGCCAGTACCGAGCGCAGCACCTTCGGGTGGTGCCACATCACCGGCACCAGGTCCGGGACGCGGCCGTACATGCGGCGAGCGGCCGCCGAGACGGCGCGTGCCACCGGCGAGGTCATCGGCGCGGCGGGGATGCGGAACGAGCTGGTCATGACGTCTCCTTCGTCGGACCTCGGTCGAGGTCGCTCAGCATGGAGACACCGGCCGTGCCCGTTCCGTGACACCTCTGGAGGAGGATGGCCGCATGACCTCCTCCTCCCGGCAGCCACGGTGGTTCACCGACACCCAGCCCGGCCACTCGCAGTGGTTCGTCGAGCGCTTCCGCGCCCTGGAGGCCGAGGGGAAGGACCTGCTCGGCGAGGCGAGGTTCGCCGACATGCTGGCCGACCGAGGGTCGCGGATCCTCGACGCGGGCTGCGGCACGGGTCGGATGGCCGCGGCGCTGCAGGCCGCCGGCCACGTGGCGTTCGGGGTGGACGTCGATCCCGAGCTGATCGCCGCCGCGGAGTCCGATCACCCGGGCCCGTCCTACGCCGTGGCGGACCTCAGCGAGCTGACGACGGCCGACGTCGGCGGCGAGACGATGGACCTCGTGATCTGCGCCGGGAACGTGCTGGTCTTCGTGGCGCCCGGAACCGAGCTGCGGGTCCTCGAGCGGCTGTGCGAGGTGACCCGTCCCGGCGGGCGCGTCGTGATCGGCTGCCGGCCGGAGGCGACGTACCCGTTCGAGCAGTACGACGCCGACCTGGCCACGCTGGCCAGCCGCGGCATCGCTCACGTCGAGCACCGGTTCTCGACCTGGCACCTCGATCCGTTCGAGGCCGGCGCCGACTTCGCGGTCACCGTCCTGAGGCGCGGCGAGGCGAGTTCCGACGTAGCGTGAAGGGGAACCCACCTCGAAGGAGATCCCCATGAAGCTGAGCCATGTCCCGCTGCGACTCGCCACCGGAGCCTTCATCCTCAACAGCGGCCTGAACAAGCGGAACCTCCCGCCCGAGGCAGCGGCGGGACTCCAGGGCATGGCCGCCAACGCCGTCCCTCAGGCGGCAGACATGGATCCGGAGTCGTTCGGCAAGGCACTGAGCAAAGGCGAGATCGCCCTCGGTGCCGCGCTGCTGGCGCCCTTCGTGCCGTCGGCGATCGCCGGCGCCGCCCTGACCGCGTTCGGCGGCGGCATGATCAAGATGTACCTGAAGACGCCGGGCATGACCGCCGAGGGATCGAGCTTCCGGCCGAGCCAGGACGGCACGGCCATCGCGAAGGACATCTGGCTGGTGGGTGCCGGCCTCAGCCTGCTGATCAGCGGGCTGACCCCGAAGAAGCCGATCATCGGGAAGTGATCAGCAGCCGGCGTCCGCATCGTCCTCGCTGAGGGCGATGCGGGCGACCACCGCCTCCGCCGCCTCCCTCAACGTGGTGAGCTGGGCGGGAGTGAGCACGTCGAAGAACAGCTCGCGCACCTGCGCGACGTGCGTCGGCGCGGCCGCGTCGATCGCGGTCCGGCCATCGGCCGTGATGCTCACCAGCGGGGCTCGACCGTCGTCCAGGCACGCGTCGCGGCGCACGAGGCCACGCTGCTCCATCCTCCGGATGTGATGGGCCAGCCGGCTCTTCTCCCAGCGCAGCAGGCAGCGGAGCTCACGCGCGCGCAGCACGCCGTCGGGCGCCTCCGAGAGGTTCGCCAGCACGGCGTAGTCCGCCGCCGAGAGGTCGGACTGCGCCTTGAGTCCCTGCGCGAGGGCGGTCATCAGGTCGTCGTGCATCGCCAGGACGCCGCGCCACGTGCGCTGCTCCTCGGCGTCGAGCCACTCAGTCATGGCTCGTTCCGCGGGCCGTCGCGACGAGCTCGCGGACCGCGGGCACGACCTCGGCGGCGAATCGCTCAGTCGTGGAGGCGTCGTCCGAGGGCAGGATGAACCCGCTCGTGCCGTACGTCAGCGCGATGTCCGCCAGCTGCTCGGCCGAGAGGTCGCCGGCGAGGTTGAGGAAGCGGCGGATGTCGCGAGGGTCGCGGCCCGCGCCGACCGCGGCGTCGTCGATCCGTCGGTTCATGTCGGCCAGCTCCGCGGGCCCCTTCTCCAGGTAGGACAGCGACGGGAGCCAGCCGTCGGCCACGCGACCGGTCATCCGCAGGATGCGCGGCTTGTAGGCGCCGACCCAGATCTCGACCGGGTGCGCCGGAGCGGGGCCGCGCTTGGCGCCGTGCACGTCGTAGTGCTTCCCCCGCACCGACAGGACGCTCGAGTCCTCGGTGTCCCAGATCCCGCGGATGATCGCGATGGCCTCCTCGAGCGCCTCGATCGACTCGCCGGGCGTGCGACGAGGGCCGCCCATGGCCTCGACGCCGTCCCAGAACGCGCCGGCACCAAGGCCGAGCTCGACCCGGCCGCCGCTGAGCTGGTCCAGCGTCGCGATCGAGCGGGCGAGCACGGCCGGCGGCCGCAGCGGGAGGTTGGTGACGTTCGCCGCCAACCGGATCCGCTCGGTCCTGGCCGCCGCGTACGCGAGCAGGGTCGAGGTGTCGTGGAACTTCGCGACGTAGGGGTGGTCCTGGAAGGTCACCAGGTCCAGGCCCGCGCGGTCCGCCACGACCGCCTGCTCGACCGCCCGGTGGACGGGTCGGCTCACCGGCGTCACGAAGGTGCCGAACAGCAGGTCGTGTCCGTAGTCGGTGGTGTCGGTCATGAGGCACTCCTCGTGTCGGCGGGGACGATGTTGAAGTTGTCGCGGAACAGGTTGTCGGGGTCGAGCTCGGCCTTGAGCCGGCGCAGGCGCTCGAGCGTGGCGGGAGGGAACGCGTCGGCGATCCGCGCGGGACCCCGGCCGCTCTCGAAGCTGAGGTAGAGGCCGTCGGACTGGCGGCGCACGGGCTCGAACCAGCGGTCGAGGCGCTGGGCGTTCGAGCCCATGACGGTCAGCGAGAAGCTGGCGTCGCGGTGCGCGTAGGCGGTGGCGTCCGCGGGGACGTCGGCGATGGCGCCGCCCACCGTGCGGATCTGGAAGAAGTGCGAGGCGCCGCTGTTGATCAAGTCGGCCGACGCGGACGCGAAGCCCGGCGTGATCTCGCGGGTCAGGACCGACCGGGAGACGGGCTCTCCGCGGCCCTGGTGCGGGGACTCGGGGAACATGTTCATCACCGCGGCGTAGGGGGCGATGACCACCTGCTGCTGCGTCAGCGGAGCGGCGTCGGCGAACGGCTGGAGCTGGCCGATGATGACCTCGGGGTCGGAGGAGTCCACCATCGCCATGATCTGCGCCATGCCCTGGTCGAGGATGAGGAACGGCGTGGTCTCGCGCGGCAGGTCGGCGACCACCCGGCCGAAGGCCTCGAGGTAGGCCGCGGGGTCCGGGGCGCGGAACGTCAGCTGGGCCCAGCCGACGTCGCCCACCTCGTCCACGACGAACTCGAACGCGACGGCGACGCCGAAGTTCGCGCCGGCGCCGCGGGCCGCCCAGAACAGCTCGGGATTCTCGTCCGCCGAGGCGCGAACGAGGGTGCCATCGGCCAGCACCATCTCGACGGCCGTGAGGTGGTCGATCGTCAGGCCGTGCTTGCGGCCGAGGAATCCGATGCCGCCCGCGGTGGCCAGGCCTCCGACGCCCACTCCCCCGTAGTCGCCGGAGCTCAGCGCCCAGCCGTGCGGCTGCAGCGCGGTGGCCACGTCGCGCCAACGGGCGCCGGGACCGATGCGGACGAGCCGGCGCTCCTCGTCGAGCACGGTGATCTCGTCGAGCCGGCCGAGGTCGATGACCAGGCCACCGTCGTTCGTGGAGCGGCCGCTGATCCCGTGGCCGCCGCTGCGGATGCCGAGCGGGAGGTGCCGGTGGGTGCGCGCGAACTCGATCGCACTGACGACCTCATCGACGGTGGACGGACGCAGCACGAGGCCTGGGTCGCCGCCGCGCAGGTACGTGGAGCGGACCGAGGCGAACGCGGGATCGCCGGGCTCGACGGCGGTCTCGGCGAGGCCTTCGGGGACGAGGTCGTAGCCGATGCCCGGGCGCCTCAGGGCGCGGACGTCGGCGCGGCGGACCGGGCGCGCGGACAGCGCACCGGGAGGCAGGGCGCGCTCGGCGCCCGCGCGGACGGCGCGGGCCAACGCCTCGTCCACGGCGCCCGATCGGAGCACGAAGGAGCTGATGCCGTGCTCGACGACCAGCGTGATGAGGTCGTCGACCGCGGGTTCGCTGAGCGTGACCGCGCGGCGGACCTCCCGCACGTCGCGTCCCGCCTCGATCGCGGCGCGGTCGAGGGCCGCGTTGAGTTCGGCAAGTCCCTCGGTGCCGAGCGCGTCGAGATCGATGACCAGCCCGTCGGCGATCCCCCCGGCGAGTGCGACGGTCTCCGCGGCGGTTCCCTGCAGCCACACCGGGACAGGCCGGTCGACCTCGAGGGCCCGGACAGCCTCGACGGCGTCCACCACCGCGTCCGCGTCATCGGACTCGAGCACCACCTCGGCCCGGCCGTCCGACAGAGACTGGAGACTGCCCGCCGCGCGCGCGATCATCGCCGCCGAACGGTCACCCACCGCGATCCGCGGCGCGAGCACCACGTTCTCGGTGCGTGCGGCCGACCACGCTGCGAGCGTCAGCGCATCGACGTCCTCGCCGACGAGGAGCGCGACGTCATGGCCCTGCTCGGCGGGCGTCGAGGTCTCGACGCCGAACCGCAGAGGATGCCCGTAGTTCCGATTGGTTGACACATCAACATCATACCCATCAAAGTTGACGCATCAACCTCCCATCGGACCGGGTCAGCAGCTCAGGCCGGAAGCCGCCCGCTCGCGGGCGGACTTGACCGCTTCGAAGTCCGAAGCGAGCGAGGCGGTCGCCTCAGGAACGGTCGCGCTGCCGTCCACGTTCTGAACCCCGTCCTCGAACCGCTCCCAGGCGTCGTCGACCTCGTCCCACGCGGCCTCGTCGGCCTCGTCCACCTTGTCCTCGGCCTTGTCGATCGCCTTGCGGACCTCGAAGCGCGCGTCGCGCCACTCCTCCACCGTGGAGTCGGCAGTCAGGGTGGAGCCCACCTCGGTGAGCGTGGTGCCGAGCTCGTCGAGCGCGTCGCACGCGGCCGCTTCCTTCTCCTCCTGCGACTGCCCGCACGCGCCCAGCCCGAGGGCGAGCACGCCGGCGGTGAGCGCGGTGGCGAGAGTCTTCTGCGGTCCGTTCATGGGTTCCTCCGATGGTTCGTGGGTGGAGCGGATCACTGGAGGGGACGAGTACGGGACAACTCTCGCACGAGAAAGGCGGCCCCAGGTGGGATGGGGCCGCCTTCCTGCTCTCTCAGAACCGCGAGAAGGGCTTCGGCGTGGCGTAGCCGAAGGTGGCGTTCTCGGCGAATGCGTTCACGCCGAACGTGGCGTTGAGCGCCCCGGCGGCGGTGTCGGTGAGCGTGAGCCTCACGGCGCCGAGGTCACGGCGATCCGACCTGCGGATCTTGAACAGGTCGACGCGACCGACGTTGCCGACCGTGCCCGAGACGTTGCCGCTGACGCGCTGCCGCGCGAGGTCGATGTTGAAGTCCGACACCGTGATCGTCGAGGCGCCGGCGCTCAGGTTCAGGCCACCGCTGTGCTTGATCTGCAGGCCCTTCAGGCGGTACCCGGTGATCGGGAACGACGCGGCCAGCGTGCCCTTGTAGGCACCGGCCTTGGCGCCCTGGACCGGCGCGGGAGTGATGCCGGCGCTGCCGATGAGCTCGTACACGGCCGGAGCGACCGCGACGCGCGTGTAGCCGACCTTCTTGGCCGTGCTCTTCGACGCGGCGTGTGCGGGTGTACCCATGGCGGTCGCCATCCCCAGACTCAGGACGACCGTCAGCAACGCGAGGATTGCCTTCTTCATGATGTTCCCCTTTTCAGCGGCCGGAGCTTCCGACCTCCTGAGGGGGCTTCGGAGACCTCGCCGATCCGGATGGGAACGCGTCCGAGGGCTGGGATCTCGGGGCAAATCAGGCGCGATGCGCCTTCCAGATTCCCATCATGAACAGGCTGATCGCCGACGCGATGGCGAGGGCCGTCCAGGCGGCCACCGGACCCGAGACGTATCCCGCGCGGGCGGGTCCCATGCTGAGGAGCGCCACGAGCGCGGCCCCCCACGCCACGAGAGCGACGACGAAGCCGACGCCGAGGATGATCCCGCCGAGCCGGGGTGGCTTCGTGCCCTCGAGATGCGACTGGTCCTGCGGCTGCCCGACGTGCGGGACGTGAACGTGCGGTAGGTGGAGGTGCGCGGTGGCCATGATGCTCTCCGTTCGCTCGAGGTCGGCATCGACCTTCATTCGACTGTACGCCTGCAACTCCGGGACGACAACGGCCTCGGCGCGGCCTCGCGGCGAGCGCGAGAACCTGATTGACTAGGGCGTGAACAAGCGTTCACGCCCTTCCGAACGGACCCTGAGTGACTTCCTCCCCGCCCTCCGCGGCCGCGGCGCAGCGCCCCGCGCCGCCGGCGCGCAGTGCCGCGCTGATCGTGACGACGCTGTCGCTGTGCGGCATCGTCGTGTCGCTGCAGCAGACGCTCCTGCTGCCGCTGCTGCCGATGCTGCCCGACCTCGTGGGCGCGTCGGCCGACGACACCTCGTGGCTGGTGACCGCGACGCTGCTCACCGGCGCCATCGCCACCCCGACCGTGACGCGACTGGCCGACATGTACGGCAAGCGCCGGATGATCGTGCTCGCGCTCGGGATCTCGGTCCTGGGCTCCATGGTCGGCGCGCTCAGCGATGATCTCGCCCTGCTGATCTTCGCCCGCGCCCTCCAGGGCGTCGGCACCGCCGTCGTCCCCGTCGGCATCGCGATCATGCGCGACGAGCTGCCGCGCGAGCGGATCCCCCTCGGCGTCGCGCTGATGAGCGCCACGCTGGCGATCGGCGCCGGGGTCGGCCTGCCGGTGGCCGGCCTGATCTCCGAGCACCTCGACTGGCACGCGATCTTCTGGGTGACCGGCGCCGTCGGCCTGGTCCTGCTCGTCGCGGCCATGGTGGTGCTTCCCGAGTCCCCCGTCCGCACCCGCGGCACGTTCGACATCCGCGGGGCCGTGCTGCTCTCCGGCGCCCTGACCGCCCTCATGCTCGCCATCTCCAAGGGCTCGATCTGGGGCTGGGGCTCGCCGACGACGCTCGGTCTCGTCGCCGGCGGTGGCATCCTGTTCGCGATCTGGGTCCCGCTCGAGCTGCGCACGCCGAGCCCGCTGGTCGACCTGCGCGTCTCGTCGCGGCGCGCGGTCGTCCTGGTGAACTCCGCGTCCGTGCTCATCGGCTTCGCGATGTTCGCCAACATGCTGCTCACCACCCAGCTCCTCCAGCTCCCGGAGGAGTCGGGGTACGGGCTCGGGCTCGGCGTCCTCGAGACCGGATGGTGGATGGTCCCCAACGCAGCGGCCTTCGGCCTCATGGCGCCCGTCTCGGCCTGGCTCACACGGCACTTCGGTCCGCAGGTCACGGCCCTGTCCGGCTGCCTCATCATGAGCGTCACGTACGTCGCGCGCGTGTTCCTCAGCGACAACCTGACGCAGGTCGTGATCGGCTCGGTCGTGGTCGGTGCGGGCACGGCGATGGTCTACGGCGCGCTGCCCACGATGATCATGCGCGCCGTCCCCGTGACGGAGACGGCCTCCGCGAACGGCCTCAACGTCCTGCTGCGCTCGATCGGCACCACGACCGCCAGCGCCATCGTCGCGGCCGTCACGTCCGCCTCGATCGTGACGATCGGTGGCGAGGAGGCGACGAGCGAAGGCGCGCTCAAGCTGCTGTTCTGGATCGCGGCGGCCGCTGCGGTGCTGAGCGCCGCGGTCACGTTCCCGACCCTGCGGATGCCGGACTTCGCACCCGAGGCCGACCGGTCCGGGACCGCGACGACGAGCCGGCCCACGCGTGTGGTGCGCGGCCGCGTCGTCGACGAGCACGCCCGGCCCGTGCGCAACGCCGTCGTCACCGTGCTCACCACCGAGGGCGCCGCTGTCGACTGGGGCCAGGCCGACTCCGAGGGGCAGGTCAGCGTCGCCGTCCCGGGGCGTGGCGACTACTTCGTCGTGACCTCCGCCGACGGCTGGCAGCCGCGGTCGCGCATCGTGACGCTCGACGACGACTCGCGGTTCCCGCCCCTCGTCCTGCGCCACCGGCTGACCCTCGAGGGCACCATCAGCGACACCGACGGCGCCCCGATCGCCGACGCCCTGGTCATCCTCACCCACCACGCCGGCGAGGCCGTGCACTCCACACGCACCGACGAGCACGGTCGCTACGCGGTGCCGCGTCCTGCGAACGGCCGCTACGTGCTGAGCGCCATCGCGGACAACGGCGCCACGGGGGCCCGCCCCGTCACCATGTGGGAGGCCAACCGCACCGCGGACCTCACGCTGGGAACCCCGCTCGCATGACGGCTCCGGATCCCGCGGACCTGCGGGCCGCCGTGTGGCGAGCCGCCGCCGAGCTGTTCGCGCGCAACGGCTACCCCGAGGTCACGATCCGCGCGATCGCGGCCCGCGCCGGCACCTCCCCTGCGCTGGTCATGAAGGTGGCCGGCAGCAAGGAGGAGCTCTTCCACCGCACCGCCACGATCAGCGCACCGGTCCTGCCCGACGTCCCCCTCTCGCGGCTGGGACCGGCTCTCGTCACCGAGCTCGTCGACCGCCAGCGGCGCGGAGACCTCGAGCACCTGGGGCGCGCGATGATCCTGCGGGTCAACGCTCCCGACCCCGAGTGTGTGCGGGCGAAGTTCCTCAGTGGCTACGTCGAGCCGCTGACCAGGCTCCTCGAGGGCCCGCGCCCGGAACTGCGGGCCGAGCTGGCCGTCGCGGCCCTCCTGGGGCTGGCGACCACGCTGCGCTTCTTCGAGTCCCCCACCCTCCTCGCCGACCTCGATGCGGCGGAGGCGGCGTACGGACCGATCGTCCAGAGGCTCCTCGACGGCGCGTAGGGGAACCGGCGCGCGCGCCGGCCAGTACCGGCATGCTTGCGCCATGACGATTCTGGACGACAACCGGTACGTCGCGCTGGCTCGACTCGTGCGACGCCACGGCAGGTCCGACCTCCTCGCCGGCGCCCAGCTCGACGAGTTCGACATCGACGACGA
The DNA here is from genome assembly GCF_900167475.1 of Aeromicrobium choanae. Taxonomy (NCBI): domain Bacteria; kingdom Bacillati; phylum Actinomycetota; class Actinomycetes; order Propionibacteriales; family Nocardioidaceae; genus Aeromicrobium; species Aeromicrobium choanae. Next base: position 2,506,571 of record NZ_LT796768.1, on the reverse strand, counting down.
GACTCCCCTCGGGGACGCCGAGCGCGCGGAGGCCTTCGCCGACGACCTCGAGCGGATGGGTCCGACGTTCATCAAGCTCGGCCAGCTGCTGTCCACGCGCTTCGACCTCCTGCCCGCGTCGTACACGACGGCGCTGGAGCGGCTGCAGGACGAGGTCGACCCGATCGACTTCGAGACCGTCCGCGAGGTCGTCGAGACCGAGCTGGGCGCCACGCTGAGGGAGCGCTTCAGCGAGTTCGACCCCGAGCCGCTGGCCGCGGCCTCCCTCGGCCAGGTCCACCGGGCGATCCTGCGCAACGGCCGCGAGGTCGTGGTGAAGGTGCAGCGGCCGGGGGTGCGCGAGGTCGTGCGCGAGGACATGAAGGTGCTCGGCCGGCTGGCCCGGCTGGCCGACAAGCGCACCGAGGTCGGCCACCGGTTCGGCTTCGGGCGCCTGCTCGACCAGTTCCGCCGCTCCCTGGCCGGCGAGCTCGACTACCGCCGCGAGGCGCGCAATCTGGTGACGTTCGGCGAGCTCACCGCCGCGTACGACCTGCTGCTCGTCCCGCAGCCCGTGCCGGCGTACACCACCTCGAAGGTCCTGACGATGGACTTCGTGCAGGGCCGCAAGGTCACCGACATCGGCCAGCTCGGCCTGGTCGACCTCGACGCCCGGCCCATCGTCGAGCAGCTGTTCAGCGCCTACCTGCGCATGATCCTCGACGCCGGCATCCTGCACGCCGACCCCCACCCCGGGAACCTGCTGCTCACCGACGACGGCAGGCTGGCCCTGCTCGACCTCGGCATGACCGCGTCGGTCCCGCCGCGCGTCCAGCACGACATCATCAAGCTGCTGCTGGCCATCAGCGACGGCGACGGCGAGGAGACCGCCTCCATCCTCGCGAGCATGGGACACCCGCTGGACGGGTTCGACGCGGGCGCCTTCCGCGACGACGTCTCGCACCTGGTGTCCGAGGCGATCGCCAGCGGCGCCGACGTCGCCGTCGGCGCGGTGCTGGTCGACCTGAGCCGGCTCTCCGGAGCCCACGGGCTGCGCCCTCCGGCCGAGATGTCGATGGTCGGCAAGGCACTGCTCAACCTCGACCGCTCGACGTCGCACCTGGATCCCGGCTTCTCCCCCGCCGAGGCCATCCGCGAGAACGTGAGCGACATCTTCACCGCCGGACTCACCATGACGCCGGGCGGGATCGTCGCGGCCGCGATCGAGTCGAAGACCTTCGTGGCCGAGCTGCCGAAGCGGGCCAACCGGATCATGGACGCCCTCGCCGAGGGCGAGTTCCGGGTCAAGGTAGACGCGATGGACGAGGAGCGCCTGCACATGGTCCTGCAGCGGATCGCCAACCGCCTGACCCTCGGCATCATCATCGCGGCCACGATCCTCGGCGCGGCCCTGACGATGCGCGTCCCGTCGGCGTGGACGCTGCTGGGCTACCCCGGTCTGGCGATGCTGCTGTTCCTCTTCGCCGTCTGCTCCGGCGTCGCCCTGGCCGTCTGGATCCTCATGACCGACCGCAAGGTCGCCCGCACGCAGCACCCGACGGGGCCGCCCTCCTGAGGCGCGTGGCCCGACTACGGTGGGCGAATGCCGACCGCCTCCCGCCCACGCCGGTTCGCCGCGGACCGCGCTGCTCGCTGGGGCGCCTTGGCGCTGGTCGTGCGGCCGCTCTACATCGGCACCGAGATCCTCGTCGCGGCGGCGACGATCGGGGGCTACGACTTTCTCGCGGACACGGTCAGCCGGCTCGGCGAGATCGGCTGCTCACCTGACTTCTGCTCCCCCCGGCACGCGTGGATGAACGGATCCTTCGTGGTCTTCGGCGTCCTCCTGACCGGGAGCGCGGTGTGGCTCGCGCGACGCCTGGGGCCGTGGGCGGCGGGACTGCTGGTGATCGCGGGACTGAGCTCGATCGCGACCGGCCTGACGCCCCAGGACCAGGCCGGCGTCGCCCACGCGATCGCCGCGACTCCCCTCTTCATCGCCCAACCGGCGGCGCTGCTGGTGCTGGCCGCCCGGGTCCGAGGAGACCACCCGCACCTGTCGCGCCTGCTGTTCGCGACCGGCGCGATCACTGCTGCGGCCGCCGTGGGATTCGTCCTCGCCGGGGAAGGTGACGCGGGCCTGCTCGAGCGCCTCGCGTTGTGGCCCGTGGTGATCGCCCTGTCCGCGTTCGGCGTCGCCGAACTTCGTTCCGGACCATGGACGCGCTGGCCTACGCCCTGAGCCGGTACGTCTCCTCGTGCACCACCTCCTCGAGTGGCGACCGGTGCCGCCACCCGAAGCGTTCGAGGTCGGGCACGTCCGGGAGGTCGTCGACCGCCCCGACGCACAGCCAGGCCACGGGTCGGACGGGAGCCGGGAAGCCGACCAGGTCGGCCAGGAACTCCTCGCGGTAGAAGCTCACCCACCCGACGCCGAGGCCCTCGGCGGTCGCCGCGAGCCAGAGGTTCTCGATCGCGCAGACCACGGAGTAGAGTCCCGCATCTGCGATGGCATGGCGCCCCAGCACGTGGGAGCCGCCGCGGTCGGGGTCGTAGCCGACGACCACGCCCAGCCCTGATTCGACGATCCCGTCGATCTTGATCCGGGCGAACGTCTCCGCTCGCTCGCCGTCGAGCGAGCCGGCGAAGACCTCGCGCTCCTGTGCCACATGGTCGCGGAACGTCTCGAGCGTCCGCCGGGACCGGACGAGCACGAAGTCCCACGGCTGGCTCATCCCCACGCTTGGCGCGCAGTGGGCCGCCGCCAGGACCCGATGGAGCGCTTCCGGATCCACCGGCTCGCCGGTGAACTCGCGGCGGGTGTCGCGGCGCCGATTGATCACGTCGTAGAGGTCCCTCACCACGTGCCGCTCCTCTCATGGCCTGGCCCACCCCGCCCCAGGGCCCCAGGACGCTCGGAGCACGGCCGGCCCGACGAGGGTAGCGGTGCAGCCCGCGGAGCGTCCGTCAGACCAGGACCGCGAGCAGGGCCAGCGAGGAGCCCGCCGCGATGGCCGTGGAGAGCGTGGCGAGCAGCAGGGCGCGACCGGGGACGGGCCACAGCTCCCGCATCCGGATCCCGAGCCCGAGCCCGAACATCCCGGCTGCCAGGAGCACGTTGGTCACCACGCCCGCGACGGTGAGCGCGGACTCCGGCAGCACACCGGTGCTCCGCAGGGCGACGGCGGCGATGAAGCCCACGACGAACCACGGCAGCAGGGGCGCCTTCGGTGCGCCCTCGACCGCGCAGCGGCGGGCCACGAGGATCGACATGGGCGCGAGCATGGCGACCCGCCCGAGCTTCACGGTCGTGGCCAGCGCCACGGCTCCGCCGCCGAGGACGGATCCGGCGGCGACGACCTGGGCGACCTCGTGGATGCTGGCGCCGGCCCACACGGCCGCCTGGGCGTCGTCGAGTCCGATCAGGTGCGCGGCCCACGGGACGAGGGCGATCATGATCGAGCCGAAGACGGTCACCAGGGCCACCGCCAGGGCGACGTCGCGCTGGCGGGCTCGGACGGTGTCGGCGACCGCAGCGATCGCGGCCGCGCCGCAGATCGAGAAACCGGCCGCGAGGAGGGTCACGAATCGCGGTTCGAGGCCGAGCCGCGTGCCGATGGCCAGGGTGCCGTAGTAGGTGATCAGGACGGTGCCGATCACCACGACGACGCCGCCCACCCCGATCCCGAACACGGCGTCGATCGGCAGCTTGATGCCGAGCATGACGACGCCCCAGCGCAGCAGCAGCTTCGTGAGCCGCTCCTGGTCGTGGAGGATCCGGTGCCGGGCGAGAGGCGTGTTCGTGACGACGACGCCGAGCACCAGCGCGACCAGGAGCGGGCTCGCGAGGGGGAACATCAGGTTCACCCCGGCCGCGATCGCGGCCGCGACGAGCGCGGGCGCGAGCCGGTATCCCGAGGTCCGGGCGTCGAGGGTGAGGGCCATGCTTCGACCATCGCCGAGTGCGGTCCGCTGCAGTAGACCCCGCGATCGACGTGGGATATAAACAAAGGTGATGACTCCCGACGTCGACATGGAGACCCTGCGCCTGCTGGTGGATCTCGCCGAGCTGAACAGCCTCAGCGCGGCGGCCCAGGCCCGGGGCATCAGCCAACCCGCCGCGAGTGCCCGGCTCCGCTCGTTCGAGGCCCGCTGGCGGGTGACCGTCGCCGACCGGTCGCCCCGCGGGACGGCCCTGACGACCGACGGGCTCGCGATCGTCTCGTGGGCCCGCACCGTGCTGCACGAGGTCGACCTCATGCGCGCCGCGCTCACGGCGCTGAGCGACGAGCGGCACGCCGAGCTCGAGGTGGCCGCGAGCCTGACCATCGCCGAGTTCATCCTGCCCCGCTGGCTCGGCGAGCTCCGCAGCCGATCGGTGGTCGTCCGGCCCCGGCTCCACGTCGTCAACAGCGAGAAGGTGGCCGAGCTCGTCCGGTCGCGCACGGTGGACGTCGGGTTCATCGAGAGCGCCGCCGTCCCCCGCGACCTGGCCCACCGGCTCGTCGGATCGGACCAGTTGGCCGTGGTCGTCGACCCACGCCACCCGTGGGCCCGGCGCAGCACCCCCGTCCCGCACGAAGCACTGCGGAACGAGGCGTGGGTGCTGCGCGAGACCGGCAGCGGGACCCGCAGCACGTTCGAGCGCGCGCTGAGGTTCGAGCCCCACCTCGCGATGGAGGCCGACTCCACCACGGCGCTGATCGGTGCCGCGCGAGCCGGGGTCGGCCCGGCCGTCGTCTCCCGGCGCGCCGTCGCCTCCGAGCTCGAGACCGGACGGCTCGTCGAGGTCACCACCGACCTCGACCTCTGGCGGCCGCTGACCGCGATCTGGCTGATGGAGCGGCGCCTGCCGGACTCCGTCGACGCACTGCTGCGCATCGCCCGCGCCGGGACGACCCGGCGACCCTCGACGTAGGACTCAGTCGGGTACGAGCGTCAGCTTGCCCGTGTGCGAGCGGTCCGACATCGCCGCGTGAGCCTCGGCTGCCTCAGCGAGCGGCAGCCGGTGGACGACCGGGTCCGCCAGCGCGCCCCGGGCCCAGAGATCGAGCACGTGGGCGACGGCGTCGGCGACGAGCCCACGGTCCCGGGGATCACGCGAGTCGACGAGGGCGCCCCTCGCCAGCCCGCGCAGGTCGAGCTGCCGGGGAATCACCGCGCGGTAGAGGTCCAGGTCGATCGGCTCGCCGGCGGACTGCCCGAAGCACACGGCGCGACCGCCGGGGCGCAGCAGCGACAGCCCCTCGGCCAGCACCGGCCCGCCGACCCCGTCGATCAGGAGGTCCGCCCCGCGGTCGAGCCAGAGGTGCAGGTCGTCCGTCGGGTAGTGCGGCTGGTAGCCCAGGGCGACCGACGCTCCCGCGGCCCTGGCGAGGTCGAGCTTCTCCTGCGTGCTGGCCAGGGCGATCACCTCGGCGCCGGCAGCGGCCGCCAGCTGGACGGCGGCCAGCCCGACGCCGCTGCCCGCGGCGTGCACCAGGACCGTCTCGTGCGGCCGGAGGCCTCCCCGGTCGTGCAGCGCCATCCAGGCCACCGAGTAGGCGACCGGCACGGCGGCGGCAGCCACCACGTCGATGCCCTCCGGCAACGGCAGCAGCATGTCCGCCGGGACGAGCGCGTACTCGGCGTAGGCCGCGTGGGCATGGACCGCCACCACCGGGGTGCCGGGAGCCAGCACGCGAGGATCGCGCGCCAGGGAGGCCGCACCCGGTCCCACGGAGTCGACGTGACCGCTGAGCTCGAAGCCGGGGACGAACGGCAGGCGCAGCGGGACGGGGTAGTGCCCCGAGCGCATCCTGGTGTCGGCGAGATTGACGCCCGCGGCCGCGACACGGACCAGGACCTCGCCCGGCCCCGGCCGCGGCACGGGGAGCTCGGTCACCCGCATCACCTCGGGTCCGCCGAACTCGGTGATCTGCACTGCCTTCACGACACCGGCCCCTAGTGCTTGAAGGAGCCGCCGTCGACGACCAGGGTCTGGCCGCTCACGAAGCTCGCGCCCTCGGAGAGGAAGAAGTCGACGGGTCCGACGAAGTCCTCGACCGTGGCCGAGCGCTGGATGGCCCGCGTCTGCAGGTTCGCCGGCTCGGCGAAGGACAGGTGGGCCGACAGCGGCGTCAGCACGAAGCCGGGCGCGACCACGTTCACGGTGATCCCCCGTCCGCCGAGCTCGGCGGCGAGGCTCTTGGTCAGGCCGATGACCCCCGCCTTCGACGCGACGTAGGCCGCCATCCCGCCCGGACCCTTCAGCGCGGTGCCGGACGAGAAGTACACCCAGCGGCCGTCGTCGTGGACGAGCGGCCCGAAGTACTGGCCCATCGCGATCGCACCCACGAGGTTCACGTCGATGGCGCGCTGCCACTCGGCCACGTCCATGTCGGCCAGCGGGCCCACCGACGTGGCGACCCCGGCGCAGTGGACGACGCCGCTGATGCTGCCGCCGGTCAGCTCGCGCACGGCGTCCGCGGCCTTCCGCACGCCCTCGGCGGAGGCGAGGTCACCGATGACCTCGGTGACGTTCTCCGGCAGCTCGTCCATCGGCGCGCGGTCGATGCTGACGAGGGGCCGGAGCGGCGCCAGGTGGCGGACGATCGCCGCGCCGATCCCGGAGCTCCCGCCCGAGACGACCAGCGGAGCCGCGCTCACTTGGACCGGTTCCGGACGACGCGCTCCAGGTGGGAGATCGCGTAGTCGAGCGACATCGCCATGAAGCCCATGGCCAGCAGGACCGCGAACGACTCGGCCACCTGGAAGTTGTTCGTCATGACGACGAGGCGCTGGCCCAGGCCGGAGTACGCGCCGACCATCTCGGCCAGGACCGCACCCAGGACGGAGTAGACCGCACCGAGGCGCAGCGCGCCGATGATCGTGGGCAGGGCGCTGGGCAGCTCGATCTTGCGGAACCGCTGCCACGGCGTCAGCGACAGCGACCGGCCCAGCATGTTGACGTCGTGGTCGATCCCGCGCAGGGCGCCGCTCGTCGCGGTGAGGAGCAGGAAGAACACGACGCTGGCGGCCACCAGCGCCTTGGGCGTGAAGCCCAGGCCGAACCACAGGATGAAGATCGGCGCGAGCGCCGGGCGGGGCAGGCTGTTGAACAGCGTGAGGAACGGGCCGGACGCCCGCTCCAGCACGGGAACGTGCGTGAAGACGACGCCGACGAAGATGCCGAGCACGGATCCGACGGCCAGGCCGACCATGGCTCCGCTGAACGTGCTGAGGGCGTCGGTCCAGAAGGTGGGGTCCTGCACCTCGTTGAACGCCGCGATGACGACGTCCTTCGGGTGCGAGATCATCAACGGATCGATCCACGCGTTGTTGCTGGCCATCGCCCACAGGCCGATGAACACGACCAGGGCCACGATCCGCAGGGTCCACGTCAGGATGAGGGCACGCCGCTCCCGCCTGCGCCGCTCGGCGAACATCTCCTGGCCCACGGCGGCCGCGATCGTCGTGGACTCGACCTCGTTCGTCGGCGGATTCTCCATCGTGGTGGACATGGTGGTCACTCTCCCTGCTCGGGTCGGATGAGGGCGAGCTCGGCCGGGCTCGAGATGGGAGGCCCACCTGCCACCTTGATCGTCTCGCCCGTGATGTAGTCGGCGTCGTCGGACGCGAGGAACAGGCACATGCTGGCGATGTCCTCGGGCCGGCCCACGCGGGGACGCGCGCTGAAGGACGCGATCCGGCGCTCGAGGTCCGGGTCGACGAACCGCGAGGCCTGCGTCTGCACGGCACCGGGCTCGATGCAGTTGACGCGCACGTTCGCCTCGGACCACTCCCACGCCATGGTGCGCGTGAGGGACGACAGACCCGCCTTCGCCGCGGCGTAGGCGCCGCGGAGGGGATGGGCGTAGTTCGCGGAGACGGAGCCGATGTTCACGATGGCACCGCCGCCGTGCTCCTTGAAGACCTCGTAGGCGGCGCTGGCGAGGTGGAACGGCCCCGAGAGGTTCGTCTCGATCGTGGCGTTCCAGGCGTTGACCGACAGGTCCTCGAGCCGCGCCGCGAAGTTGCCGCCGGCGTTGTTGACCAGGATGTCGAACGATCCGAACTCCTCGACGGCGGCGTCCACGATCGCGCGGGACGTGCCGGGATCGCGCATGTTCCCGCTGACGATCACGCTGCGCCGGCCGAGCTCGGTGACGCGCCCGGCCACCTGCTCCAGGGCCTCGACGTTCCGGCCGTGCAGCACGACGTCGGCGCCGGCGCGGGCGAAGGCTTCGGCGATCGCCGACCCGATTCCCCCGGAGGCTCCCGTGACGACCGCGCAGCTCCCGGTGAAGTCGAAGGTGGCGGTCCCGGTGGCGGTCCGGTCCATGGTGCGTTGCGACATGCGTCTTGCCTCTCGAAAGGTCGATGTGTGAGTAGCGTCACCCTGCCGAACGCCGAAGAGCAAGCGAACCGGTCCTATCGGGGCGATAGACCAAACGGGCCGTTCCAGCCTTGACTCATGTGATGCGGATCACCGAGCGTTCAGGGTGCAGGGACACGGACGAGATCGACGCCACCGACGTCGCGTCCCAGCCCCGCTCGACACCATCTGCTCAGGAATAGGCACGCACCATGACGAAGACGGAAACGGCAGCTCGAGGGCAGCGGATCACCTTCAGCCAGGTCCACCACAGCTTCATCCACGGGGACCGCGCGGTCCCCGTCCTGGAGGACTTCACGCTGGACATCCCTCCCTCGCAGTTCGTGAGCATCGTCGGGCCCTCCGGCTGCGGCAAGACCACCGCGCTGTCGATGACCGGCGGCCTCGTGCACCCGCGACGCGGCACGGTCAAGATCGGCGAGAGCACCGTGTCGCACACCTCGCGCGACGTGGCGTTCCTCTTCGCGCGTGACGCCCTGCTGCCGTGGCGCAGCGTGCGGTCCAACGTCGAGATCGCCATGGAGGTCCACGGCGTCGACAAGAAGGAGCGACGCGAGCGGGCCGACGCCTGGCTGCGCCGGGTGCGGCTCGACGAGTTCGCCGAATCCGACGTCCTGCACCTGTCGCAGGGCATGCGCCAGCGCGTGGCCATCGCCCGGACGCTCGTCCAGAGCCCCAGCGTCGTGCTGATGGACGAGCCGTTCGCGGCCCTCGACGCGCAGACCCGCGCGCTCCAGCAGGAGGAGTTCATCTCCCTGTGGGAGGCCGAGCGCCCGACCGTCATCTTCGTGACGCACGACCTCGAGGAGGCGATCCTGCTCAGCGACCGCGTCATCCTCATGGCCAGCCGCCCCGGACGCATCGTGGCCGACATGGCCATCGAGCTGGAGCGGCCCCGCTCGCAGGAGATGCGCGGCGGCGCCGAGTTCCGCTCCTACTTCATGGACCTGTCGGACCGCCTGCGCCACGAGGTCGACAAGGTCGACGCCGCCGTGATGAACATGAGGAAGAAGTCATGACCACCGTGCCGGCCGAGCAGGTCGCGCTGGAGGGCGTGAAGGTGGCGTACCGCGTGTACGGCACCGGGGAGCACCTCGTCACGTGCCTGCACTCGCTCGCGCTCGACGGATCGTGGTGGGAGCCGCTGGCCGACGCGCTCGGACCCGACTATCGCGTGCTCGCCCCGGACCTGCGCGGTCACGGCGACACGGCCGCGAGCGACCTCGACCTGCGCGCGATGGCCGCCGACGTCGTGGCCCTGTGGGACCACCTCGGCATCGAGACCTCGCCCGTCGTCGGCCTGTCCATGGGCGGGATGGTGGCCCAGGCGCTCGCGGCCGACGCGCCGTCGCGCGTCTCGCACCTGGTGCTCATCGCGACCGCGCACCGCTTCGACGACGCGGCGCTCGAAGGCGCCCAGCACCGCATCGACGCGGTCCTCTCCGCCGGGAGCCTCGCCCTGATGGCGGACGCGCTCATCGACCGATGGTTCGGTGCCGGCGCGAGCGACCTCACCGACGCCCGCGCCCAGCGCGCCCACGCCCGCCTGCTCCGCACCGACGCGAAGACCCACGCCGGGGTCCTGCGCGCGATGACGCAGGTCAACGACGTCCATCCCCACTCCACGCCCCCGACACTGCTGATCTCGCCCGAGGACGACCTCAGCACGCCGCGCTCGACGATGCAGGCCCTTGCCGCCGCCTACGGCGACGCCCGGCTGGAGAGCGTCCCGGGAAGCCACCTCGCACCGCTGTCCCATCCCGAGCCGGTCGCCGCCCTCCTGCGCGACTTCCTCGCCTCCTGATCCCCTCCCGTCTGCCAGTTCGGAGTCTCCGTGAGCACCACCACCCCCGTCTCGACCACCGTCCTCGCCGGCCTGGAGGAGCACGTCCACGCGGCTGCCGTGCCCACGCTGGTCCTGCTCGCCGCCCACGTCACGGGCGACCTGTCGCTCCTGCGACCCGAGTGGAAGCCGTCCGCGGCCGTGCTGCCGCAGTCCGGGCTGGATCCCGCGACGGACGAGGAGGCCCGCGCGGTGTGCGCCGCCCGTCTCGCCGAGGCGATCTCGTCGGGCGAGCCCTGGCCCAACCAGCCGACGGAGGAGTTCCTCCGTGCCGTCGCCGACTGGGCCCTGGACTCCGACGACGATGACATCGCCGCGCTGCTCTCGGTGGCGTTCGTCGCCGAGGGGACCGATCCCCGGGCCCCGCGTTGGACGATCGACGAGGTGGCGCCGGACCGTCCCTTCCGCGCCATCGTGATCGGCTCGGGGATCGCCGGCCTCATGGTCGGCCTGCGCCTGAAGCAGGCCGGCATCGACTTCACGATCTACGAGAAGGCGCCGCACATCGGCGGCACGTGGTGGGAGAACACCTACCCCGACTGCCGCACGGACGTGCACAGCCACATCTACACGTACTCGTTCCAGGCGCACGACTGGCCGTCGTACTTCGGCCGGCAGGAGGTCATCCTCGACTACCTCACCGACTTCGCGAAGAACAACGGCCTGCTGGAGCACATCCGCTTCAACACCGAGGTCAGCGACGCGACGTGGGACGAGCAGTCGTCGCGCTGGAACGTCGGCATCATCGACCCCGACCGGAAGGCCGCGGTCGAATCCGCCGACATCCTGGTGAGCGCCGTGGGCCAGCTCAACCGTCCGATGATCCCCGACCTCCCGGGCCTGGACGGCTTCTCCGGTCCGGCGTTCCACTCCGCCGAGTGGGACCACTCGATCGACTTCACGGGCAAGAACGTGGCGGTGATCGGCACCGGCGCCAGCGCCCTGCAGTTCGCCCCGACGCTGGCGAGGCAGGCGGCGAAGGTCACGATCTACCAGCGCAGCGCCCCGTGGCTCATGCCCACGCCGGAGCTGCGCCAGGAAATCGGTGAGAGCGAGCGGTGGCTGCTGAACAACCTGCCGCTCTACCGCTCGTTCTACCGCTTCACGATCTTCGTGCCCCGGGCCATCGGCCAGCTGGACGCCGCAACCGTGGACCCGAACTACCCGCCGACGGAGGTCGCGGTCTCCGAGGCCAACGAGCGGCTGCGGGTGCTCCTGACGGGGTACCTCACCGAGCAGGCCGGCGACCGCACCGACCTGCTGCCGAAGATCATCCCCGACTACCCCGCCGGCGCGAAGCGCATCATCCGCGACGACGGCACGTGGGTCGCGACGCTGAAGCGCGACAACGTCGAGCTGGTCACGTCGGCCGTCTCCGGCATCACCGCCGACGGTGTCGTCGCCGACGGGACCGAGCGCCCGGCCGACGTCATCGTCTTCGGGACGGGCTTCCGCGCCTCGGACTTCCTGACGCCCATGACCGTCACGGGAGCCGGCGGCAAGGACCTGCACGACGCCTGGGGCCTGGACGCCTGCGCCTACATGGGCCTGACGATCCCGGACTTCCCCAACCTCTTCTGCATGTACGGGCCGAACACCGGCCTGGTGCTGCACGGCAACGTCGTGTTCTTCATGGAGTGCCAGGCGAACTACGTCGCGAAGTCCGTCGAGCTCCTGCTGCGTGAGGACGTGCACTCCATGTCCCTCACGCAGGAGAAGTTCGAGTCCTACCGGGACGAGATCTTCGCGGCCAGTGCCCACCGCGTCTGGGAGTGGTCCGGCACGCACAGCTGGTACCAGAACGCCGCCGGCCGCTCGACGATCATGTGGCCGCTGCCCACGTGGGACTACGTCGAGGGCACCTCCGAGGTCGACCCGTCCCACTACACGCTCAACGAACGGAACCACCGATGATCAGCACCGAGACCGTCCTCGTCAACGACCTGGAGACCCGCTTCCTCGAGGGAGGGTCCCCGGACAACCCCACCGTCGTGTTCCTCCACGACGGCGCGTGGGGCGCCAGCTCCGACGTGACGTGGGGCGACGTCCTGCCGCTCGCCGCCGAGAGCTTCCACGTCGTCGCGGTGGACATGCTCGGCTTCGGCGGCAGCGCCAAGGCCGTCCGGCTCGACCAGGCGCCGTTCGGCTTCCGCCTGCGCCACGTGCTCGCGCTGCTGGACCGGCTCGGCGTGACCGAGCCCGTCCACCTCGTCGGCAACTCGTTCGGTGGCTCCGTGGCCCTGCGCGCCCTCACGGTGCCGGAGCTGCGCGATCGCATCGCGTCGGTGACGACGATCAGTGGGACGGGCGGCCCCTGGCGGACCGCGGCCGGTGCCGCGCTCGGCCGGTTCGACGGCACCCGCGAGGACACCGCTCGCATCGTCGGCCTGCTGTGCGACGACTTCGAGGGACTCGAGGACCAGGTCGACCGACGCCACGCGTGGGCCAAGGCCCCGGGCCACTTCGCGGCGACGATGGCGATCCACACCCCCGTGCCCGAGCCGCTGAAGTTCCAGCCGCCCGCCGACTCCTTCCCCGCGAGCCTGTCGGGCGTGGACACGCCGGTGCTCCTGTTCGAGTGCGTCCGCGACGCCCTCGTCGAGCGCGGCTGGACCAAGCACCTGGTCGACGTCCTGGAGCACTGCGACGTCGTCGAGATCGACCACATGCACTCGCCCAACATCAGCCATCCGCAGGAGACGTGGGCCCACATCGAGGGCTTCCTCGCCCGGCAGGCGGACCCGGTTCGTGCACGCTGACCCGCACGCCCCGCGGCCGGTCGAGGACGTCGACCACACGTCTCTCTTCCGGCTGGACGGGCAGCACATCGTCGTCATCGGCGCGGGCGCGGGGATCGGCGAGCACGTCGCCACCACGATCACCGCGCTGGGCGGCCATGTCCTGTGCGTCGACATCGACGGCGACGGCGCCCGGGCCGTGGGCGAGCGGCTCGGCGCACCCTGGCTGGTGGCCGATGCGACCACGCCCGACGGCGTGGCGCAGATCGGAGCGGCCGTCGACCGCGAGTGGGACCGGTGCGACGGCTACGTCGACGTGATCGGCCAGCAGACGCGGCGACGGCTGCCGGAGTTCACCCTCGAGGAGTGGGATCGCGACTTCCGCGTCAACGTCCTGCACGCGTTCCTGCTCGCCCAGGAGCTGATGCCCCGCCTGGTCGCGGGCGGAGGCGGGGCCGTGGTCCACCTGAGCAGCACCAACGCCACCCTCTCGGGGCACCACTCCCCCGGCTACGGTCCGGCCAAGGCGGCACTGGAGATGTGGGTGCGCGAGCTGGCGACGCAGTACGGGCCCTCCGGCGTGCGGGTCAACGCGGTGGCGCCGGGCCTGTTCCTCTCGCCGCGCTTCGTCGCGTCCGGTGGTCACCTGGCCGAGCAGCTGGGCGCCAACACCCCGCTGCGGCGGCTGGGCCAGCCTCACGAGGTGGCGGCCACGGTCGCCTTCCTGCTCACCCCCGGGGCGGGGTACGTCACCGGGGCGGTGCTCCCGGTCGAGGGAGGCCTGTTCGTCACCGATCCCTCCGGGCTCAACGATCTGACGCCCGAGGACTGACCCGGCTCGAGGGCCTCGCGCCGGCGCTCCCCTCGTTCCCATTCACCCCACCGACTGGCAGGATCATGACGTGAGATTCGAGCAGTTGCGGTACCTCGAGGCGGCCGTTCGGACGGGGTCGTTCCGCCAGGCCGCCCGCGAGCTCGGGGTCTCCCAGCCCACGATCACGAACCAGATCCAGCGACTGGAGGAGGATCTCGGGGTCGTCCTGATGTTCCGCGGATCGCGCGGGGCCACCCCGACCGAGGCCGCCGAGCGGATGCTGCCCCACGTGACGGCGGCGATCCGGGCCGAGGACATGCTGCGCCAGGAGGCCAGCGCCATGGAGACGCTGAAGGTCGGCAACGTCAGGCTCGTCACGGTCGCCACGGGCAGCAGCGTGCTCCTGCCCCCGGTGATCCGCCAGATGCACGACCAGCACCCCAACATCCGCTTCGACGTGAACGAGGGCGGGTCGGAGTCCGTCCTGCAGGGCGTGGCCCGCGGGACGTACGACATCGGCCTGGCCGTCCGGATCGAGGCGCTCGAGCAGCCCGACGAGTACGACCAGCTCCAGGTCATCGAGCTGCTCACCGGACGACTCGTGCTGTGCGTGCCCGACGCCCACCCGCTCAGCCAGTCCGAGGACTTCCAGTTCTCCGACCTCGACGACGAGCCCCTCGTGTTCATGGGCCAGGGCAGCATCCTGCGCACGGCGATGGAGAAGCTCATGGAGGGCTTCGAGGCCCGCGTCGTCTACACCGCCCACAACGCCGAGACCGCCCAGCACATGGTGCGGGCCGGTGTCGGCATCTCGATCGCCAACTCCCTCGCGCTCTCCACCCGGTCGGGGGACGGCGTCACGCTCATCCCGATCAACGAGCCGTGGGCGCGCACCAAGCTGGTCGCGGTGCTGCGCAAGGACGAGCACCGTTCGCCGGTCGTGCAGACCCTCCTGAGGCTCATCAAGAAGAACGCCGAGGCCCACTCGGGCGCGCGTCCTTCGCCCATGCTCTGAGCCTTCGCCGATAGGTGTTGCGCATCACACCGACAGGCCGCGCGACCTTCCTCTGCCCGGGGTTCCGCACGAGAATCGAGGCGGAGCTGACCAAGGCTGTCAGCCCCACCATCTCGCAGCGAACGAAGGTGTGTCGTGCCATCAGAAACTCTCGATTCCCAGGTCGGTGACCTCCTGCGCCAGGCGGTCGAACGCGTGGGGTCGCAGGCCGACGGTCCGCGGATGATCGACGAGGCCACGGCCAAGTCGATCCTGGCCGCCGCCGGCATCGATGTGCCCGCCGGCCGGACCGGGGACGACCCGGAGCTCCTGCTCGCCGACCTCACCGGACCGTTCGTGCTCAAGGCGGTCTCCCCCACCCTGATCCACAAGTCCGACGCCGGTGGCGTCGCGGTCGGCCTCGCGGCCGACGAGGTGCGCGCCGCCGCCAAGACGATGCGCGAGACGGTCTCCGCTGCCGGGCACGAGGTGTCCGCCTT
Source organism: Aeromicrobium choanae (assembly GCF_900167475.1). Classification (NCBI taxonomy): domain Bacteria; kingdom Bacillati; phylum Actinomycetota; class Actinomycetes; order Propionibacteriales; family Nocardioidaceae; genus Aeromicrobium; species Aeromicrobium choanae. Next base: position 2,491,326 of record NZ_LT796768.1, on the reverse strand, counting down.
CCTGCTCGAGGAGATGGCCGCCGGTCCGCACGAGGTCGTCGTGGGCGCGGTGCGCAACCCCGGTGTCGGCTGGGTGGTGATGGTCGGCCTCGGCGGCGTCTTCGTCGAGGTGCTGCAGGACGTGGCCTTCGGCGTCGCTCCCCTCGTGCGTCCGCAGATCGTCGAGATGATCGACGAGCTCCGAGGCCTGCCGCTGCTGCAGGGCGCTCGCGGCAGCGAGCCGGCCGACCTCGACGCCCTCGTCGGGCTGATCGAGGCGCTCGCCGGACCCGGTGGCCTGCTGGACCTCATGCCGCCGCAGGTCACCGAGATCGACCTCAACCCCATCAAGCTCGGTGCCCGCGGCGCTGTCGCCGTGGACGCGCGCTTCGTCGTCGACCCGACCGCGACCGTGACCACGGACCGGGCCCTGACCCCCGTCCCGCCCACCGACTTCAGCGCCCTCTTCCAGCCGAAGGCCGTGGCCGTCCTGGGTGCCAGCACCCGCGCGGTCAACGCCGCGAACCTGTTCGTGCGTCACCTGCAGACGTCCGGCTTCTCCGGCCGGATCGTGCCGGTCCACCCGAAGGCCGACGAGGTCGAGGGCATCGCCACCGTCCCGTCGCTGGCCGACGCCGGTGCGATCGACTACGCCTTCGTGGCCCTGCCCGGCGCGAAGGTCGCCGAGGCCCTGTCCCAGTCCGTCGACGGCGTCGCGTTCGCCCAGGTGGTCTCGAGCGGGTTCGCCGAGGTCGCGGGGGGCGAGCAGCTCGAGCGTGAGCTGGTGGAGTCGGCACGCCGGCAGGGGACGCGCATCATCGGCCCGAACTCCCTGGGCACCCACACGTCACGCGGCGGCGTCGGCTTCATCCCCAACGCGCCGTACGAGCCCGGCGGCGTCGCGGTGGTCTCCCAGAGCGGCGGTCTGAGCGTCGACATCCTGCGCCTCGGCTCCGCGTCCGGCGTGCACTTCCACTCCGTCACGAGCATCGGCAACAGCGCCGACGTGACTCCCGCCGAGATGGTGGGTCACCTCCTCGACCTGCCGGAGGTGCGCGTCATCGGCCTCTACCTGGAGTCCCTGGAGCGGGCGCGCGAGGTGCTCGAGCTCGTCACGAGCGACCGCCTCGTCACCAAGCCCGTCGTGCTGCTGGTCGGAGGCCGCAGCGCGGAGGGCTCGCGGGCCGCCGCCAGCCACACCGGCGCGTTGTCCGGCAACCATCGCCTCTGGCCCGCGCTGGCGCGCCAGGCCGGCCTGCGACTGGTCGACTCGCTCGACGACTTCCTCTCGGTGCTGCTGGGATTCGACGTCGCCAAGCCGTCGGTCCGCGTCTCGTCCCGCGACGTGGTGCTGTTCGGCAACGGCGGTGGCGCCAGCGTCCTGGCGACCGACGCACTCGCCCGGCACGGCCTGGTCACCCCCACGCTCGCCCCCGAGGTCGTCGCGGCGCTCGAGGCGTTCGACCTGCCTCCGGGCAACGGCCTGACCAACCCGGTCGACGTGCCGGCGGGGACCCTCGCCGTCCGCAGTGGTGCGGTCGCCGACGACATCCTGCGCACGATCCTGGCCTCGACCGAGCCTGCCGTCGTCGTGACCCACCTCAACGTGGGGATCATCCAGCGCAACCTGGAGGAGACCCACGGCGACGTCACCGGACGGATCATCGAGACGGTGGCCCGGCTTCAGGCGGAGACCGAGACCACGCACCACCTCCTCGTCCTCAAGGGCGACGGCAAGAGCGACATGGAGGAGCGCATCGGCGAGTACGCCCGCCGCGCCCGCAGCCTCGGCGTCGCGGCCCACCGCCAGTTCGAGGCGGCCGCGGTCTCCGCCGCCGCACTCCTCGCCGAACCAGCACCGACGACCAGCCCTCAGGAGAACCTCTGATGCCCCACTCCGAATTCGCCTCCGCCCACGAGGAGCGTCGTGATGCCGCCCTCGCGATGGGTGGCCCCAAGAAGCTGCAGGCCCGCGCTGACAAGGGCGAGCTGAACGCCCGCGAGCGCGTGGACGTGCTGTTCGACAAGGAGTCGTTCCGCGAGAGCGGTCTGTTCGCGACCTCCCAGTTCGACTCCGACCGCCACGCGACGCCGGCGGACGGCAAGGTCACCGGAACGGGCGAGATCGACGGCCGCACGGCGGGCGTCATCGCCTACGACTTCACGGTGAAGGGCGCCTCCAGCGGCAACGTCAGCAACAAGAAGATGGCCTACATGAAGGCCATGGCGGCCCAGCGCGGCCTGCCGCTGGTCTACCTGGCGGAGTCCACCGGCGTCCGCATGCCCGACATCATGGGCGGCACCGGCATGGGTGGCGGGAACGAGAAAACGCGCTTCCTGCGCCGCCGCGAGAGCCCGTGGGTCTCCGCTGTCTTCGGCTACGCCTTCGGGTCGGCCGCCTGGCACACGGTCTCGTCCGACTTCGCGGTGTTCCGCAAGGGCGCGGTCATGGCCGTCTCGAGCCCCGGGCTGGTCAGCCGCGCGACGGGTCAGACCGTGGACCGCGAGGAGCTCGGCGGCTGGAAGGTGCACTCGCGCATCACCGGCTTCGCCGACGCCGTGGCCGACTCCGATGAGGAGGCGATCGAGCTGGTGAAGACCTTCCTGTCGTACCTGCCCTCCCACAACGGCGAGGCGCCCCCGGTCGCAGCCGTGTCGCCGGGCTCGGGCCAGA